>JAFTDD010000008.1 GCA_017454355.1 Muribaculaceae bacterium
CCCCTACAAGTAACCGCAGCCCCGTAGGGGCGACAGTCTCCGCACGTTTCTGTCGCCCTTACAGGGCTTTGTTTGAGAAAAAACTCACACCATAGTCACGGGGGCTAACGCCCCCGCCTAGGAGCTGTCGCCCCTGACGGGGCTCACATTTGTCGCCGCTTGCGGCCACGCCAAGGCGAGGCCCTACAATTTGTCGCCGCTTGCGGCCACGCCAAGGCGAGGCCCTACAGTCTTTGACAATCCTAATGGATTTTACCGGACATCAATATAATAAAAGTTTCCATTACCAAATAGCCCCTGACGGGGCTCTCGTTTGTCGCTGCTTGCGGCCACGCCAAGGCGAGGCCCTACAAACTTTGACAATCCTGATGGATCTTACCGGACAGCAATAACGGAAAATAAAATATTTACGAAAATTTACGAGAAAGATTTTACGAATTTTACGTGAGAATAATAGACGTAAATAGACGGAAATAGACGAGAGGTTGGAGAAGTTGCGGATTTTATGATATAATAAAAATTGCACAAAAGTAGTGCAAAATGTGGCCAAAATTGCACTACTTTAGTGCAATTTTGGCGTGTGGCGGTTAGATGAGGGCGTTGAGCAGGGCGTAGTGGCTGAGGTTGGCGATGCTTTTGAGGCCAAGTTTGGCGGTGATGTGCTTGCGGTGAGAGAGGACGGTGTTGAGGCTGATGTGCAGGCGCTCGGCGATGTCGGTGTTGCGTAGTCCGGCTGCAATGAGGTGCAGCACGTCGCGTTCGCGGCGCGTGAGCACGTCGGGTGGTGGAGCCTGAGGCTGTTTGTCGCCAGGGGTGTTATTCACGATGTCGGCGAGGCGTCGCAGCAGTTCGGCTTGGCTGCAGGGTAGCGGCAGCCACACCGGGCCGGGCCTCTCCCCACCACTTTGTAGGGCCTGGCCTTGGCCTGGCCGCTCGCAGGGGGGCTGGTCAGGCTCGTCGGATGGCGTTGAGGCCGGGAACGCGTCGGCGATGATGACGTGGTCGCGGCGGGGCATGAACCAGTGAAGTTGTGCCACAAAGTGGACGGCGTCGGTGATAATGAGGCGTGCGTGTGGCGCGAGGCGCGACGTGAGGTCGTCGAGGTCGCGGGCGATGGCTGCCTCGGCAGCGATGTGCCCGGCGAGTTTTTTGATGGCGATGGCCTGCAGAGTGTCGTTGAGCAGAATGGCTATCATGTCAGTTGTTAGTGGGTGGGGCGGTGCCCGCCCATCAGGGACGTTAGTTGTCAGTGGCCTGCCCTATATATAATAAGGTGTCGCGGCAGGCGATTGCGTTGACGGGGACATCGTGCTTCTCGCGCGGTACGAGTTCGACGAGTTGACAGGAGAGCACGGCGGCGATGACGGGGCAGCGCAGATGGGGGAGCAGCCGGTCATAGTATCCGCCGCCGCGCCCCAGGCGGTAACCATCGCGGTCGACGGCGACGGCCGGTATGATGGCCAGGTCGACGGCCGACGGGTCGACGGACGGCCCTGTGGGCTCGGCGATGTGGTAGCGGTTGTCGGTAGTCAGGCCGTGGGCCATGTCGGCGAGTTCGAGCATGCCGTCGGGCATAACGCGTGGCAGAAGGATGCGTCGCCCGGTGGCTTGCCACCGCGCGAGAGCGGCGGCGGTTGGCAGTTCGTCGGGCAGGGCGTGATAGGCGAGAATGGTTCGTGCGGTGATAAAAAGCGGCGATGCCTCAATGGCGTTGGCCACGAGGCCGGCTTCCTCGAGACGTTGCCCCGGGGGGACTTCTCGCTTGAACTTTGCCATGATGCCGCGCATCATCTGTTTAGCGTTGTTGTTCATCTCGAAAAATAACGAAAATTACCGAAAACATCTCACGTAAAATCCGTAAAACTTATCGAAAATAAATATTTTACGCATTGTAAATATATATATACGGATTTTACGTGAAACAATTATTTTCGATTATTTCGGATATTTACGTTAGAGTTTCTACATTCACTCCGGGAGTATGGGGAAGGCTGCCTTGTGCTTGTTGAGTGCCTTGAGGGCAGCCTGCACGGTTTTGTCGTCGCGGTTATAGACGGGATAGAACGCGCTGTTGCCCCACACGTCACGCGCGATGAGTGCGCGCAGGTTGTTGAGGATTAGTGCCCGCGAGCGGTTGATGTAGTACCAGCGCGGCGGCACGCCTTGGGTGGCGGCAAAGGCGGCGAAGTCTTCAAGCAGCGCCTGGTCTGAGGGTCCGCGGCGCAGGAACTCCTTATAGTCGGTGAGCGCTTGTAACCACTGCCGGTGACTGTCAACGTAGTGGAAGGCGTATTTGTGTAGCAGTCCGTGGTTGGCCACGTCGATAAAGTAGCCGCTCACTCCGACGGTGTCGCGTGGCACAAAGATGTCAGGCATGATGCCTCCGCCGCCATACACCTCTCGGCCCGTGCCGGTGGTGAAGAGTTGCGTGCTATCCACGCGAACGCTGTCGCGGCTATCGAGTTCGCCGCTGGCGTAGCGGTCGTATAGTTCGCGTTCGTAGTCGGCCTGTTTGCCGCCCTTGTAGGACTTCTGGATGCAACGTCCGCTGGGAGTGTAGTAGCGCGCGATGGTGAGGCGTACGGCGCTGCTGTCGGCCAGCACAAACTGATTTTGGACAAGTCCTTTGCCAAACGAGCGGCAACCCACCACCAGGCCGCGGTCATTGTCCTGGATGGCGCCGGCAAAAATCTCGCTCGCGCTCGCGCTGAACTCATCGATGAGCACTACCAGTTCGTCGTTCGCAAATGAGCCTGTGCCGTCACTCCAGAACTCGTTGGCATCGCGCTTGTATCGTCCGCGTGTGCTGACGATGAGTTGGTCGGACGGCAGGAATTCGTTCGCCATCATGATGGCGATTTCCATGTATCCGCCGCCGTTGCCGCGCAGGTCAACGACAAACCGCTTGGCGCCTTGGGCCCTTAGGGTTATCAGCGCGGTGATAAATTCGTTATAGGTGTTGGCGCCAAACTGGTTGACTTTGACATATCCGGTTGTCTTGTCGAGCAGATAGAAGCAGTCCACCGACTCCACGGTGATGTTGTCACGGGTGATGGTGAACGGCAGCAGTTTGCTCGACGTGGCGCGCTTGATGCCGAGTTTGACGGTTGTGCCTCTCGGCCCGCGCAGGTGGCGCATCACGTCGTTGCTGGTTAGGCCTTGTCCCACAAAGGTGCTGTCGTCGATTGTGATGATGCGGTCGCCAGCCATGAGGCCTACTTTCTCTGACGGTCCGCCGCTGAGCACCTCAATGACGGTGATAGTGTCGCTCATTGTGGTGAACGTCAATCCAATGCCGCTGAAAGAGCCTTGAAGGTCCTCGTTTGCGGCGCGCAGGTCGGCCGCGGTGAAGTAGGCCGTGTGAGGGTCAAGATTTTCCAACAAGCTGGGTATGGCACGCTCCACGAGTTCGTCGATATTGGTTGTGTCGACGTAGTCGTTGGCAATAAGGTTGAGCACGCTATTGATTTTGCGGTCTTTGTTGGCCACCGCCTCGGGAGAGGCGAAGTGCTTGCCGATGAAGATGCCGGACACCACCGATGTCGCTATCACAATCGGTAGCCAAATGAAAAATCCCAGCCTTGTTCCCGCTCCGCCGGTTGGAGAGGTGTTGGTTTGTGGTTGCATATCTATTGGGTGTTACAAAGGTGGACAACTTCGATGCCGGCGCGTTGCAGTAGAGCCACGCCGTCGTCCAGGCGGTAACTTTGGGCGTAGACAACGCGGCGTATGCCAGCCTGGATAATCAGTTTTGCGCATTCGATGCACGGTGATGTTGTGACATAGAGTGTCGCCCCACTACTGCTATTGTTGCTTTGGGCCACTTTGGTGATGGCGTTTGCCTCGGCGTGTAGCACGTAGGGGAAAGTGTGGTCGTTGTCGTCCTCACACACGTTTTCAAAGCCTACCGGAGTGCCGTTGTAGCCGTCGCTGATAATCATCTTGTCCTTGACCAGCAGTGCGCCCACTTGTCGGCGCCGACAATAGGAATTCTCGGCCCAGATGGCTGCCATGCGCAGGTATCGGCTGTCAAGCAACTGTTGCTTGGCGGCAGCGTTGTCGGTGACCATAATGCTTTGTTGATGAATAGTAACTTGTTGTGACTTATATCGTTAGTGAGGCAGGCCGTGGTCTGCCGCCCAAATTCATCACAAAGGTAGCAATTCGGCGTGACAATTGCAAGTTTTCGCCCAAGTTTCTAATTTAATTCATATATGCGAGTGTAAATGCGAGTGTAAATAATGCTCTGTTTAGTTTTTTTTGTACTATAATAGCGGTGAATTGGAATTATTTTATTAATTTTGCAGCCTGCAATTCAGCAAAGCAAACAATTTCAAGTTGACTATGAAGTTATTACAGTCAAAGTTGGCGCAGTATACCGAGCCCCAAAAGGCCAAAGCTGCGGGCATCTATCCATACTTTCGCGCCATATCGAGCGAGCAAGACACCGAGGTCATCATCAACGGCCGCAAGGTGCTCATGTTTGGCTCGAATTGCTACACCGGTCTGGTGAATCATCCCAAAATCAAGCAAGCCGCAATCGAGGCAATCCAGAAGTATGGCACCGGCTGCGCCGGCTCGCCCTTCCTCAATGGCACCCTTGATATTCACAAGAAACTCGAGCGTCGCCTCGCTGACTACGTTGGCAAGGAGGACGCTATGGTCTATTCGACTGGCTTTGGTGTCAACCTGGGCGTCGTGTCGACGCTCACCGGCCGTGGAGACTATATCCTATGTGACGAGCAGGACCATGCTTCAATCGTGGAGGGACGTCGCTTGGCATTCAGCACCCCGCTCAAGTATAAGCACAACGACATGGCCTCGCTTGAGGCGCAACTCAAGCGTTGCGAGCCCGACCGCGTCAAACTCATTGTCACGGATGGTGTGTTCTCTATGGAGGGCGACGTGTGTAATCTGCCCGATATTGTTGACCTTGCCCACAAGTATGACGCGTGTGTGATGGTCGATGAGGCTCATTCGATAGGCGTCTTTGGTGAGGGCGGTCGTGGAGTGTGCAACCACTTTGGTTTGGCCGACGAGGTTGACCTTATCATGGGCACGTTCTCCAAGTCGTTTGCCTCGCTGGGTGGCTTTATCGCCACAGATGAGGTTATCACCAACTTCCTGCGTCATCACTCGCGTTCGTATATTTTCACGGCAAGTATCACGCCGGCCTCGACAGCAGCCGTCAACGCCGCCCTCGATATAATGCTCACCGAGCCCGAGCGTCAAAAGCACCTTTGGGATATAACGCACTATGCCCTTGACGGCCTGCGCGAGATGGGATGCGAGATAGGTAACACCAGCACGCCCATCATCCCCCTCTATATCCGCGACAACAACAAAACCTTTGCCATCACGCGCGACCTGCTTGAGGAAGGCATCTTTGTCAATCCCGTTGTGTCGCCCGCTGTGGCCGCCAACGACACTCTCATCCGCTTTAGCCTGATGGCGACGCACACTCGCGAGCAGGTGACTACGGCTCTTGAGAAAATCCAAAAGGTCTTCCGCAACTACGGTCTCATTCCCTAACGGGCATTGATAGATATTCGCAGTACACGGGGCGCGAGGTCAGATACAAAATGGCACTCGCGCCTTGTTTTTGTTCTAAAACGAGGGAAAAACGCATTTTTTTTCACTATATCGAAAAAAAATCTTCAAAAATTGTTGCGGCAACAAAATTATTAGTAATTTCGCAGCGTGAACGTGGCTCACACGTTTGCGCGCCCGAGATAGCAAACACAAATCGATAATAATGCGCCTCCTTTTCATGCCCTCCTTCAGGAGGGAGCGGGGGAGGATATAACAACAACAACACCGTTATGATTTATAAATTTCTTGTTAAGTCAGAAGAGGCTCCCAACTTCAAACTTGAGATTGCCATCGACAGCGAGGACACCTTCTTGCGGCTGCGCAACGCCATCGTGGACGCTGCCGGCTATGGTCGCGACCAGATGCACTCGTTCTACATCTGCGATGACGAGTGGCGCAAGCAGGAGGAGGTGACGCTCATTGACATGGACACAGACACCGATGAGGACATTTGGATAATGGAGGATACCCACCTTTATGAGTTGCTCGACGATGAGGGTCAGAAACTCAAGTTTGTCTTTGATATCCTCAACGAGCGTTCTTTCTACATCCGTCTCAAGGAGATTGAGCCGGGCAAGACCCTGCATGACCCGTTGTGCCAGGTTAAAGAGGGTCGCGCGCCCAAGGAGATTATTGACATGGACTTGTTTGAGGCCTCAAAGCCAAAGGCTCCCACCCACGGTATTGAGGACCTCGATGAGGACTTCTATGGCGCTAACGAGTTTAACGAAGACGAGATTGACGACTTCGCCGAAATCGATAGCGAGAACCTGCAGTAGCGTAATTTTTTTACTGAATAATCGTCATCGTCAGTCGGTAGATTTTAGACGAGGCGAGTAAAAACCCGCAAAAAATATTTTTGCGGGTTTTATGTTTTTTGTGAATTTTACGAGAGAAACATTGCGTTCTATTTGGTTATTTGTTGATTTTTTACTACTTTTGTGGTCAATATGGCGCATTGTGTGCCGGAAATAGTGGCAATAGTAGGGCAGTACCGAAAACCATAGCCCTGCCAATTCGTTAGTATTGTGAATGTTGAGGCCATTTGAGGTGGATGTGTAGCGCTCTGCTCCACAATAATGTCCACACTCATGACAAGGCCCCATCTCCTATGGCGACAACCCTATCCCCCTCCTTTGGGAGAGGCATGGACAGGACACACTAAACTCCGGCCGCCCGAGCTCGATATTAATAAAAACAACATAGATGATAAGTAAATGGAATTACTTACCTCTAACATCCGAAGAACGCAAGATCGCCGAGCAACTCGTGACCCGATTCACACGCTGCCCGGCAATCACTCGCCTGCTCGTGCGGCGCGGGGTGGAGAGCTCGCAAGATGTGCAATCATTCTTCAGCCCCTCACTCAGCCAACTGCACGACCCGTTCCTGATGCAGGGAATGGACCGGGCGGTAGAGCGACTTAACCGGGCGCTGGGGGCTAAAGAAAAAATCATGATTTACGGAGACTACGACGTCGATGGAACGACGGCCGTGGCTCTTGTGTATCGCTATCTGCGACACTTCTACTCCAATATGGTGTACTATATCCCCACGCGCGACGACGAGGGATATGGCATCTCGCTGCAGAGCATCGACCATGCCGCGGAAATCGGAGTGAAACTCATCATTGTGCTCGACTGTGGCATCAAGGCAATCGACGAGATTGCCTATGCCAAGAAGTTAGGCATTGACTTCATCGTGTGTGACCACCACGTCCCTGATGATGAACTACCACAGGCGGCGGCAATCCTTAACCCCAAACTGCCCACGTGCCCTTACCCCTACAAGGGGCTCTCGGGCTGCGGCGTAGGCTTCAAGTTTATGCAAGCCTTTGCAAAAAGCAATAGTTTCGGCTCCTACCACCTCGACAATATGCTCGACCTGGTCGCCGTCAGTATCGCTGCCGACCTCGTGCCGCTAACCGGCGAGAACCGTGTGATGGCTCACTACGGCCTACGCCGACTCAATAGCAACCCCAACGTCGGCCTCAAGAGCATAATCCGCCTGTGTGGGCTCAACAAGCGCGAACTCACCATCAGTGATATTACCTATAAAATAGGGCCGCGCATCAACGCCAGCGGACGAATGGAGAGTGGTCAGGAAAGCGTAGAGTTGCTTGTCACCACCAATCCCATTGAGGCGACTGAGATTGCCAAGCGCATTGACCAGCACAACCAAGACCGCAAGGAACTTGACCGCCAAATCACTGAGCAGGCCCACAAAATCATAGAGCAGCACCGCGATAACCTCGACGGCAAGAAGCCTATCGTCATCTACGACCCCACGTGGCACAAAGGCATCATCGGCATTATTGCCAGCCGCCTTGCCGAGCAAAATTTCCGGCCCACTGTCGTGCTCACCCGCAGCAATGGCCTCGCCGCCGGCTCGTCACGCAGCGTGCGCGGCTTCGACATTTACGCCGCCGTCAAGGCTTGCCGCGACCTGCTTGAGACATTCGGCGGTCACACCAATGCCGTTGGTCTCTCATTGCGCGAGGAGAATATCCCCGAGTTCCGCCGCCGCTTCACCGAGTATGTCGAGCAGAACATCGGCGACGACCAGGTCACGCCCACTATCGACATCGACTGCGAGATTACATTGAGCGAAATCAACACCGACTTCCTCAAGTGCCTGCGCCTGTTCAACCCGTTCGGCCCCGACAACCCTACACCGGTCTTTGTCACCCGTGCCGCGCGCGACGCCGGCACCAGCCACCTCGTGGGCCGTAATCTTGAGCACATCAAACTTGACCTCGTTGACGCCACCACTCAGCGACCGTTCAACGCCATCGCCTTTGGTATGGCGAGCAAGTTTGAGGCAATCCATGCCGGACAGCAGTTCGACATCTGCTACACCATCGAGGAGAACAAGCGTCACGGCGGCAAGTCGGTCCAACTCATGGTGCGCGACATCCACCTGCTCTAAAAAGGTTTAGCGTTGAGGGTTGAGAGGTTGAGCGGTTGAGCCTCGCGCTATCGCGCTCGGGGATAATAGTTTTGTCGCTGCTTGCGGCCAGACTCTACATTTATTCCCATTTGCGATAGCAAATGGCTCAACCTCTCAACCTCTCATCCTCTCAACCTGCCGGAACAATGCTTGACACGCTGCGCAAATATTGGGGCTATGACTCTTTCCGCCCCCTTCAGGCCGACGTCATCCGCAGCGTGCTCGATGGCCATGACACGCTTGCCCTCATGCCCACCGGCGGCGGCAAGTCCATCACCTTCCAGGTGCCGGGCATGATGCTCGACGGTCTCACCCTCGTCATTACGCCTATTATTTCGCTGATGAAGGATCAGGTGGATCGCCTGCGCCGGCTTGGCATTAAGGCTCGCAGCCTCTATGCCGGCCTCAGGCCACATGAAGTGCGCAACACCTACGACCACTGCGCCTATGGCAAGTGCAAGTTTCTCTACGTCG
Organism: Muribaculaceae bacterium; assembly: GCA_017454355.1. Lineage (GTDB taxonomy): Bacteria > Bacteroidota > Bacteroidia > Bacteroidales > Muribaculaceae > Sodaliphilus. The sequence continues at coordinate 9,016 of JAFTDD010000008.1, forward strand.
CTCCCGAGCGGTTGATGAATGACCGTTTTATCGATGAGTTGCGCCGCTTTGACATCAGTCTCATCGTTGTCGACGAGGCCCACTGCATCTCCCAATGGGGCTATGACTTTCGTCCGGCCTATCTGCGCATCGCCGAAGTCCGGCGTGTCGTGCCTGACGCACCCGTTATAGCCCTCACCGCCACCGCCACACCACTCGTCGTTAATGACATTATCGATAAACTCGAGTTCCGCCGTGGCTATAACACCTTCTCGCAAAGTTTCGCCCGCAAGAATCTGTGTTACGTTGTCCGACGCACCTCCGACAAACTTTCTCAACTTGTCCACATCCTCTCGCGCGTGCCGGGTTCAGCAATCGTTTATGCCCGCTCCCGAAAGCGCACCAAGCAGATTAGCGACGAACTGAACCGTCTTGGTATTCCCGCCGATTACTACCACGCCGGCCTTATTCTTGAAGAGAAAGAGGAGCGTCAAAACCGCTGGATGAGCGGAGAACGGCGCGTCATTGTTGCCACAAACGCCTTTGGAATGGGCATCGACAAGCCTGATGTGCGCCTCGTAGTCCACGTTGACGTGCCGGATAGCCTCGAGGAGTACTATCAGGAGGCCGGCCGCGCCGGACGAGATGGTCTCAAGTCATGGGCCGTGCTGCTGGTTATGCCCACCGATCGCTCGCGCCTGCTCAAACACGTCACCGAGGCCTTCCCGGACCGTGATTTTATCCGCAAGACCTATGAGCGGGTGGGCAACTTCCTCGAGGTGGCGGTGGGGGAGGGCTATCAACAGACGTTTGACTTTAACTTCAACCTCTTCTGTCATACATTCAAACAACCGGTCCTTGCCACCCATAATGCCCTAAAACTCCTCACGCGCGCCGGATACATCGAGTTCATTGAGGAAACCGATTCTTTGTCGCGCATCATGGTCACCGCGACTAAAAACGAACTCTACGACCTCCACACTGTCACACCCTGCGCCGACGACGTGCTGCAGGCAATACTCAGACTATACACGGGACTGTTTGCCGACTATGTCTATATCAACGAGGACGTCATCGCCCGCTTTGCCGGTGTCAGCCATGAGATTGTTTATCAGTCACTGCTCGAGTATGGTCGCATGCGCATCCTCAACTACGTTCCCCGCAAGCGCACGCCGTTTATAGTTTACACAACCTCCCGCGAGGAACCCCGCCACGTGCTCATACCTCGTGACGTGTACGAAGTGCAGCGCGAGCGTCTCGAGATGCGCGTTCACGCCATGATTGACTACTGCGAGCGGGACACTTGTCGCGAGACATTTATGTTGGCTTACTTCGGGCAAACCGATGCCGAGCCTTGCGGACGCTGCGACCACTGCGTGGACCATCGCCGCCGCTCGACTGTCAGTGACGCCGACCTCGCCGAGGCCGTCCTCGATTACCTGAAACAACACCCCGGTTTTAATGTAGGGCCTGGCCTTGGCCCGGCCGCGAGCGTCCCCCTCACCCACCTCGCCACCGTCCTCCATCAGCCCATCGACCGCGTCGCCGCCGCCATCGCCCTTCTCACTGACGAAGGCCTCCTGAGCTCCCGATAGGTGGCCTATCGTCTATCAAATCCGCAACCTTGAATATGCTCACGAAAATTTCCGAAAATTCACGAAAAATATTTTATCTCGTCTATTTTCGTCTATTTCCGTCTATTCATTTATTAATCCGATTAAATAAATTAAGATAGACGTAAATAGACGAAAATAGACGAGAGGTTGGATAAATAATTTTTCGGAAATTTTCGAGAATTTTCGAGAGAGAAATATCGAGTTGCGGAATTAAGATAGACGTAAATAGACGTAAATTGACGAGAGGAATTTTAATTTTCAAAGGGCGAGTAGTAGGTGGACGCCGCGCCAAACGCTATACCCCGCCAAGGCGAGCATGATGGCGGCCATGACGAGGTTGACGCGATGGAGGGTGCGCAGCGTCATGCGGCGACGCCAGCGGTCGACGACCCATGTCACCATCAGCCACCACAGCATTGCTCCGGCCATCACCGCCAGCATACATATTATGTAATGCCACCAGCGGTAGTATGGTGCCGGCACGCCAAAGTACATGAGCAACGGCATAATCAGGAAGATAATCAGTGGATTGGAGAACGCGAGCACAAACCCCGCTCCAATGCTCCTTCCCGCTTTCAGGGTCCCACCTTGGCCCGGATGTCCGCCGCGATGTAGAGCCTGGCCTTGGCCTGGCCGTTCGGGGTGTTGTAGGGCCTGGCCTTGGCCTGGCCGCCGCCCCATCATGATCGAGAACACCGCCAGCAGGACGCCGCCCACGATGGCGAACGCCGCCGTGTGGCGCTCGATAAAACTGATGATTAGCGTCATGCTCAACGCGGCTACCCAGCAGTAGAACCAGTCGGAGAGAGCCGCGCCAAAACCGGTGAGCATCCCCGTGCGGCGGCCGTGGTTCAGCGTCTGTTGCACACACAGCATCCCTACCGGTCCCATCGGCGCCGAGAGGATGATACCCACCAGCACACACCCCAAGCAAGAAATCACGAAGTCCATTTTGCCAATTCTAAGACATAAGGACATAAGAAAACAGAAGAAACTCCCTATCGAAAATACACGAAGATACAATTCCGAAATTTTTCTCTTGTTCTCCTAATCGCGAAGAACCCTCCTGTTCTCTTGTCTTCTCTCTCGAAAATTCCCGACAATTCACGAAAATATTATGTCCTTTTGTCTAAATCTTTATTTTACGTGAGAAAATTATCTGAAAGTGGCTCAAAATTACAACAAAATCCCGAATTATCATAATATTTCGGGAATTAAATCCCGCCAGACCATGATAATTCGGGATTTGGCGCATTTGTAGAGCCTTGCGCCCTCCTTTAGGAGAGGGTAGGGGAAGGATACAACTCATGCGGCTAAAGCAGGAATTGGTCATAGTTATCCGGGTTGACTACAGCGAAATCTGTACCGGGATAGGCATTGCTGAATGATTGCGGCAAAGATGCCTTGCGACGTGGATTCCATTTGAACTCAAATGCCGACAAGATGCCATCGCTCTCCTCAATGTAGTCTATTTCGGATTGATATGTTGTGCGCCAGAAGTAACGGTTACATAAACGGTTGCTGCGTTGGCAGTACTTCATTCGCTCAACAATCATATAATTCTCAAATAACTGCCCGGCATCGCTGCGCATTTCAACGGGAGCGTAGTTGTTAATCAAGGCATTGCGAATGCCTGTGTCGTAGAAGTAAATCTTACGGCTATGGCGCAACTCATTACGCAGATTACGGCTGAACGAGCCGAGCCGGAACACGATGTAGGCTTGTTCAAGAATAGAAATGTATTTTTCTACTGTTTTGGAATCCAACCGGCATAATTGTGCCAATTCAGAGTATACCACCTCATTGCCAATCTGATAGGCAAGAGCCTTGACTAATGTGATTAATTCGTCGTTTTTGCGTAGTTGTCCCAAATCTAACACATCTTTATAAACGTAACTTTCCGCTAGTTGTTCCAGCACTTTCTTTTCGTCGGCCGGACTTGTCACCACTTCGGGATATGAGCCATAAACCAATCGGTGCTCAAGCATCGCCCTTTCACTTAATAAGTTGGAATGGGCTGTGAGTTCAGCGAATGATAACGGAAAAAGAGTGTACTGCCATTTACGTCCGGTCAGCGGCTCGTTGATAACGTTTGCAAGTTCAAAAGACGAACTGCCGGTGGCAAGCACTTTCACAGTAGGAATGTTATCAACAATCAGTTTGATGGTGAGGCCGATGTTTTTTATGCGTTGGGCCTCGTCAATAATAATGACTTTGCGGTTACCGATCAACGCTTTTAGTCTCTCAATGCCGATGTCGGACAGTAGGGTTCGGGTCGGGGCATCATCGCCGGTGAGCCACATCGCGTCACTGTCGTTGATGAGTTGGTGCAATAAAGTCGTTTTACCAACTTGTCTGGCACCCATCACGATGATTGCCTTACGGTCCTCCAACCTTTGCAAGATACTATGTTGGATTGTACGTGTTATATTTGCCATAATTATTGCTGTTTTGCGGCAAAATTACAACAAAATCCTGAATTATCATATATTTCAGGAATTAAATCCTGTCAGATCATGATAATTCGGGAAAATCCGAAAATTTCGCGACAACAGTTTCCCGTCTCAAGAAAAATCACTATCTTTGCACCGTGACGGCATCGCGCCCCACCGCGCGCCCGCTGCCACACCGACATACTATTCTAAAAAGCGTTTATTGACGCTTTGTTCTTTGGCTCCTGAGAACCTAGGAAATTCTTAAGCCATCCAAGGACAAGGCAACGATGGACGCTCACCGATGTGCATTGCACCAATCCGTGTCTCTGTTTGAGACATGGTGGTTATTGCATATCTACGTGAGGGTTCTCGTTGTCCGTACTCGATGGCAACGGTTTTCATAGGACCTTCAGGAGCGGGACGGGCAACAATATGGGGCTCTCACGCTTTTTTTATATCCATTTCGGTCGATAGTGAGCCGCGACCCCGCAGTATAGTATTGGAATGGCTCAGCTTTTTCCTAATTTCCCGAAAGACGACTTCATGGCGCTTCGTCAAAACGCCAAGGAGATAAAGCGCATACGCGCTTTCTATGACGCGTTGAGCCGTTCCACTGAAGAGTCGGAGGTTGTGATAGCCTATATCCGTTTCTTCAACCTTAAAGTAGACCAAAAGCAGCGTCAAGACTTGTACACGCCCGAGATGCTCTATGAGTTTAAGTGGGATAAAAACTTCAAGTCGCGGCATATTAGGGCCGCAGTGTTAGCGCAGTTGTTATATTATGTGCATGGCATGCGTTTCAACCCGACAGATAAAACAATACCACCATACCTGTGCTTGTCTGACTTGTCTGACTTTCCACGCACAATAAAAAACTTTGTACTGTGTGTTTCGTACCTCGTACTTTTTTCGTAATTTTGCAGGTTGATTTTAATGACCGCCGTGCCGTTGTAGGGTACGGTGAATGTAGAACATTTAATATTTTGATGTCAGATATTAGTCGTTAGCCGTTAGTCGTTAGCCGTTAGACTCACATCTAACATCTATCATCTAACATCTTACATCTGGTATCTGACGACTGACAAACAATGATTAACATTAAATTTCCTGACGGAAGTGTGAGGCAATTCGAGAGCGGCGTTACTCCGCTGGAGATTGCCCGCAGCATCAGCGAGGGTCTGGCACGTGTGATCCTCGCGGCATCGTTCAACGGCGAGGCGTGGGATCTGACCCGCCCCGTTATCGAGGACGGCGAAATTAAATTCTTCAAGTGGGAGGATGCCGAGGGTAAGCATGCCTTCTGGCACACGAGTGCCCACTTGCTGGCCGAGGCACTGCAGGAGTTGTATCCTGGAGTGCAGTTTGGTATCGGTCCGGCCATCGAGAACGGTTTCTACTACGATATCGACCCGGGTGAGCATCAACTCACCAGTGCCGACTTCGCGACCATCGAGAAGAAGATGGCCGAACTCGCCGCCAAGGATGAGCCGGTGGAGCGCCGTGCCATCAGTAAGCAAGGCGCGCTCGACTTTTTCGGCGGCGACGGCCAGACCTACAAGTGTGAGTTGATTAGCGAGTTGGAGGACGGCCACATCACAACCTACACTCAGGGCGCGTTCACCGACCTGTGCCGCGGTCCGCACATTCCCAGCACCGGCGCCATCAAGGCAATCAAGATATTGTCGTTGGCCGGAGCCTATTGGCGTGGTGACGAGACTCGCAAGCAGATGGTGCGCGTTTATGGTATCACATTCCCCAAGAAGAAGATGCTCGACGAGTATCTGACGTTGCTTGAGGAGGCCAAAAAGCGCGACCACCGCAAGATTGGCCGCGAGATGGAGTTGTTCGCATTCTCGCCCAATGTGGGTCCCGGTCTGCCGCTGTGGCTGCCCAAGGGTGCCGCGCTGCGCAATCGCCTTCAAGATTTCTTGGCCAAGATCCAGCGCAAGTACGGCTACCAGCAGGTTGTCACGCCGCACATCGGCAACAAGATGCTTTATGTGACCAGCGGCCACTATGCCAAGTACGGCAAAGACTCGTTCCAACCCATCCACACTCCGGAGGAGGACGAGGAATATTTGCTCAAACCGATGAACTGCCCCCACCACTGCGAGATCTACCGCACGGCGCCGCGCAGTTATCGCGACCTGCCGTTGCGCTTTGCCGAGTTTGGCACCGTCTATCGCTATGAGCAGAGTGGCGAACTCCATGGCCTGACGCGCGTGCGTTGCTTCTGCCAGGACGACGCCCACCTGTTCTGTACGCCCGACCAACTCAAACAGGAGTTTTTGGGTGTGATGGACATCATCTCCTTTATATTTAAGGTGTTCGGTTTTGAGTACGAGGCCCAAATCTCCCTGCGTGATCCCAACAACCCAGGCAAGTACGTTGGCTCGGAGGAAAACTGGGAGAAAGCCGAGCGTGCCATCATCGAAGCGTGTGAGGAAAAGGGTCTTGTGGCCAAGCAGGTCACCGGCGAAGCCGCATTCTACGGCCCGAAACTCGACTTCATGGTCAAGGATGCTTTGGGTCGCCGCTGGCAGTTGGGTACCATTCAGGTGGACTACAACCTGCCGGAGCGTTTTGACCTCGAGTATACCGGTGCCGACAACCAAAAGCATCGTCCGGTGATGATTCACCGCGCGCCGTTTGGCTCTTTGGAGCGTTTCATCGCTGTGCTGCTCGAGCACACCGCCGGCAAACTGCCGCTGTGGCTCGTGCCCGACCAGGTGGTTGTGCTGCCTATCAGCGAGAAGTTCAACGACTACGCCAAGCACGTGGCCGACACTCTCAATGAGATGGACGTGCGTGCTATCGTGGATGACCGCAACGAGAAAATCGGCAAGAAAATCCGCGAGAGTGAGTTGAAATTGATACCTTATATGCTCATTGTGGGTGAAAAAGAAGCCCAAAATGAGGAAGTTTCTGTAAGAAAACAGGGCGAAGGTGATAAAGGTTCGGAAAAAATTACTACCTTTGCAGCCGCAATTCAAAGTGAAGTTGCTGCGATGACATCATTTTAATAGATTTTAGATGTTAGATTTTAGATGTCAGATGCGCATCTAACATTTAAAATCTAACATCTAACATCTAAAATCTAACATCTTACATCTTACAAGATGCCGAACAAACCTCATTGGACCGGGCCCAAGCGCCCGTCAGCCGGCCCTCGTCCCCACCCCGACCGTCGTCGTCAAGGTGGCAAGCAGGACAAGGACCAACATGCCATCAACGACCAGATTAAAGCGCCGCAGGTGCGTCTGGTTGGAGACAACGTGGAGCCGGGCGTGTATCCCATCGCTCAGGCACGCCGCATCGCCGAGGGACTTGAACTCGACCTGATTGAGATCGCACCCACTGCCGAGCCGCCCGTGTGCCGTGTGATGGATTACCAAAAGTTCGTCTTCCAGCAGCGCAAGCGCTTGAAGGAGCAAAAGGCCAAGGCCGCCAAGGTTGTGGTGAAGGAAATCCGTTTCGGACCGCAAACCGACGACCATGACTATAATTTCAAACTCAAGCATGCTCAGGGCTTCCTTCAGGAGGGCGCCAAGGTGAAAGCCTACGTCTTTTTCAAGGGCCGTTCAATCCTTTTTAAGGAGCAGGGCGAAGTGCTCTTGCTGCGCTTTGCCAACGACCTTGAGGACTTGGGACGTCTTGACCAGATGCCCGTGCTTGAAGGCAAGCGCATGACAATCATCCTCTCGCCCAAGAAGCCCGGCGGCGCCAAGAAGAAAGATGACGCTCCCGCCGACGCTCCCGCCGCCGAGGAGTAAGGTTGAAACGAAAACTGTGGACGTCAGGCTTGGTAAGTGCCTGCGCCCCGACTTATTAATAACATTTTAAAAACAAACTAAAAAATGCCGAAAGTTAAAACTAATTCCGGTGCCAAAAAAAGGTTCACCTTTACCGGAACAGGTAAGATCAAGCGTCGTCACGCTTTCAAGAGCCACATCTTGACCAAGAAGACCAAGAAGCAGAAGCGCAACCTGCGCCACAGCGCTATCTTGGATCGCGACAACGTCGCCAACGTGCGTCTGTTGCTTTGCAAGAAGTGACAACTTTTCCGCGTACATCGCGCGCGATCTACACTTTTCAACCAACCAACATTATTAACCGGATGTACAGCAATCAAGAGTTCATGTTGGCGCGAGCCTTCTGACCGCTGTCATTCACAAAGTCTTTTTTAAGATGCCAAGATCAGTCAATCACGTTGCATCACGTGCAAAACGTAAGAAAATCCTGAAACTTACACGTGGCTACTACGGTGCCCGCAAGAACGTTTGGACCGTTGCCAAGAACACTTGGGAGAAGGGTCTCACCTA
>JAFTDD010000085.1 GCA_017454355.1 Muribaculaceae bacterium
ATCCTCGACGTCGATGACGAGAAGAAGCGCATCGCCCTCGGTCTGAAGCAACTCCAGCCGCATCCCTGGGATCGCCTGGATCCGAACCTCAAGGTGGGCGACCGCATCAAGGGTCGCGTGGTGGTCATGTACGACTACGGCGCATTTGTCGAGGTTGCTCCCGGCGTCGAGGGCTTGATCCACGTCAGCGAGATGTCGTGGTCACAGCACCTGCGCTCGGCTCAGGACTTCATGAAGGTGGGCGACGAGGTTGAGGCCCAAATCCTCGCTCTCGACCGTGCCGACCGCAAGATGTCGCTGGGTATCAAGCAACTCAAGGCCGACCCGTGGGCCAACATCGAGGAGAAGTACCCCGTGGGCTCGAAGCACACCGCTCGCGTGCGCAACTTCACCAACTTCGGCGTGTTTGTCGAACTGGAGGAGGGCGTCGACGGCCTGATTCACATCAGCGACCTGAGTTGGACCCGCAAGGTCAAGCACCCCAGCGAGTTCACCCAGAACGGTGCCGACATCGACGTTATCGTGCTCGAAATCGACAAGGAGAACCGTCGCTTGAGCCTCGGCCACAAGCAGCTCGAGCAGAACCCGTGGGATGTGTTCGAGACCATCTTCACCGTCGGTAGCGTGCATCAGGGTGTGATCACCGAGATGCTCGAGAAGGGCGCCGTGATCAACCTGCAGCCCTACGGCGTCGAAGGCTTTGCCACGCCCAAGCACCTGGTCAAGCAGGATGGCAGCCAGGCCCAGAAGGACGAGACCCTGGACTTCAAGGTGATCGAGTTCAACAAGGAGGCCAAGCGCATCATCTTGAGCCACAGCCGCATCTTTGAGGATGAGGCCAAGGGCGAGCGCAGCGAGCGTAAGCCCAAGCGCCAGAGCGCAAAGAAGGCCGACGAGCCCATCATCGCCAGCACCCAGGTGGAGCGCACCACCCTGGGCGACATCAGCGAACTCGCCGCCCTGAAGGAGCGCCTCGAGAAGGGTGAGTAATCTTTAATTACCTCCCGTGAATGCTCGTAAATAACCGTATAATTTATTCACGACAATTCACGGGAGGTTTTTTTAAATTAGAATGAACATTAAGCCACTTGCCATAATCGCCATCGCGGCATTCATGACGCATAGTTGCACCGACGGCGGGTCTTGCTCACGCCAAACGGGCGGCACCGACAGCATCGCCTGCCCCACTGACAGCACGGCCGTTGCCGACACCACATCGCGTGCCGACACCATCGCCGAGCCCGTCGAGCGAGTGCGCACCATCACCGGCATCGCCGTTGACGGCGGCATGAACAGCATCGATATGGTAGTGGGCAAAGACACACTCTCGTTTGACTTCCCCGACCTGCCGGAGCACGTCACATGGACGGCCGGCGACACGATGACAATCGTTGTCGACACCGCCACCGACAGCGTCCTCAGCCTTCGTCCCGGCAAGTAGCACGTAGCACGTAGCATGTAGCATATAGCATGTAGCATGTAGCATGTAGCATGTAGCACAAACTAACATCTAACATCTAACATCTAACATCTAACATCTATATTTGCGGTAGTAGCTCAGTCGGTAGAGCATCAGCTTCCCAAGCTGAGGGTCGCGGGTTCGAGCCCCGTTTACCGCTCAATAAGCAAAAGTGCTGGAAGCCAAACGATTAGGTTTGAAATCCAGCGCTTTTTTATGCCAATAATTAGGCGTAAATGCCGTAAAAAAAAGACTGAAACGCACATATTTTCAACCTTTTTCAACCTTTATCCCAATTTACCTTGTACATTACCTTGTACGTACAAGTTTAGTGAGGTGTCGCAGGCTCAGATAAGCCGTTGGAAATCGGAGTTAGTCGCAAACGCCGCCGCTGCGTTTGGCATTTTTTAAAAGGGTTAGTCAGGGTACTTGATGGCGGCAACCTCGAGGGCGCGGCGCAGGTCGAAGTAGAAGGCGGTGGCATTGCGGCCCTTGACGGGCTGCACGGTGATGCAGTCGATGCCGTCGTCGCTCGTCTCGTGGCTCTTGGCCACATAACCCAGGAAGTTGACGATGTCATACTCGTGGTCGGGCATTATCACCACCCACGGGCTTTCCTTGGTGCCTTTGCCGCTCGACATGATGGCATAAATGATGCGGTCGAGGCGGAACTGACGGATTGCCGCCTTGGCATGCTTTTTCTTGGCCTTGAGGGCAAAGATTTCGTAGGTCATTTGGCTCAAGTCAAAGATATTGTCATCGAGGGTGAGGTCGGCATAATGCTCTATTGTGTCGAGTTCGGCACGCGTGTGGTCGTTGCGGTAGTAGAGGTCCTCCACCACGCTGGCATGACGGCTCTCGCGCAGTGGGTCATAGTCCTCTTGGAAGGTGTAACCGTAGTAAAGGTTGCGGGCGTGCTGCAGTTTGAAGCGTGCGGTGTCGTTGCTCTCAAAGAGTTTGAGCAGTTTGGGATAATAATAGTCGCTCTTGGGGTTGGATGTGACGGTACGCACGTGATTGAAGTCGACCGGCTCGACCTCCACGCGGCTTTGCTGCGCTATAGCCGCGATAGCCATAGCAAAGGATATAATAGTAAAAAGTAATTTCTTCATCATAATAATTAATAACGTTCTCCCCCGCCACAATATTGTATGTGGCACGTAGCATGTAGCACGTAGCATGTGGCCGTTACCGTCCAACGACCAAGCCCTACGTACTACATGCTACATGCTACGTGCTACATGCTACATGCTACTTCTTCTTGGTGTAGTTCATACGGACTTTCTCCCAGGTGATGGTGCCGTCGGCATTGACATGGACGCGCACCAGATAGTCGCCGGGGTTGGGGCTGTTGGCCTCGCTCATCGAGTCGAGCGTGAGGTAAGTCACACCTTCAAACTGGCGCTCGTCCCACGCATGGACGTGACCACAGAATGCGATATCCACATTCCATTTCTTGAACTGGTTGAGCAGGAAGAACGTCTCCTCGCGCGGGAAGGTGGAAGCGAACTGCCACGATGAGGGGCGGAAGATGTTGGTGTGGGAGAAGACGAAAGTGTGACGAAATAATGAGCCGACGTCACCGTCGAGCACGCCCTCCTCAATCAGGTCAATCTGCTCCTGGCCAAGCGTGCCGCTGGCCGAATCAAGAAAGATAAAGCGGTCCATAGCTTCTACGTCTCCTGTGACGGGGTCAACGACAAACACCGGGAACTCATAGAACGATGAATGGAAGATATTGCTCCACAAGGCCCAACCGTTATGCGTAATGTCATGGTTGCCCACCACAGGGAAGAATGGAAATGTAATTTCACTGAAAGACGTGGCATTTTCCTGATTATGCTCCTCGCCTTTAGGATAATAAGTCACCTTGTCGTCGGTGTCAAAATTCTTGTCGACATAACGATACTTGGCTTCTTTAAGGAGCGAGTCAAGCGTGATGTAGTACTGTGGCTTGGTGTCGGCGATGTCGCCGAGGTGGGCATACAGCAGGTCATTGTTCTCAAGGCCGATGGCAAGCATCTCGTCCATACGGCCCGGGTCAGTCGTCAGGTGGCTGTCGCCTCCCACGATAAAGGTGTAATCGCCTTCCACACCGGCCATATCAAATTCATCACGGTATTGCTTATAGAAGAGGCTGGACATCTTGACGCGATCCTCAACGGCGGTGCCGCTCACGAGCACGCCAATAGGACTCACCTTCTCACATGAGGTGAGGGCGACGGTGGCCATTGCGGCCATTATTGCTATATGTTGTAGTTTCATTTGAATACGATTTTTTGCGAATTTAAATTGGAATATAAGACAAGAGAACACGATGGTTCTTCATAAGTAGGAGAACAAGAGAAATAATCGATTACCACTTGTACTTGAGACCCAATTTAACCGAGCCCTCATACTTTGATGCCAACTGGCTAATACTGCCGGCCGGACGCACATTAAACTCACCAAACAGACGCATGCCTTTGGGCAGCGGAGCCCAGAAGCGTATGCCCCAGTTGATGTTCCAGTTCTCATAGTAGAACTCATCGTAGTTGCGGAAGAACAAGCCGAGGTTCCACGGGTTGTCGCGATGACGGACGTTCACGCCAATGCCGAAGGTGAGCGTCAGCGGCTCGGTATAGCCGTCGCCGGTGTGCTGGTAGTGAATAATCGACTCGCCCAGGCGGATATCTACATACGGAGACTCCCAAATCACCGACAGGTTGCCGATAATCTCGTTGAAATTGAATTTGTGATAACGGTTGTAATGGAAGCGGCCGTCAAAATAGAGGCTGCCGTACTTTAACGGCAAGCGGTAACCGCCGCCCGCGTCAAACGAGAAGAGTTGCTTGCCAAACTGCATCTGCATGTCTCCTCCAACGTGCCAACGCGGAGTGAAGTGACGTGTATAAGACGCGGCCAAGCCGCCGAAACCGTCGGTCACCACATTATTGCCGGCCACAATATAGCCCGACACCTCGTTCTTGTGCTCGCCGTCAAACGCGTGATTGCCATTATAGGCTTGCGCACCGGCGCTGCCGATGCCGGCCACCGCCATAAAGAGCATTAATAGTAACTTCTTCATCAATGTATTTATTGGTTATTTATAGTTTCAAACACTTATCTATGCCGGGAAACACTTAGAAATGAATGTTCAGCGCGCCGCCCAGCACCCACTGGTGCAGCGACTTCTTGATTGAAGACACCGCCGGCTGCGTCATGTCCCACTCCAGATTAGCCTTTGCGAAATCAATCAGGTCGGGAGACAGCGTCTTGAGGAAACCGAACGGATTATATGTCGCGGTGAACGTCTTGCGGGAATAGTCGTAGTCCAAGAACACCTTGAAGGCAAACGAGTTCTTGTGGGCATAGGTCAACGAGATGCCCGTGCCGAGTTTCATCGAGTTGGACGCGCTCACGTTGATGTAGTTCCACTTGTCGCTGACCTCCTTGTCCGATGGTTTGAACATGTGATCATAGTCTTCCCTATTAAACGCCTCTTCGTCAAACACCATCTCCTTGCCGCTATATTCGGCACTCACTTCGATGTCGTCCATTATCGAGCGCCCGGCAATCAGTTTGCTGCCCAAGGCGAAACGACGCGAGAGAGGCAGCGAGAAATAGACACCGGCATCGGCGGCAAACTCGGTGATGTGGTCGCTCTCGATGGTGAACTGGATGGCGCTCACGGTATTCTGCATATCCGGGTCGGCCATAAATTGGCGGAATGCGCTCTCCTCACTGACGGCAAACGCGCTCCAGCCGTTGATTGGCATGCTCTTGACGCGCAACCGGCCGCCGATACCCACGTACGGGCAGAAAAACCATGCCGCCTCGGCACCAACGGCTGTCGCCGTACGGAACTTCAAGTGCAGTTGATCATCGGTGCCGGTGCCAGTCAATCCGCTATCGTCGATGACGCCCTCCGGTAATTTAAAGTCAAATAGCGGCATATCAAGGTTCTTATTGCCGAAGCCCATACCCATCGAGATATCGAAGAATGACGGATTCTTATAAAGGTCGGGGAAGGTGACAATATCGTTGTGCAACAGTCCCTTGCCCTTGAACATCAGGTCACACAGACCGTAGCCCAACTCCACCGAGAGAATACCGATACCAGCACCCGAGAGCACGTCGCTAATCCAATGGCGATTGTTCAACACGCGCATCACGCCGGTGGCTGTTGCCAAAGCGTAGGCTCCCACCGAGAACCACGGCGAGCGCGTCATGCCGTATTCCTTGTGGAGGATAGTCGCCGCCAGGAATGCCGTGGCCGTGTGGCCCGAGGGCCACGCGTTGCGCGACGAGCCATCGGGACGCATCTCCTTGGCGGTGTACTTGATGCCATTTACCAAGCCGGCCATGATGGCGGCGCTCATCGCCGACGACGCCCAGAAGCGGGGCCAGTCGCTGCGGCCCTCATAGCCGCCCAAGTGCAGGCCAAGGGTGAGAGCGAGAGGCACATACTGCGTATAATTGTCAATCTCACTATGGAAATTATACTTAATCAAGCGAATGCGAGTGTTCGGATTGTTGTAATTCTGGCGGAAGGCAGTCTTCTCGCTCTTGGCAATCATACCGGCAAAAAAGAGCGGGATACCCACCCACGTCTGGTCTTCCCAAAAAGTATAGGGCCGCGTGGCAGGATTGGTAACACTCTTGAACATACGCCAATCCATACCGCGATGAGGCTGATAGGTCGACGCGGCAGTCGCGGTGCCGGTAGTGAGCACCGGCGACACGGCAGCACTGTCGGCAGGGACAGTATCAGAGGCAACAGCCTCTTTAGCGGCAGCCTCCACATCAGCCGAGACCACATCAAGAGACACTGATTGGGCAATCTGCTCATCAATACTTGCAATACTATCGGCAGTCTCTGTCGCCGTCGCGGCTATACCGACAACCGCCGTCAGTAATAGTAACAATCTTTTTAATACCATAGGAAATCGTAGTTTGAAAACGCAAAAGTAGCAATAAACTTTCAATATTTCAAACAAACAAAAAAAATATTTAATTATTGTAATAATTGCCGGCAACTTCGTCCAAACATCAATTACTCAATCGCTCGATTATTCGATTGGGAAGAATCAATTCTTATGATAAAAATCCCATCACTGCAACTCCCAATATGGCAACCGCCACAACCGGCGGCAGGCATTTCGCGCCGTAATATCGCACCATCACAGGCCAGCCGCCTAACTTTAGCCACCGCCCCACGGGCGTTGAGGCGTATGCCATCTGGCCCATTGCCGCACCCAATATCACACCGAGCACCATCACGCGCGGAGCGAGCAGGATGCCCAGCAGGCAACCGGCAATCGCGCCCAACGTGATATAGACGTTACTCACACGGCGACCGTCGGGCTCTCCGGCCGGCGAGAGCCATTGGATCGCAGCCGCTATTGCCGCCGCAATGCCCCAAAAGGCCAAATAGCCCGGCGGCACGGCAATGCGATAACTCAAGTGCAATAACAGCAACGAGACAAAAGCGACCAACGGCGAGCCGGAGCGTGGCACAAAAGCCAGCACAACAGCCGCCGCCATCGCTATCAGTCCAATCACATACAATACTGTTGAAATCATTATTTTCGTGAATAATTTATCTCCCGTAAATTCTCGTGAATTCTCGTAAATTATTTTGATTATCCTTAATTCCGCAACTCTCCAACCTCTCGTCTATTTACGTCTATTTATATCTTTTGGTATATTTCTCGTAAATTTTCGTAAAATCACGTAAATTAATTATAAATAACAGAAAATTAAATATTTACGAGAATTTACGAGAACGATTTTACGAATTTTACGTGAGAATAATAGACGAAAATAGACGGAAATAGACGAGAGGTTGGTGGGTAGTGGATTATCTGTTTATTGTTGGTTAGTTGACGGCGTGGCGGTGGGTGAGTCAACGGCCTGGCTGTCGGCCTTCTGTTCGGTTTTAGCCTCGATATATTGGACGCGCGGAATGGCAAACGAGCGCAGCCGCTCCACGATAACGTTCTTGATGGTTTTGATGTCGCGCAAGGTCACCGGCGCGTCGTCAAACATACCGTCAGCCTTCTGCGCGTCGATGATGCGCTCCACCATGTCGCGAATGGCCTTGTCGCTACTCTCGGGCAAACTCTTGAAGGCAGCCTCACAGGCATCGGCCATCATCAAAATGGCAGCCTCGCGCGTCTCGGGATTCGGGCCGGGATAGGTGTACGGCGCCGGGTCGACGGTCGTGCCGGGCTTGGCGTTATTGATGGCCTTGTTATAGAAGAATTTTGCCCGGCCGTGGCCGTGATGCTGCAGTATCATGTCGATAATCACCTTGGGCAGATTGGCGCCGCGCGCCAGTTTCACGCCCTCGGTGACGTGGCTGATGACAATGCTCGCGCTCTGCTCCGGCACCAGCGCGTCATGAGGATTGACACCGCGCTGATTCTCGGTAAAGAACGCGGGATTGTTAATCTTGCCGATGTCGTGATAGAGGGCACCGGCGCGCACGAGTTGGACGTTGGCGCCAACGGCGACCGCCGCCTCGCTGGCCAGCGTGGCCACCTGCAGCGAGTGCTGGAACGTGCCCTGGCACTTCTCGCTCAACTCGCGCATCAGCGGCGTGTTGATGTCGGTGAGTTCAACCAGCGTCGCCATGCTTGTAAAGCCAAACATACGCTCAATCACATAGATGGCCACATAAGAGAACGAGAGAGTAATGCAGTTAACTGCGAAATACTTGATAACGGTCAACTCAAAAATGTGGTTCTCGTTGCCGGTGAAGAAGCCCCGCGAGAAGAGAAGCGTCATATCAAAGCCGCGCATCATCGTCAACGCGATGTAAGCCAGCGTGTAACCGATAAAGGCGATGCCGGCACAACGCACCAACTGCGAGCGGCGAGTGAGTTCCTGCATCGACACGATGGCCATCCAGCCGCCGATGAGTTGCGTGATGACATACTGGGAGCGGTCGCCTACCACAAGCGACGTGGTGAGCACCAGAGTAATCAACGAGGCAAAGGCGGTGCGGCTGTCAAAGAAGACAGTCACCAAAATCGGCACCAACGCCAGCGGAATGACGTAGCGGTAGTTGTGGGCATGGGTGATGGCATAGATTGCCAGCACAATGGCCAGGGCGAGCAACATCTGTAAGAAAATGTGACGCTTTGTCTCGCGCAAGAAGTTGGGCCGCATGGAAAAGAGATAGATGTTGAACATCAACATCAGCAGCACCACCATCAGCACCTTGCCAATCATCACCTGCCACCGTTTGGAGGCGAGTTGCTCAAAGTCGCTCCGCTTCTTGTGGTAATAAGAGACCAGCACATGATAGGTGACGGGGGTAATCACATCGTCATCCTCAACGATGACGTCGTTCTCTGACACCTGCTTGATGAACAAGGCGTTGTCAATTTCAGTCGCAAGCAACTGGCGGTTATTGACGGTGTCGATGGCCACATTAGGCTTGACCAGGGCCGCCGCCTGCTCGGGTTGCAGGTCAAAGGTTGAGGCCAGATGCTGGACCGCGGTGTGCCGGCTGACGAGCGTGGCGGCGTTCACCGGCTGATAGATACCGTCCTTACCCATAATCGACACGCGGGTAACCGAGTCGGCGGCAATGGCCGCGGCAAGGTTGTCATCGGCGATGCCGGCGGCATAGAGTTTGCGCAACGCTTCACTGACCGGCTTGGTCACATCGGGATGGGCTTTGAGAGTCTCGGTCATTGCGTCGGCATCAACCTTGGCCTTGGGCACAAAGGCTGCCGTCACCTGACGGCGAATCGAGTCGGCCGCCTCGCCGGTGTAGGTCGCGTCAAACTGGCGGGTAGCCACCAACTGGCCGTAGTTCCACTTCTGCCCCACCGAGATGTCGTAGGCATTGGTGAATGACATATCGGTCAAGCACAGCGTCGCCGTGATAATTGCGATGGCGGCAACCATCACCGCAATGGGTGTCCAAATGCTCTTGTCATATTTCATTGTTGCTTATCGCTTTTCGTTTTTTCGTTTTTTCGATTGCTCGAGCAGTCAAATTATTATGGATTCTTTTAGGAGACGCGCGCGGCCATGTTGACGCCCTTGATGGAACGCAGGCGGCGACACATGTCGGTGAGGATGGTGGCATCGGCGATGAGCACGTCCAAGTCACAGTGGAACACGCCATCGTAGGCCTCGATATTGAGGCGGCGCATATCAAGCACCATCGTCGTGGAAATCACCGAGATGATTTCCAGCAGCACGCCTTGGCGGTCGATACCCTCGACGCGCACCGACGCCGGCAGCCTCACGGTCGTCGTCTCGTCCCACCGCGTCTGCACCAACAACGGACCGTGCGTGGCCTTGAGGCGCGCCACCCGCGGGCAGTCCATCTTGTGAACCACAACGCGGTTGCCGTCAATGACAAAGCCCACCACATCGTCGCCCGGAATGGGCTTGCAGCAGTCGCTCAACTCATAGTTGGGTTTACCGTCCACCAGCCGCAGGTCATACACCTTCTTCAAGTCCACCTGGCCATCGGCGGCAGGCTGCTCGGTAGGTGCCGCATCGGCGGTTTTGAGACGTAACTTATCGCGCAGGAAGCCGAGCAGTGTACCGTTCTTTTTCCGGCGCAAACGTTGCAGGGTCAACTCGCCCAACACGACCTCACCGGAACCGATCATACGGTAGAGGTCGTCCTTGCTGGCGGCGTGATACAAGGCTATCACCTTGATCATCGCGTCGTTGGACGGCTCGATATTGTTGTCGGCAAGGAAACGTTTATACATCTCCTCGCCACGGTGGACCACCTGGCGGCGAGAGTGACGCAACGCCTGCCGCAGGCGTGCCTGCCCCACTGCGGTGACGAGCATCGACTCCCACTCGGGCTGCGGCACCTGCGACCGCGAGGTGAGCACCTCCACCTGGTCGCCGCTGGCCAACTGCTGGCTTAACGGCACCAACTGGCGGTTGACCTTGCCGGCAATGCAATGCGCGCCAAGTTCACTGTGGAGTGTGAACGCGAAGTCGAGCACCGTAGCCCCGGGGGGCATATTGAACAGGTCGCCCTTGGGAGAGAATACCACGATGGCGTTGCTGAACAAATCCAACTTGATGGTGTCGAGCATATCCATCGCCGTGGGGCCGGGCTGCTTGAGAATATCCTGGATGGTGCGCAGCCAGGCCGTCAGGCCGCTGTCCTCGTCCTCGCCAATCTTATACTTCCAATGCGCCGCCAGGCCACGCTCGGCGATGTCGTCCATACGCCGACTGCGTATCTGCACCTCCACCCATGTGCCATGCGAACCCATCACTGTGATGTGCAGCGCGCGGTAGCCGTTGGGCTTGGGCGTGCTCAGCCAGTCGCGGGTGCGGCTGGGATGCAGTTTATAGAGGTCGGTAATCTCACTGTAGATATCCATGCAGCGACGCTTCTCGAGGCTCTCGTCGTCACACTCAAACACGATGCGCGCCGCATACAGGTCATACACCTCCTCAAACGGCACATGCTTCGTCTCCATCTTCTTCCAGATGGAATAACACGACTTGACGCGCGCCTTGAACTCATACTGCAACCCCATGCGGTCGAGGCGCTCGCGGATAGGAGCAGCAAACTCCTCAAAGAACGTGTTACGACTCGCCTCGCTAGTTGCGATCTTGCGCTTTAACGTCTCGAATGTTTCCGGGTGGTTATACTTGAAACTAAGGTCCTCAAGTTCGGTCTTGATGGCAAACAGGCCCAAACGGTGGGCAAGTGGGGCGTAAATATACAGTGTCTCGCCGGCAATCTTGTATTGCTTGGCCGGTGGCATGCTCTGCAACGTGCGCATGTTGTGCAGGCGGTCGGCCATCTTGATGAGCACCACACGGATGTCGTTTCCCATCGTCAGCAGCAACTTGCGGAAGTTCTCGGCCTGAGCCGAGGCGCCGTCACCAAAGATGCCGCCCGAAATCTTTGTCAAGCCGTCTACAATCTCGGCAATCTTGTCGCCAAAGAGATGGCGGATGTCTTCCACCGTATAGTCTGTGTCCTCTACAACATCATGCAGCAAAGCCGAGCAGATGGACGTTGAGCCAAGGCCCATCTCAACGCTGACGATGGTGGCCACGGCGATGGGGTGCAGAATATATGGTTCGCCACTGCGACGGCGGACACCCTTGTGGGCCTCGCGAGCAAAGTTATAAGCCTTCTCAATAATCTCGACCTTGCGGCGGTGATTGCTATTGAGGTAACTGTCGAGCAGCACCTTATAGGCATCGGTGATTACCTGCTCGTCGTTCTGCGGATTGTAGGGCTGCTGGGATGTCATCGCAGTGAACGTTTAATGTTTTGCACACAATTCCCACCGTTTATGAGAGAGTTGAGGGAGGATTTGGAATTTTGATGCCTCACGCGCTTGAAACCGCGCAACACGTCCACGCGCAGCAACTTCATCAGCCGTGCCACCCAAGAGGGGGCCACGGCCGCTGTCGATGCCCGCTTGGCACCGACTCTATCAGGGTTATTAATAGTTGCCATAACCTTAAAACTTTCTACCAAATTACAAATTTACTACAATTTCCTGACATGCAAAAATCTTGCCACTTTTTTAACAAAAAAAAGACATGAGAACATGAGAACATGAGCCAAAATCCGCAACCTTGAATATGCTCACGGAAATTTCCGAAAATTCTCGAGAGATAAATATCGAGTTGCGGAATTAAGGAAGAGTATTTATCAAGCAATAAGTCAAGAAAATGTAGTGGACACAATAAATTGTGTCCCTACAAAACGCTGATACTCAAATTTCCTACGTGACGGAAATCGGGAAATAATCTCCTGTTCTCCCTAAAAATTCTTGTTCTCTTGTCTAAAATTCATGGATAATTTATGGTAATTCATGTTAAATAAAGCAGTTACTTTTTGGAGGCTTTGGCCTTGCGCTTGAGGTCGTTCTCTTTCGCGACATTCTCGCCGGGCTTGGACTTGCGGGAGCCGTGGAAACTCAGGTCGGGCGAAACTTTCAATTTGTGAAGGTTATCGGTGTCGGTAAACGTGAACGAGCAGCCAACGTCCATAAAACGACGTGGAGCGACAAGCGAACCCGTCGCCGTCACACCGTCACTCTCCATGTGAACGTCCACATTGCTCACGCTCAAGATTTTGTATGCAGCCTTGTCAACGTGGGCCGTCACCTCGCCAATGGGCAGTTTGCCGCCGCGACCGCGACGGATGGCGGCGGTGCGCTCACCGGAGATATCAAACTTGAAGTCGGCCGACAGTCCCGCGTCGCCGATTTCCGGCATGCCGAGCACCTGCCCGACTTCGATTGACGGCGCCTTGATGTTCCCGAACATATATTTGTTCAGCCCGTCGACGGTCATGTTAAAGTCCACATTGCCGTGACGGGTGAGCACGCGACCGCCAAAGGTCTCGCGCTTCCAAAAGACGTCGAGCGCGCCGATGTAGTGGATAGCGCCCAAATTGCGCAACTGCGTCATCATGAAACGCTTGAACGGGAACTGCTTCAAGATCTTCTCAACCGCTGCCGTCTGCGCCGTCATACTGCTGATGTCGTAGTGGACTCGCAACTGGTGAGAGTCGTGGGTCGCCAGGCCCCACACCGCCCCGCCGGCGTGCAACAGGAACTGCTTGTCGGCCGTGTTGACAACCACGTTCGCGAAGTTAATGCGGTCGTTATCACCGCTCATCACCGTGCTCACATATAGCGGCAGCGTGAACCCCTTGAGAATCGGGGCAAACGGCCGCGAGATGTCTTTGAGGATAGCCTTGACGGTGATAGTTGACGTCTGATAACCCAGTTTGGCGCCGGTCTCGCTATCGGGCAGCGTAAACACGCCGCGACCGACGTTCACCTCGGTGTCGCCCTGGCGGACATAAATGTCGGTCGCCGTCACACGGCGAGGCGTGGCCGCCACCGTGCAGCGCACCTCGCGCAGGTCGATGCCGGTCACCGTGTCGCGCGCCTCGAGGTGCTCGAGCACGGCGTGGACGCTATCGGCCGCGGCGTGGTCGATTATCATCCGCAGTGAGGCTGTCAGGTCCAGATGGTCAACGTCAAAGAAGCCGCGGTGAGGCTTACCGGCATTCTTGCGAGGCCGGTGGTTGTTGGTGACGAAGCGCACTCCGTCGAGATCCAACTTGCCGTCATCAAGGTGAATCGTGCCCACGGCAACGCTGCGGTCAACGATAATACCCTTGCGGTTGACACGCGCCCAACTGTAGCCCAGTTCCTCACCGCGCAGCGTGGGCAAGTCAGTACCATGCAGGCGGCAGTCCAACTTGCCGAGCCACAGCGAGTCGGCATTATAAAACACCTTGACGCGCTCCAACTTCACGCGGTCCACGTCCACAGTGAACTTTGTGCCGCCGGTGTCCTCTTCGCCGGGCTTTAGGGCATCAACAAGGAATTGGTAGTTGGCTACCGAATCGCTGTCAGAGCGCACAACCCGGGCGTTGACGTCGGTGAGAATGGCGTCGGTCACTCGCACCTCGCCGTCCATCAGGCGCCGCACGTCAACATCGGCCCGCAACTCGCCGGCCTGCAGCAGTTGCCTGCCCTGCAGGTCGTCAATGGCAAGCCCGTGCAGACACACGTCCTGCGTCAACAGGTCGATGCTCACCTTCTCAAGCGCCACATGCGTGCCCAGTTTGTCGCTCAGCACCGTCAGCGCGCGACCCATCAGCCAGTTCTGCACCGGACTGCAGTTAAGCAGCAACGCCGCCACGATCAGCAACACCGCAATCGAGCCGACGGTCCAAGCACCCACCTTTAGACAGCGCTTCAAGATCCTCCCCCACTCCGAGCGGCCAGGCCAAGGCCAGGCCCTACAAGGAGGGGGTGCTTGAGTATTATCTGTATTCTTTTCAGACATGAAAATTACAAATTGATGAATGAGACCACAAAAATACAAAAATTAGTGCGAATATTCTGCCATAAATTTGTAATTTTGTGGTTTGAATTGTAACTATGCTTTCTGATGAGCGACCTCAAGATACAATATGCGAGCGACCTGCACCTGGAAATGAGCGGTTGTAGTGCCTATATGCATGAGCACCCTCTCGTGCCGTCGGCTCCGGTGCTGCTGCTCGCCGGCGACATCCACGTCATCGGCTCGCCTTTCTTTGCCGGTCACCGGTTTTGGGATTGGTGTGCCGATAACTTCGAGCGCACCGTCATCGTGCCGGGCAACCACGAGTACTACGGCGGCGAGCCGGCTGTCGACGACACCGTCAACGCCCCCGGCGGCTGGCGGTTGGACGTGCGCGACAACGTCACCTACGTCAACAACCGCGCCGTCACGTTGCCTGACCTCGACCTCACCGTGCTGGCCACAACCCTGTGGAGCCCCGTTGACCCACTAAACGAGATGGCCGTCAACACCCGTATGAACGACTGCCGCCTTATCCGCTACGGCGACGGCATCCTCAAGGCCTCCGGTATGACGGCAATGCACCGCCGTTGCCTTGACTGGCTCGGCAAGGCTCTCAACGACTGCCACACCGGCCACAAAGTGGTGCTCACCCACCACTGCCCCGCCATCATCGAGGATCCTCGCTATGGCACCAATAACCTCTCGAGCGCCTTTGTCATGCCACTCGAGCATTTTGTGGAAAGCAGCGGCGCCGACGCGTGGGTCTTCGGCCACACCCACTACAACGCCGGCCGCGGCCGGCGTCTGGGCTCAACCACCCTGCTGGTCAACCAACTCGGCTACGCCCCGGACGACGTCTGCCCCGACTTCGACCCCGCCGCCACCTTCACCCTGCCATAAACAAAGTCTTCAGCACTTTTTTAACATGAATTATCATAAATTATCCATTAAATTTTAGACAATAGAACCTGAGAATAAAAATCATTAACTTCGTAATTTAAATTATATTCAATATCTGATGAGATATTTGGGAGGAAAGGGCAAAATGACACAACATATCGTCAAAGCAATTGATGATTGTTGTCGCGGTGTCGAGAGCATTCTTGATGTTTTCGGTGGCTCAGGCATTGTATCTCAAGCATTCAAACAACGGGGACTGAGAGTCATCAGCAACGACTGCCTGTATTTCAGTTACTGCTTGCTGCGAGGCATCACGGCCTTGAATCACGCTCCTTCCAATCACTCCCAACTTCTCAAACAACTCAACGACATTGACTGCACCAATTTGCGCGAACTTCCTTTCATCGCAGAAAATTATAGCCCGAACGACGGCATCGGGCGCATGTTTTTTACCCATCAGAATGCGCTTAAGATGGATGCCGTCAGGCAACAAATTGAGCAATGGAAGACCATAGGTGCTATTGATGAAGACACTTACTATTACCTCTTGGCATCATTAATCTCGGCAATCCCGTTTGTCGCGAATATCACCGGAACCTATGCCGCATATCTCAAATATTGGGATAAAAGAGCCCACAAAGCGTTGACTTTGCTTCCTTGCGATGTTATTGATAATGGCAAAGAGAATATAGCGATGAATGTTGACTTTGCCGAAGTGTTGAAGACGCCAACAGACATTGTCTACGCCGACCCTCCCTACAACTCACGCGACTACCTTTCCAATTACCATTTGCTGGAAACAATCGCTTTATATGATAATCCGGAAATCAAAGGCACCTCCGGAGTTAGGGTTCAAAGAAGAGAGAAAAGCGTTTTCTGCTCAAAGCGATATGTTGAATCTGCTTTTGAAACACTGATTAATTCGTGCAGTTCACATTATGTCATCATCAGTTATAATAACGAGGGGCTGATGGATAGCAACCGCTTGGCCGATATGTGCCGCGACTACGCATTGCCCGGCACATTCGTTTTAAGAGAATTTGATTACCGACGTTACAAAAACAAAATTCCCAATAACAATGCTGGACTCAGGGAACAACTCTTCATTTTTGAGAAAAGATAGCATCATCTATAAGTCGCCATTCAACTACATTGGCAATAAATTCAGGATGCTCAAAGACCTCAAACTTATCCTGCCCAACGACAGCGACAATTTTATTGACCTGTTTTGCGGCGGGTGTGATGTTGTGACCAATATAAACGCCGGCCACAAATTCGCCAACGATATCAATTATCATTTGATTGAGATATTAAAAGCGTTTCAATCAATGACGCTACAAGAACTCTTGGACAAGATTGATGGCATTATAATACGGTGGAAACTCACTAAAACCGACAAGGCCGCCTACGAGAACTTCCGCAACCACTACAATAACTCCTCACGTGATGCCATTGAACTCTTTGTGCTCATGTGCTACAGTTTTAATTATCAATTCCGCTTCAATGCTGCCCACGAATACAACAATCCGTTTGGCAACAACCGAAGTTGCTTCTCGTCAAGCATGAGACAGAACCTGATTTCTTTCCACAGGCTCATCAGCGATATAATATTCACGAGTAGCGACTTTATCAATTTTGATTACGATATTGTTAAAGAGGGTGATATCGTCTATGCCGATCCACCATACTCGTTGACTTGCGGCAGTTACAATGACGGCAAACGCGGTTTTAGGGGTTGGAGCCTGCTCGACGACCAACGACTTATGAGAATTTTGGATACTCTTTCGACCAAAGGCGTCAGATTTGCTTTATCAAATGTGATTGAGCACAAAGGCGAAACACATCTGGCATTTAACAACTGGGTGCAACGCAACGGCTATAACATTATTGACATTAACATTGACTACAACAATTGCAACTACCAGACTCGCAACAAACAGTTTATTACTCGCGAGGTTGTAATCACCAATTATACCCTTTGAGAGATGAAGAAGAGACAACGCGCATTGGGATGGGTGCAAGACGCAGCAGACTGGCGCAAACTGAAAAATATCGTCAACATTTTTGTCGCAGATAGCGATGTGCACAAGAGGTTATTGGAACTTATACCTCAATTTGACACTCGCATTAACCGCGATGAGATGCTCAAGCAACTCCGGTCTGTCCCAATCACCATTGAATATGACCTGCTCAAAGGCAGAGGCCCATTACCCGGACAAACTCGCGCTACCGCATCGTGCTCCGGCATCGCGCAAGCCGTGCTGCCCGCTCAAAACGGTCGTCCCTACCAAAGTGATTGGGCAACAAACTCATTTATTGTCTGGGCGATTGCATTGGGGCTACTGGAATATGACAACGTCAATGACACATGCCGCCTCTCGGCTCTCGGCAAACAGTTTGCCGCATGCGACAACGATGAGCAGACTCTCGCGATCTTCAAAGATGCTCTGCTGCAATATCCGCCGGTGAGCCGGATTATCACCTTACTCCATAACGCTCCTAATAATTACCTCACTAAATTTGAGATTGGCAGTAACTTCGGTTTTATTGGTGAAGACGGCTTCACTTGCTACAGCCAACGATTTATCTTGGAAGGCATCAAGAATTGCCACTCGACCGCCGAAATTAACACTTTCCTGAGAAATACCGAAGGGACCTCAGACAAGTATGTGAGAACCATTTGCTCATGGTTAATTGCCGCAGGGTGGGTACAGAAAGAAAGCAAATGTGTGCAAGACACGTTTAACGGAAAGGTATTCTCCTATAAACTTAACGACGCATATCGGCTCACCATCGGCGGACGTAAGATTGTTAACACGGTGCTTGGAAAGAGCCGCCATCAGCGCTCACACAAGATAATCAGCTATTCAATGCTATCACCAAAAGCGGCCGACGCGACTTACCTGCGGCAAAGGCGATGCAACATCATCCGTTTTTTCCTCAACTCGTGGCACACTGCAGAGCAATGCGTAGAGCATCTCATGAAAATGGGAATAAACGAAAGTGTAAACACAATCATCGATGATCTCGCGGGGTTTGAAAACATCGGAATTAATATATCAAGAAATCAAAATAACCAATTCCAAATAAAAGACAATCTCACCATCTGCCACATCCCCCAACAAGAAGAGCAACTAGCGGCTAAATCTGATATTGAGCAAATAAAAGACAGATTGAGATCAAAACTTGCCAATATTGACCATAGATACCTTTTCCTCATCGACCTTGGCTTTGGTCACGGGAAATCGGTCACCGAGGCTGTGGCACGAAATTTTGAGCTTATGACCGCCGACCTGCTAGTCAACGAGTTGGGGTTCAATGGAGGCAGATTAGGCGATAGCCGCAAGCCGGATGTCTGTGTCTTCAACAATGATACCGGCCTGATAATTGACAACAAAGCATACTCCGGCGGCTATTCCCTTCCTATGAGCCAAGCCGATGAAATGGTGAGATATATCGAAGAAAATAAACGACGCGACGCGACAATCAACCCCAATAAATGGTGGGAAGTTTTTGACGATAGCGTCTCAAAATTCTTTTTCACTTTTATATCCGGACAATTCACAGGTGGCTTCGTAAATCGTCTTTTACATATTCAAAACAGGACGCAGGTAGATGGTAGCGTCATTAACACGTCCAATCTCCTGCTGCTCGCGGAAAATATTAAGTCAAATAAAATCTCGATGAACGAAGCACTTAATTTCTTCGGCTGCCTTAACGAAATTATAATCTGAATATTTTTATGTTTATGAGAAGCATTATATTGATACTGACAATTCTAACGGCGGCGGCGGTGGCTGCAGCGCAGCCTGTGGACAGAGTCGCAGTGGCGCCCGTAGATAGCGTGGCCGTGGCAAGCATGGACAGCGTTGTGACCAAGCGGGTGGGAACGGCGGTGACTGCAGCCGTGGCGGCGGCCGACACCACCCATTGGTTCAAGGAACTCAAGCGCGGCAAGGTGGACTTTGAGAGCGGACGCATACGCTACCCGAAGTTTATACGTTTTGTCTATAACACTGTCAAACTCTATCACCGCATCCTCAACAACTACGACACCACCTACGTGCAAGGCTACGGCAAGAAATTCCGCATCACCCTCAAGAACAACAACTGGCTCGACAACTACGACTGCGAGCCGTTTGAGAACACGCGCATCGAGTTCCTCGGCAGTTCGTCGAGCAGCATCGGCCTCTACCTGTCGGCCCTCGGCCTCTCGCTGGGCTACTCAATTGACGTGGATCGCATCGTGGGCAAGCGCAGCACGAGCAAGAAAATCGAAATCGGCTACAACAACGCCCGCTTCAACATCGAGTTCTTCCACATGACCAACCGCGGCGCCATGACGATGGTCTTCCGCGACTTCGAGGCCAACGAGAAATCGCGTCTTGAGAAATTCACCGGCATCAGACGGAAATCATGGTCGCTGAGCGCCAACTATTTCTTCAATCACCGCCGCTATGCCCACACGTCGGTCTATGGCTGCTCGAAGCGACAAATGAAAAGCGCCGGCACGTGGATGGCCGGCTTCAGAGTCTCGCACCAGAGTTTCAACATCAAGGTTGACGAACTGCCACAGGAGTATTTTTATCCTGAGGAACTGAAAGAGATGGTGGACGAGACCATGTTTGAGTACACCGACTACTGCCTCAGCGGCGGATACGGCTACAACTGGGTGCTCGGCCCAAAGTGGATCATCAACGGCACACTGCAACTGTTCACCGGCCTCAAGCACGCCCACAAGGTGTCGACCAGCGACGGCGGCCGCAACTTCTGGTCGGCTAACGGCAAGGTGCGCGTTGGCGTGAGCTACAACCACCGCAGTTTCTTCATCAGCCCGCAAGCCTACCTCGACACCCACTTCTTCAACACGGGCGAGTACCGTTTCCGCAGTTTCCTGATTGACCTCACCATCATCACCGGCTTCCGCTTCTGATGAGCATCCCCCATTTTTAGACATAAGAAACGAAAGAAAATTTAATTATCTCCCGTGAATTTCCGTGAATTATCGTGAATAAAATATTTACGGAAATTCACGAAAATTCACGGGAGATTAATTTTCGGAAATTTTCGAGAATTTTCGAGAGATAAAATATTGAGTTGCGGATTTCAGGACAACAAAACCTCGTGGCTGCGGCATAGGTCGCGCGCCACGAGGTTTTTGTTTTGTTGCGGCCAGAGTTGCGGATGCCTCACGGCATCACCGGGCCGGCGTAAACCTTAAAAATCCTTCAGCCTTAGAGCAGAGTGACCTCCACATCGGCCTCCGTCTCGGCGATGGCAATCTTGCCCTCGCGGGCCAACCAACCGAGTGCGGCATAGAGCTCGTTCACTTTCAGTTTGGTTGCTTTCTTGATAGCCTTCAGTGCCAAAGTAGCCTTTGCCTCATCAAGGGCGTTCCAAACCAGACCGGCCCATGTACCAATAAGTTCTGCGTTCATAAACCTAAAAATTTAATAACCTAATAAAACAATCTGTCTTGAAAAACGCTGCAAAATTATAAATAACTTTTGAATTGACAAAATTTTTCTCCAAAAAAGTTACAATTTGCCACATTTTAGCCTCTTTTTGCCCACCAACGAGATAATTTCCTAAAACCCGCCGTTACTGCCGCGAGTGCCGTTCACAATGTCACCGCTGGTCCAACTGGTGGGGTCCACAAGCGACACATCAAAGTGCGACACTTTTTCCTCACCTACGCAAAACAATTAACCGAAAATCATTACACTTTAACTATTTTTCACGACCGGGACAAGACCGCGCCCCACATCGCCGCGCAAAAACTTTGCACTTCGTACTTCACACTTCACACTTTTTTATTAACTTTGCAAATCCTAAAAACAACTTCTTTCCGGTAACCAACCATTAACTGACTATGAGCGAGAAACCAACAAGCAGCAAGCGTTCGCCGTGGGCATGGATTCCAACGTTGTACTTTGCCCAAGGGCTGCCTTATGTGGCTGTGATGACCATCACGGTGATTATGTACAAACGATTGGGAATGTCTAACACTGACATTGCCTTATATACGGGTTGGTTGGGGCTGCCATGGGTAATCAAGCCCTTTTGGAGTCCTTTTATTGACATTTTCAAGACAAAACGATGGTGGATCTTGACAATGCAGTGGCTGGTCGCTATAGCATTGGCCGCAATCGCCTTTACAATACCGACAAGTTGGTGGGTGCAACTCACACTAGCCATATTCATGCTGATGGGCTTTGCCAGCGCGACCCACGACATCGCCGCCGACGGCTTCTATATGCTCGCTCTTACCGAACATGAGCAATCACTGTTTGTTGGTATTCGCAGCACATTCTACCGCATCGCGACCGTTGCAGGGCAAGGACTTCTCGTAATCCTCGCGGGCCTGATTGAGATGAATAGCGGCCTTGAGCCAATGGAATTGAATATCACGGTCGATCCCGCAACGACAACAAACGTCATGCAAACCAATGGAGACCGCCACAATCAAGCACTGGCTTTTGTGCCATCGGCCAATGACATCACGTTGTCCACCAAAGCCCCGGCCACCATAAACACTGACAGCGCGACTATCGATTACGCTGAATACATCAGCGCCCGACGCGCCTATATCGACTCGCTCAACATAAGCAACGGTTTCTACGCACGCGAGCAGGTGGCCACAAGCGCAACCGGCGCCAAGGACACCACCGCACTCGAACGGTTTATAATCAAGCACTTTGGAGAAACAAAAACAGAAGGCAAGGCCATAAACCGCAATACAGCCATTGTTGAAATAAAACTCTCTCAAAAGCCCGAAGACGGCAAAAGTTATGTATTCATCGTCAGTCAAAGTAAAGGCACAACCGATGTGCAACTTGACGCGGCCATGCAGCGCTTTGAGGTGAATAGCGGTAATTGGGACAAACCCATGTACCTGTTATTCACCGTTGACCCGAAAGTCAAGGAGAAAGCGCAAGCAACCTTCATAGGAACCTCGGGCAACATTCCAATGGCATGGATGATTGTATTTGCCACATTGAGCATATTCTTCTTCATTATCGTTATTTATCACACCTACGCGCTGCCAAAGCCAACCACCGATTCAAGTGATACGGTAATGACACCTAAAGCGATTATAAAGGACTTTATCAACACTTTCAAGACATTCTTCACCAAATTCCCGCTTTGGCAGACTATCGCCGCGATCGCGTTCATGCTGCTATACCGTTTCCCCGAAGCTCAACTGACCAAGATTATCATGCCGTTCCTCATCGACCCGATTGACAAAGGCGGACTGGCTTTAAGCACCGGCGAGGTTGGGCTTGTGTATGGCACAGTGGGCATTATCGGCCTCACTTTGGGCGGCATCATCGGCGGCATTGTTGCCGCCAAAGGTGGTCTCAAACGATGGCTATTGCCGATGGCATGGAGCATGTCACTGACCTGCCTCACGTTTGTTTATCTCGCGTTCACACAGGACCAGTCTCTGCTTACCATAAACATATGCGTCTTTATTGAGCAATTCGGCTACGGTTTCGGCTTCACAGCCTATATGTTATACCTGATTTATTATAGCGAGGGCAAATATAAGACAGCGCACTATGCCATATGCACAGGCTTCATGGCCCTGTCAATGATGATGGGCATGATGGCCGGATGGCTGCAAGACATGATTGGCTACAAGAGGTTCTTTGTTTGGACCATCATCTGCTGCATCTTCACCATCGGCGCGGCAACGATTGTCAAGGTAGACCCAAATTTCGGACGCAAAAAGGATTAATAACAGTCATAATTTTCAATAGACTTATCATGAAACGAATAATAGCAATCGTGGCGGCGATGGCCGCCCTAATGGCCACGGCACAGGCTGTCAAGCCCGGCATCGAGGTGCTGCGCGACGGCGGCTTCCGCGAGCTGCAAGGCAAGCGCGTGGGACTAGTCACCAACCCCAGCGGCATCGACAACAACCTGCGCTCTACCGTCGACATCCTCAACGAGGCGCCCGGCGTGAAACTCGTCGCTCTCTTCGGACCGGAACACGGTGTGCGCGGCAACGCCCACGCCGGCGACGCCGTCACAGACGCGGTCGACCCCAAAACAGGTGTGAAAATGTACTCGCTCTTCGGCAAGACCCACAAGCCCACCGCCGACATGCTCCGGGACCTCGACGTGCTCGTCTATGACATCCAGGACGTGGGCTGCCGCAGTTACACCTTCTACGCCACTATGGGCGTGTGTATGGAGGCATGCGCCGAGCAGGGCAAGGAGTTTATGGTACTTGACCGACCCAACCCACTGGGAGGCAACAAGGTGGAGGGATGCCTGGTGGAGCCGGGATACTTCTCGTTTGTCAGCAAGTACGCCATCCCATACGTCTATGGTCTCACGCCCGGCGAACTCGCCCGCTACCTCAACGAGGAGGGACTCATCGCCAAGAAAGCCAAACTCACCGTCATTCCAATGCGGGGATGGAAGCGCGACATGAAATTCCGCGACACCGGTATGCCGTGGGTTCTACCCTCACCCAATATCCCCACTCCCGAGAGCGCGTTCTTCTACCCGTTGAGCGGCATCGCCGGCGAACTGTACACGTTCAACATCGGCGTGGGCTACACCTTGCCATTTGAGATGTTTGCCGCCACATGGGCCGATGCCGACCGCGTTTGCGACGCGATGAACGCACTCCGGCTGCCGGGCCTCAACTTCCGGCCAATCAACGTCAAACCGTTCTGGGTGACGAGTGTCGACGTCAACAAGGAGAAAAAAGAAGTGCACGGTGTGCAGACCTACATCACCGATGTTGACGCCGCCAACCTCACCCTCACCCAATTCTACTTCCTCCAGGTTATCCACGAACTGTACCCCGATTTCAAAATCTTTGACCAGAACCCGAAGCGGCACGCGATGTTCGACAAGGTGTGCGGCACCAAGGAAATACGCGAGCGCTTCATGAAGCGTTACCGCGTGGAGGACATCGCGCCCTATTGGAACAAGGATAACGAGTCCTTCAAAAAGAAATCCTCCAAATACTACCTTTATTAAAAGGTTGAGAGGTTGAGCGTTGAGAGGTTGAGCCATTTGCTGTCGCAAATGGGAATAAATGTAGGGCCTGGCCTTGGCCTAGCCGCCCTAGAGCAGAACTATTATCCCCAAGCGCGCCAGCGCGAGGCTCAACCCCTCAACCCTCAACCCCTCAACCCCTTCTTGACGAATGGACAACTATAGTGAATTTGCGAGGCGCGCGAGAGACATCACCGCTCCCGACCGCGTCTATACCGACGAACTGCGCCGCCTTGCCTGGGGCACCGACGCCGGCTTCTACCGGCACGTGCCGCAAGTGGTGGTGCGCAGCGCTAACGAGAACGAGGTGAGCCGACTGCTCGCCGCGGCCGACGAACTGAACCTGCCCGTCACGTTCCGCGCCGCCGGCACAAGCCTCTCGGGCCAAACGGTGAGCGACTCAATCATCATCGTCGCCGCCAAGCACTGGGAAGGCTACTCCATCGCGCCGGACGGCCTCACCATCACGCTGCAGCCGGGCCTCACCGGCGCGCGTGTTGACAAACTGTTGGCACCCGTCGGACGAGCATTCACGCCCGACCCCGCGTCAAAAAACAGCGCAATGGTGGGCGGCATCGTTATGAACAATGCCAGCGGAATGAGTTGCGGTACCCACGCCAATAGCGACAAAATGCTCGTCAGCGCGAGACTCGTGCTGGCCGACGGCACCGTGCTCGACACCGGCGACGCCGAGAGCCGCAAGAGTTTCCGCCTCAGCCACCCGAACATTGTCAAGGGCGTCATGGACCTGCGGGACCGAGTGCTCGCCGACAGCGAACTGACGGAACGCATCCGACGCAAGTATGCCATCAAGAATGTCACCGGCCTGAACCTGTTGCCGCTCGTGACATTCAGCGACCCCTTTGACATCATCGCCCACCTGATGGTGGGCAGCGAGGGCACGCTCGCATTCGGCAGCCGGTTCACTATGCTCACCGGCCCACTGCACTCCCACCGCGCCAGCGCCATGCTATACTTCAACCGGATGCGCACCGCCTGCGAGGCCGTCGTCGCCCTCAAGCCGGGACCCGTCCACTGCGCCGAACTGCTCGACAGCAAGTCGCTCGCCAGCGTGGGCGACACCACCGGCCAATCTCTCACCGCTGTGCTCGTCCAAACCTTTGCCGATAGCCAAGACGAACTCCAGGCCAACATCCGGTGGATTGAAGACACCCTGCGGCCCTTTGAACTCGCCGTGCCGGCACGCTTCACGAGCGACCCGAAGGAGTACGGCAAATATTGGGCCATACGCAGCGGCATCTTCCCGCAAGTGGGCGGCACACGACCCTTGGGAACCACCGTCATCATCGAGGATGTCGCCTTCCACATCGACGACCTGCCACAGGCCACCGAAGACCTCGCGCAGATGCTCATCGACCACGGCTACGACGACGCGTGCATCTACGGCCACGCCCTCGAGGGCAACTACCACTTCATCATCGCCCAGAGTTTCGACACTCCCGAGCAGGTGGCGCGCTACCGCAGCCTGATGGAGCAGATTGTCAAACTGGTGGTCGACAAGTATGACGGCTCGCTCAAGGCCGAGCACGGCACGGGGCGCAATATGGCGCCGTTTGTGCGGCACGAGTGGGGAGACAAGGCGTTTGAGGTCATGCGAGACATCAAGCGTCTCTTTGACCCCAAGGGGTTGCTCAATCCCGGAGTGATTTTCAACGACGACCCGGAGTGTTTCATTCACGACATCAAACCAATGCCGCTCGCCGACGACGTCGTCGACCGCTGCATCGAGTGCGGCTTCTGTGAGGTGAACTGCGTCACCAACGGCTTGACGCTCTCGTCGCGCCAACGCATCATCGTGCAGCGCGAGATGGCGCGCCTGCGGCTCACGGGCCTTGACCCGGAACTCCTCGCCAAACTTGAGAAACAATACCGATACTTGGGCGAGCAGACTTGCGCCGCCGACGGCCTGTGCTCCACGTCATGTCCGATGGGCATCAACGTGGGCGAACTCACCCACCACCTGCGCGCCCTTGGCCGACAGCCGGGCACGCTGGCCCACAGCGCCGGTGACTTCGCCGCACGCCACTTCAAGGGCGTCAAGACCGCCCTCAAGGGCCTCCTATACGTTGCCGATGCCGCCCACTCCCTGCTGGGCGACAGGGCCACCGCCGCTGTCGGCCGCGCCATGAACGCCGTCGGTTTGCCGCTATGGACGCCGTCCCTGCCGGGACCTTGCAGCCCTCCCCCCTCTCCCATCCCAAAGGATGGAGAGAAAGGAACGGCGACTCCCAAACGCGTCGTCTATTTCCCGAGTTGTATCAACCAGACCATGGGTCCCGGAAGGACGAAAAGCGAGATGCCATCAAAGGAGTGGAGTGCAAAGCGGCCACGCCGCTTTGAGGACATGCCGCTCTCACAGGCCGTCGTCACGCTGCTGCAACACGCCGGCTGGGAAGTCGTCTTCCCCAAAGATATGGACAAGATGTGTTGCGGCATGATTTGGGAAAGCAAGGGTATGCCGGACATCGCCGTCCGTATGGCCTCTCAACTCGAGCAAGCGTTGCTCGAGGCAAGCGACGGTGGACGATGGCCGGTGGTCTGCGACCAAAGCCCCTGCCTCCACCACATGAGGCAACATTTCAAGACCGTCAAACCGCTCGAACTCGTTGAGTTCATCCATGACCACGTGCTCGACGACCTTGAGATCACACCCGTGGGCGAGGCTGTCGCGCTACACATCACGTGCAGCACGCGACTGATGGGCATCGCCGACAAGGTGCTCGACGTTGCGCGACGTTGCGCGAGCGAGGTCATCGTGCCCGACGGTGTGGGCTGCTGCGCCTTTGCCGGCGACAAGGGCTTCACTCACCCCGAGATGAACGCCTATGCCCTGCGAAACCTCCGCGCCGAACTTGAGCGCCACGCCATCCGCCGCGGCTACAGTAACAGCCGCACCTGCGAAATCGGCCTCACCACCCACGGCGGCATACCCTATCAGCACCTCGTCTACCTCGTCCTCGAGGCAACGTCCTCCCCCACCCCCTCCTAAAGGAGGGGTGTCAAGTTCTCCTATTTCTCCCAGTTCTCCTATTACTCCTGTAATTAATGAAACAAAAACAACACACTCCTCCTATAGGAGGGGGAGGCCGTCTTCTCTCGCTCGATGTACTGCGAGGCATCACCGTGGCCGGCATGCTATTGGTCAACAACCCCGGCTCGTGGGGCAGCCTCTACGCCCCTCTGGCCCACGCCGAATGGACCGGCCTCACGCCCACCGACCTTGTATTCCCGTTCTTTGTGTTTGTCATGGGCGTTTCAATGTGCTTCTCACTGAGTCGCCTTGACTACAAGCCCTCGCGACAAACAATCTTGAAGATTGTCAAGCGTGCCGTCATTCTCTTCCTCATCGGCTGGGCCGTGGGGTGGTTCAGTCACTTGATGTACGGTCTCAAGGCCGGCAAACCGTTTGCCGAGGCAGTCAACCACATCGATACGATGCGCATTTTGGGTGTTTTCCAGAGGCTCGCTCTGTGTTACCTCTTCGGCTCGCTCATTGTCATCACTGTCAAGCACAAGTGGTTACCGTGGCTCACGGCCGCCATTCTCGTCGGCTACGCCCTGCTCTTGGGCCTCGGACAGGGATATGACTTCTCGCTCGAAAACATCATCGCGCGCGTCGACGGCGCCGTGCTCGGTGAGCAACACATGTATCACGAGAGCGCCTTTGGCCAAAAGATAGCCTTCGACCCCGAAGGCATCCTCAGCACCATTCCCTGCATTGCCCATGTGCTCATCGGCTTCATGACCGGCAAAATGCTGCTGCGCGTCAAGGACAACAACGAGAGGCTGCGCCAACTGCTGCTTTGGGGTTTTGTGATGATGCTCACGGCGTGGCTGCTGTCCTACGGCATCCCCGTGGGTAAGAAGATGTGGAGCAGCACCTTTGTGCTCGCCACCGCCGGACTGGCCATGAGTGTGCTCGGGCTGCTCACGTGGATTATCGACATTAACGGCCGCGACCGGTGGTGCCGACCCTTGCAGGCCTTCGGCATGAACCCGCTGGCAATCTACACCCTCGGCACCGTGCTCGCCATCCTCTTCAACACCATCATCTTGGGACATAACGCCGATGGCGACCCTATCACCATCCATAACGCCATCCACCACTTCTACCTCGGTTGGCTGCCCAAGAAGGCCGCAAGCGCCCTCTTTGCCATTACCTTTGTAGCCATCAACTATCTGCCCGCTTGGCTGCTGCAACGCAAGAAAATCTACATCAAGATATAATGAGACTGTAATCTATAAAAGAGTGGAGTGCAAAACGGCCATGCCGTTATGATAATAACGACTATCAACTAACGACTAACAACTAAAAATATGATTCTTATTGCAGACTGCGGCTCCACCAAGATCGAGTGGTGCCTGCTCAACGGCAACGAGAAGGTTGCCCAGATTTTCACCACGGGCATGAACGCCCTCATGCTCACCGAGCAAGAGATGACCGCTCGCATCCACGACGAACTGCTCCCCCACCTGCAGGGCTATCGTGTGGACGAGATTTACTACTATGGCGCCGGCATTATCAGCGACGAAATCAAGCAACACGTCATCGGCGCTCTCGTGGCAAACATTCCCACCGCGGCACGCGTCGAGGTCGACACCGACCTGCTCGCCGCCGCGCGCGCCCTTTGCGGCCGTGAGCCGGGCGTGGCGTGCATCATCGGCACCGGCAGCAACTCCTGCTACTACGATGGCGAGCGCATCGTCGACAACGTGTCGCCGCTGGGATATATCCTCGGCGACGAGGGCAGCGGCGCCGTGTTGGGCAAACTGCTCATGGGCGACCTGCTCAAGAAGCAACTGCCACAAAGCGTCATCGATGACTTCAACGCCGAGTATCACCTCGACCGCACGGCAATTATCACCGCCGTCTACCGCCAGCCGGCAGCCAACCGTTTCCTCGCACAGTTCGGCCCCTTCATCAAGAGCCACCTCAACGTGCCCGAGGTCAAAGCACTCGTGGTGAACGCCTTCAAGGCATTCTTCACGCGCAACGTGGCAAACTATGCCGGCTATCGTGAACTGCCCTGCAACTTCGTGGGCTCCATCGCCTGCCACTTTGCCGACCAACTGCGAGAGGCCGCGGCGGCCTGCGGCGTCACCATCGGCACCATCGTCGCCGCCCCAATGGAAGGCCTCGTCCGCTTCCACGCCGGCTGATATACACACGAATTCTTATTCTCACACAAAACTGCGTAAAAAATTGTTTAGAACACAACTTAAACAACTATAACATATTTTATATACCATATTAACAGTTAATTAAAAAGTTGTTTAAGTTGTGTTCCTATATTATAGACACTTCTTGCTGTGGGCTCAATGATTAAAGTTAAACAACAACGATTATGGTGGACTCGCTTATCCAAACAATTCAGAATGGGAGCCAAGACGAACCAATCTGACAACGTCATTTACCTCATCAAGCCAAACCAACAGAAAATCCGAACCAATGTGGCACTCCATACACCCCGAATAATTGCCGATTAAGCGGTGTGGACGCATTTTTGGCGGAATAGGAACTTCATTTTGCAACATAGTGACAACCTCGACAAGTTTCGCCATTTTATCGAGATTTTTTTGATATCGTTTGACATCTTTCTTGAACTGCGACGTGCGCTCTATCTTTCTCATTGAAGCACTGTTGCAAGAAATGCGTCAACACTGGAAGTGTCTACCGTCGGAAGTTCCTTTGCCTCACGCGCCTCCTCTATAGCGGCAAGCGTCGTTGCGTTGGGAACTTCCACCTCGGTGAACAATCCACTCGCCAAAAGCACATCCAGCATATGGCGGGCTGCCGCATTCTCACTGTTGTATGTTAAAACCGTTGTTGCCATAATTATTTGTTTTTACAACGCAAAATTACACATTTTTTGAAAATCCACAAACTCTTTTTAATAAAAACTTTAAGGGTAGTGCACAATAGTTCAAGGTTTTTTTGTAATTTTGCAGGCGATTTGTACCCACAATTCGCAATTAACGCTATAACTTGCTATAAATCGCATTATTACAGATGAAAGTAGATTTCAACAAGATTGACAATGTCAACGCTACCCTGACGATCTCGCTCGTCGAGGACGACTACCGCGCCGAGTACAAGAAGACCCTCAACGAGATGGGCCGTCAACGCCCGATGAAGGGTTTCCGCCCCGGCCACATGCCCGCCGCTCTGCTCCAGAAGGTATACGGCGGACAAGCCATGTCGCGTGTGGTTGACCGCATGGTGAGCAAGGCCCTCCAGGACTATATCATCAACAACAAAATCAACGTGCTCGGCGAGCCTATGCTCAACGAGAACACAAAGGTGGATTTGATGACCGAGAAAGAGTTCTCGTTCACGTTCGACCTCGGCCTCTCGCCCGAGATTAACGTCGCCGTTGACAAGAACCTCTCTATCCCCCACTACACCATCACCGTCACCGAGCAGATGATTGACGACAACGTGGCCAACGACCGCAAGCGCTACGGCCGCGAGGTGCCCGGCGAACTCAGCGAGGAGGACAGCCACCTCACCGGCTCGCTCACCGAACTTGACGAGAACGGCGACCCCCTCGAGGGCGGCATCACCGTCGAGAAAGCCATGATTGTACCGCAGCAGTCGTTCGACAGCGCGCAGCGCGACCGCCTCGTGGCAGTCAAGGTGGGCGATGAGATTATTATCAACCCCAAGGAGATTGCCGGCGACAGCCGCTCGCGTCTCGCCTCACTGCTCGACCGCGACTATGAGGAGGTGAAGGACAACACCAGCGACTTCAAGTTCACCGTCAGCGAGATTATGGTCACCGAGCCCGCCGAGATGAATCAAGAGTTCTTTGACGAAGTGCTCGGCAAAGACGTCGCCACCACCGAGGAGGAGTACCGCGGCAAAATCCGCGAACACCTCGCCACGGCATTGGCTCGCGAGGCCGACTATCGCTTCGACATCGACGCTCGCGCCGCCATCATGCAGCAAGCCGGCGAACTCGAGTTGCCGGAGGCCTTCCTCAAGCGCTACTTCGTGAGCGTGAACGAGGGCGCCACAGCCGAGAAGATTGACGAGGAGTTTGAGCAGGCACGTCCCGCCCTGCGTTGGCAACTCGTGGAGGGGCACTTGATGGAGCAGTTCGGCATCAAGATCGAGAGCGCCGACCTGCTTGAGATGGCTCGCCAAATCTCGCGCGACCAATTGGCACAGTATGGTCTGGCCAACGCCCCCGAAGATATCGTGGACAACTACGCCCACCGCATCCTTGAGGACGAGCGCATGAGCCGAGACATCCGCGACCGCGCACGCACCGAGAAACTCTTCGCGGCCATCCGTGAGGCCGTCACTCTGGAAGAGAAGGAAGTGAGTGTCGACGAGTTCAACGCCCTCTATCAGCAGCCGCAGGCCGCCACCGACGAGGTCGCCTTCACCACCGCCGACGACGAGTAAGACACACTTAACCATCACAACAACGTTGACGGTCGGCAACATATTCGAGTTGCCGGCCGTCAACGTTCTATAGTTTTGATAAACCTAAATTCCGCAACCTTGAATATGCTCACGAAAATTTCCGATTTTTTTCTCACGTAAAATCCGTAAAACTTTACGTAAAACCCGTAAAATATTTATTTACGATATTTTACGATAAATTTTACGGATTTTACGTGATAACTTTTCGGGAATTTTCGATAATTTTCGAGAGAGAAATATCGGGTTGCGGATTTTTTGCGGATTTTTTGATAAAGAATGACCGAATCTTTAGAAAAATACTTGCAAACCTCAAATTTTTTAACGAAATTTGCAATCAAGTTGTGTGTTGCAATGGTTTTAGCCGTCTCTAAATTAATGCAAAATTGCTAAAATCAACGAAATGCATCTCTTTTCAGTATTAATCCATCAACAAATCAATCCCAGCAATGGCTATTAAAATGCTTATTTTTTGCTAGTTTTATGAGAAAAGACGAATTAAAGGCATTGATTAAGAGATTTAAAAGTGCGAAGGAAAGAGGCCAGCTTCAGAATGCGTCTGAGGCAACTATGAGGACATGGATAGACGAATTACTATCCTTGTTTGGGTGGGATGTCCAGAACACCCAACAAGTGCTTACTGAACACAGATTAAACAAGACAGAGCGCGCTCGTCTGAATGCGATTGGTTCGACGAACACCCGTCCGGACTATACTTTGGTTAATGGAAATGTCAAGTTGATTTTTGTTGATGCAAAGAGTTTGGAAGCAAACATCGGGAACGATAAAAATATTGCTTTTCAAATTCGATCCTACGGTTGGTCAATTGGCGCTCCATTTTCTATCGTTACAAACTTTGAGCAATTGGCAATATATGATTGCTCCGTTATGCCTGCTGTAAACGAAGATGCCACTTTTGCTCGTCTTTATCTGCTGACAGTTGACAAATATGAAGAAAAATTAGATCTTCTTGAAACATTCCTTTTGAAGGATAATGTTATCCGTGGGAACACAAGGCTCGTTCGTGGCAAGGGTAATGCTCTTGATGAAAACTTCTCTGCAATGCTTGGAGAAATCCGTATTGATTTGGCAAAAGCCATTTTAAAGGACAACCATATAGAGAATACTCAAACTTTGAGTTTTTTCGTTCAGACAATCATTAACCGAATTCTTTTTATCCGAGTATGTGAAGCCCGGAATTTGGAAACTGATGGCCTGTTAAAGCAGTTTGAGGAACATTGTTTTTGGGACACATTTAAGGAAAGTTCATACGCACATTTCCATGAGCATTATGATGGCCCAATGTTCAAGAGGATACAAGAACTACAGTCACTAACCATAGGTAATGATGTTTTTAAAAAATTCCTTTCTCATTTGTATTATCCGTCACCATATTGCTTTGATGTTATTCCTTTGAAAACACTCAGCGATATATATGACTTATTTTTAGGATATGAATTGGTTGTTGAAGGGAGCGATGTTACCGATGCTCTACGTTTGGATTTCCAAAAGAGCAATGGAGCTGTGACGACTCCGGCCGATATAGTCAATCAGGTTATAGAATGTACAATACCTCAATCGACCCTGAACAATCTTACTACCCAAGAGATTTTAGAACTTAAAATAGCAGATATTGCCTGTGGCAGTGGGGCTTTTCTAATTGGCGTATTCGATCATCTTGTAAGAGAGTTGGATAAACGTATAAACAAAGGAGAAGATTTGCATACTGGTTATGTTGCACAAATTGGCAATAGGCATATTCTCACTGTAGAAGGTAAAAGAGCTGTCATCAATCATTGCCTCTATGGAGTTGACATAAATCCAGAGGCTGTTGAGGTAGCAAAGATGTCCCTATCGTTAAAGGTAATTGATAGTTATCTTCCAACCGATTTTGAGGCTGTAGGCATCCTAGGCAGCCAAATACTGAAAGACATTGGAACTAATATAAAATGTGGCAACTCTTTGGTTGGAGAAGATGTATTAGACCTTTACCCAAGTTTAGCAGATAATGTAAATCAATTGCAAGCCACCAACTCGTTTGCTTGGCATGATAACTTTCCTGATGTCTTTGAAAATGGAGGATTTGATTTTATAGTGGGAAATCCACCATACGTTGAAGTAAAGAATTACAATGTCGCGTTGCCATACATGGCTGCGTATGTAAAGAGAGTTTTTTCTTCAGGCAAAAATGGAAAAACAGATCTTGCAATGCCTTTTATTGAACAGGGCGTTCGCTTGCTAAATAAGCATGGTCGTTTGGGATACATAGTCCAAAAACGTTTTTTTAAAGCCGATTATGGTAAGGGCATACGTAGATTGTTGACTTCAGGCCATTTGCTTAATGGCATTTACGACTACGAGGAAACAAACCTTTTTGCCAATCGCATCACCTATGTAGCAATCCTTATATGTGATAGACAAACACAAATGAATACTCATGTTTGGTATTCAAATTCCGCTCGGCATGATTTCCGTTTATTTCCCGCGAACTCTTTCACAGAAAATCCCTGGAATTTTGACAACGCAGAGTTGAGTTCCTTGAGGCTTCGATTGTCAAAATCTTTAGGTATATTAAGAGAAGTCTGCCACGTAAAAGTTGGTCTTCAAACACTTTGGAATGATGCATATCAGATAAAGGTAACTAGAATTGAGGACGGCAAATTATATGGTCGATCTGTCATTGATGATAATGTTGTTGTAGAAGAAACTGCTTGCCGTCCCATATTGTGCAACGAGCAATTTGCGCCATTGACAAAACGCAATTATACAACATATGCCATTTTCCCTTATTCAGTAACTGATGATGGAGAAGTTACAGAATTGTGCTTTTCGGATTTTATAGTACAATACCCCCTTGCAGGTGCGTATTTGAAGCGTCATAAAGCTTTAATCTGTGAAAAAGTTGAGACCGTTCCCAAAAGAGATCATTCATATAATGCTGAAGAGTATTGGCATTTGTTTACCCGTGCCAACAATCATGGAGCTGTCTATCAGAAATTGTGCGTACCCATGACTTCTCAACATCCGCAGGCATCGGTTGTGTTAGATAGGCATGTCTATTGCGATAACGCCAACATGTTCTTTGTCCAGTTGAATGATATCAACGAGACCAACCTTTATGCTCTTGCCGCCATCATCAACTCAAGTATTTTCAACACATTTGCCCGTTCTATCGCCAACCCTCAACAAGGAGGATATTACAAATTCAACAAGCAATTCCTTGACCC
Organism: Muribaculaceae bacterium; assembly: GCA_017454355.1. GTDB lineage: Bacteria > Bacteroidota > Bacteroidia > Bacteroidales > Muribaculaceae > Sodaliphilus. The sequence continues at coordinate 34,871 of JAFTDD010000085.1, forward strand.
TGTACCAGTACCAAGAGATGAACTATTGCAGGGAAGTAGACGTATCAATAGATTGGCAAATATCGCGCGACGGATTGAGCAAACAAATGAACAACTTCGTAATGCTATCGGTGGTCAGAAATCTGGATTAATAAACGCATTACGCAGCCTTTGGTCGCAACTCGACCAATTGTGCAACAGACTATATGGTCTTACAAAAGAAGAGAAGGCTTTGGTTTATCAGACATTACGATTTGACAGGAACCTATATGGACAAGAAGATTAATACTCTTATCAAGAACTATTCCGATAATGCCGATGTGATAAATAAGCTTGTTGTTACGGCGTTCCTTAGATGTCATAATCTCGAAGTTGGAATGGGGTTTCTTGTTCAGTTTTTATATAACGTGCCCGATGTGGAAGTTCTGCCAGATGACATTTCTCTCGAAGATGTCATCACAATATTTGAGCTTGCCATACCAGAGTCTGAGCGCACTTCCAACGGTGCAGTCTATACTCCAAGTTATATTCGCAACTACATCGTTGAACAAGTTCTTCTCTCAACAACAAAATCATTAGATATTTGTCTCTGCGCAGACATTTCATGCGGTTGTGGTGCTTTTCTCTATACATTGGCAGAGACTATCCATGAACGCACTCTGATACCATTCTCATCTATATATCATCGCCTCTATGGTGTTGATATCAGCGAGATGAGTATTACAAGAGCAAAAATACTACTCTCGTTGGTGGCATTAATACATGGAGAAATCATCCAAGATGAAGATTTCAATTTATACTGTGCCAATTCTCTGTCATTCGATTTTTTTAGTCTGCCAAACGTTCAGGCGAATGAAGGATTCGACATCGTCGTTGGCAATCCACCATATGTTCGTTCTAAACACATAGATGCCGACACAAAGCAACTGCTGCAACTATGGCAAACGTCACGTGTTGGTAACGCAGATTTATATATTCCTTTTTTTGAGATTGGGATGTCTGTGTTGAGCCATGATGGTATTTTAGGCTACATCTCTGTCAACACATTCTTCAAGAGTGTGAATGCACGAGCCCTGCGCAGATATTTCCACGAAAAGCAAGTGAGCCTTAAAATCATAGATTTTGGAGAACAATTAGTTTTCAAAAAGAAACTGGCATACACTTGCTTGGCTTTTACATCAAAGACGCGAAGTGACTATTTGCTCTATACCAAAGCCGAGTTGACAGATGTTCAAGCTCGAAAGAGTTTTGCTTATAGCCGCATCAATTATTGCACTTTGGACGACCATCGAGGATGGAATCTGAATCATAGTGATATCTTGAATAATATTCGCCTGATAGAGAATGCCGGTGAGGCTCTTGGTAATTTGTACGTAATCAAGAACGGTATTGCTACGTTGGCTAATGACGTTTTCATTTTCCGACCCACTAAAACTGATGAGAGTTTCTATTATCACATGCGTGACGGGCGCGAATACTCTATTGAAAAAGGTATTTGCCGCGATATAATTAAACCTAATATTCTGAAGACCGAAGCAGAGATAGCCGAAAAGGAAGAAAAAATCATCACTCCATACGATGACAACTCTAATGTAATAGCAGAAGATTTTTTTATTTGCAATTATCCCAAAGCATACGCCTATTTGCAGTCTTGTAGAGACATCTTGGATGCTCGTGATAAAGGAGAAGGCGAATATGGAGCTTGGTATGCGTTTGGGCGCACTCAAGCCATCGCCAATATCGGCAAAAAATTGCTTTTCCCATATATGAGCGATGTCCCACATTTTGTCTATATGCCTAAAGAGGACATGATGATTTATTGTGGCTATGCTATCTATAGTGATTCGGAAACAGAACTGCTTTTCCTGAAGCGAGTTTTAGAATCAAGTGTTTTTGAATATTATATGAAACATACCAGTAAACCTTATTCTACTGGTTATTACTCATATGCAAAGAACTACGTCAGATCATTCGGTGTTTACCCATTTACTGAAGAGCAAATAAATCATTTGTTGGCATTAAAGTCGAAAACTGAAGTCGATAATTATTTAGAAGCCATTTATGGGTTGTCAATTTGATTTTTATGAAATTATATGTTAAGATTCAACGGAGAATAATATGCGCAACGAACAAATGTTTGATGTCTGGGTACAACATATGTAAGATTGCGGTTGGCTCAGTGGAATTTTGACACACCCCTTATTTCTACACAGCATCGGTTGGCACAAAGCAGCGTTGGAGAACCTGCAGGGACTATTTTATTGTCTCACTATATTAGACAACAGAACCTATATTTTCATAAAATAATGAAAAAAAGTTGCGAACATCCGAAAAAAGTTGTACCTTTGAAAAACATTTAGAGAAACAGCATGTAGCATGTAGCACATTAACGAAAACAAACATATAAAGATTATGCAAGACGATTTCCGTAAATTCGCCGTACATCATCTGGGTATGAACGGCCTTTCTCTCGACCAATACCGCCACCACATCAACGCCGACTACATCTCCCCCACCATCATGGAGGAGCGCCAACTCAATGTCACTCAACTTGACGTGTTCTCGCGCTTGATGATGGATCGCATCATCTTCATGGGCACCGAGGTGACCAGTTATGCCGCCAACGTCATCCAGGCGCAACTGCTATACCTCGACAGCGCCGACCCCGGCAAGGACATCTCGCTCTACATCAACTCGCCCGGCGGCTCGGTGTATGACGGACTGGGCATATACGACACGATGCAGTATATCCAGAGCGACGTGTCGACCATCTGCACCGGCATGGCCGCCAGCATGGCCGCCGTGCTGCTCGTGGCAGGCGAGAAGGGCAAGCGTTACGCCCTCAAGCACTCGCGCGTGATGATTCACCAGCCGATGGGTGGCATTCAGGGCCAGGCAAGCGACATCGAGATTACCAGCCGCGAGATTATCAAACTCAAGCAAGAACTCTACCGCATCATCGCCGACCACAGCGGACAAGACTACGACCGCGTGTACGCCGACAGCGACCGCGACTATTGGATGACCGCCGCCGAGGCTCTTGACTACGGCATGATTGACCGCGTGCTCGACAAAGCGAAAAAGTAATGGCAAAAAGAAGAAACGCTGTTGAAGAATTCTGCAGTTTCTGCGGACGCCCCGAGAGCGAAGTGAAGTTGTTGCTGCCGGGCTTGGCCGGGAACATCTGCAACGACTGCGCCGAGCGGGCCAACGAGTTGATGCAGGAACAACTGCAAGCCAAATTCCGACACCGCCAAACCGGCGACCTGGGCATAAGCATGTCCAATCTGCCCAAGCCGGAGCAAATCAAGGAATATCTCGACCAATACGTTATCGGCCAGGACGAGGCAAAGAAATATCTCTCGGTGGCCGTCTACAATCACTATAAGCGGCTTGCTCAAGACCCCGACGATGAGGTTGACATCGAGAAAAGCAACATCATCATCGTGGGTCCGACGGGCACTGGCAAGACATTGCTGGCGCGCACCATCGCGCGACTGCTTAAGGTGCCGTTTGCCATCGTCGACGCGACTGTGCTCACCGAGGCCGGCTACGTGGGCGAGGACATCGAGAGCCTGCTCACGCGGCTATTGGCGGCCTGCGACTACAACGTGGCCGATGCCGAACGCGGCATCGTGTTTATCGACGAGATTGACAAGATTGCACGCAAGGGCGACAACCCGTCCATCACGCGAGACGTGAGCGGCGAGGGTGTGCAGCAAGGATTGCTCAAACTGCTTGAAGGCTCGGTAGTGAACGTGCCGCCCCAAGGCGGACGCAAGCACCCGGAACAGAAGATGATTGCCGTCGACACCAAGAATATCCTCTTCATCTGCGGCGGCGCATTCGAGGGTATCGAGCGTAAAATCGCCATGCGCCTCAACACCCACGTGGTGGGTTACGGCACGGCCGGGGCGCGCCTGAGCCGCGAGGATCGCGAGCGGCTGCTGCACTTTGTGGCGCCGCAAGACCTGCGAGCCTTTGGCCTAATCCCGGAAATCGTGGGACGCCTGCCGGTGCTCACCAACCTTGAGCCGCTCGACAAGGATGCACTGAGGCGTATCCTCGTTGAGCCGAAGAACGCCATCGTCAAGCAATATATCAAGTTGATGGCAATGGACGGCGTGACGCTCAAGATTGACGATGACATGCTTGACTTTGTGGTTGAGAAAGCCATCGAGTTCAAACTGGGCGCTCGAGGCCTGCGCTCCATCTTCGAGACCGTGATGATGCAAGCGATGTTCGAGGTGCCCTCGTCAGGCGCCAAGGAGTTCCGCCTCACACGCGAGTACGCCGAGCAACAACTCGCGCAGTCAATGTTCGACACCGCCATCAGCGCCAACTGAACCCCGTTTTGTAATGCGAGACAAAGTCTCGTGCCACCCACCCCTTACCCGAAAACAAACAACCATGGTTAACCGACAAGAACTCATAGAAAACCTGAAGGAGCACTTCGGCTTCGACACCTTCAAGGGCAACCAGGAAGCCGTCATCGCCAACGTGCTGGCCGAGCGTGACACCTTTGTGCTCATGCCCACCGGCGGCGGCAAGTCGCTGTGCTACCAGTTGCCGGCACTGATGATGGACGGCCTGGCCATTGTCATCTCGCCACTGATCGCCTTGATGAAAAACCAAGTGGACGCCATGCGTCACTTTAGCGAGAACGATGCCGTGGCACACTTCCTCAACTCGTCGCTCACCCGCCAGGCCGTTGAGCAGGTTAAGGCCGACGTACTCGCCGGTAACACCAAGATGCTCTACGTCGCCCCGGAAACGCTCACCAAGACCGAGAACGTCGAGTTCCTTCGCTCGGTGCCCATCTCGTTTTATGCCGTTGATGAGGCGCACTGCATCTCGGAGTGGGGCCACGACTTCCGGCCGGAGTACCGCAACATCCGTCCACTCATCGAGAGCATTGGCAAGCGTCCCATCATCGCCCTGACGGCCACCGCCACACCCAAGGTGCAACACGACATCCAGAAGAACCTGGGCATGAACGATGCCGTGGTGTTTAAGTCATCGTTCAACCGTCCGAACCTCTACTACGAGGTGCGGCCAAAAACAAAGTTTGTCGACCGCGACATCATCCGCTTTATCCGCGACAACGAGGGCAAGAGCGGTATCATCTACTGCTTGAGCCGCAAGAGCGTCGAAGAGTTGGCCGAGACGCTACGCGTCAACAACATCCGTGCCCTGGCCTATCACGCCGGCATGGACAGCGCCACGCGCTCGGCGACCCAGGACGCCTTCCTGATGGAGGAAATAGACGTCATCGTGGCCACAATCGCCTTTGGCATGGGCATCGACAAGCCCGACGTGCGCTTCGTTATCCACTACGACATACCCAAGAGCCTGGAGGGCTACTATCAAGAGACCGGCCGTGCCGGACGCGATGGCGGCGAAGGGCGGTGCATCACCTTCTTCTCGCGGCGCGACCTCGACAAACTCGAGAAATTCATGCAGGGCAAGCCCATCGCCGAGCAGGAAATCGGCAAGCAGTTACTGCGCGAAACCGCGTCCTACGCCGAGTCGAGCGTCTGCCGCCGCCGCACTCTGCTGCACTACTTTGGCGAGGAGTATCATCAAGAGAGTTGCGGCAACTGCGACAACTGCCTCAACCCGCCCAAGAAGGTGGAGGCCGGCGAGCAACTGCGCGCGGCCCTCGAGGCAATCATCGAGTTAAACGAGCGCTTCAAGGCCGACTATATCATCACTGTGCTCAAGGGCAAAGCGACGGCCGATGTGCAAAGTTACCGCCACGACGAGGCGGAGTGTTTCGGCTCCATGGCCGACGTGGACGAGGCTCTGCTGGGCGCCGTTATCCATCAAGGCATCCTCGCCGGATATATCGAGAAGCGCATCGAGAACTATGGTGTACTCAAAATCACCGAGCAAGGCCTGCGCTTCCTGCAAAGCAAGGAGCCATTCATGGTGGTTGAGGACCGCAACTTTGACGATGCGGTAACCGACGGTCACGAGGGCGGCGGAGCCCTCGACCCTCAATTGGCGTCAATCCTCAAAGACTTGCGCAAAAAGGTCGCCTCACGACAGAAGTTGCCGCCTTACGTCATTTTCCAAGACCCGACTATCGACGCCATGGCCACCACCTATCCCATCTCTATCGAAGAGTTGCAGAACCTGCCGGGCGTAGGCGCCGGCAAGGCAAAACGCTATGGTCAAGAGTTTGTCGACTTAATCAAAAAATATGTCGACGAGAACGAGATTGAACGGCCGATGGACCTGCGCGTGGTGCGCTCGGTGCAGCGCAAGAGCAGTTTCCGTCCCGAGTTAATCCGTTGCATCGACCACAAGATTTCGCTCGACGCTTTGGCCGAGAGCAAGGGAATGGACTTCGAGGAATTGCTTGATGAACTGGAAGCCACCGTCTATGCCGGCTATCGCATCAACATCGACTACTTCCTCGAGGAGCGACAACTCGACCAAGACATCCAGGACGACATCTACGACTACTTCCGCACCAGCGACACCGACAGCCTCGACGCGGCACGCGACGCCCTGGGCGATGACTACACCGACGAGGAAATCCGCCTCGTGAGAGTCAAGTTCCTCAGCGATATGGGGAATTAACGTTGAGAGGTTGAGCGTTAAGAGGTTGAGCCATTTGCTAGCGCAAATGGGAATAAATGTAGGGCTTGGCCTTGGCCTGGCCGCTTGTGACGACAAGACTATTATCCCCGAGCGCGCCAGCGCGAGGCTCAACCCCTCAACCCCACAACCCCTCAACCTTTAAAAAAAGTAAAAAACATAATTTTGTGACGTTTGATGCGTTATATCATTCGAGAATAACGAACAACTGGATAATGAAAACAATTGGCAAAATCATGCTGGCCGGCGCGATTGGCGTTGGCGCGTTACTCGCGGTAGCGGCAAGCGACCCCGTGTTAATGACCATCAACGGCAAGGACGTGCATTTGAGCGAGTTCAACTATCTCTACAACAAGAACTCGCAGCAACAGGTCGAGAAAGAGAGCCTTGACCGCTATGTTGACCGTTTTGTTACCTATAAACTTAAGGTAGCCGATGCCGAGGCCGCCGGCGTGGACACCACCAAGGCTTTCCGCGATGAACTTGAGGGCTACCGCAAGGACATCGTCGGCCCATTCCTGGCCGATAGCAGCGCCATCGACCGCGAGGCCCACCGGCTCTACGCCCACCACCTGCGCAACGTCGATGTCGACCACATGATGCTCATGCCGGGCAAGACCGTCGACGAGCAGCACCGCCAACTCGCACTCATGGACAGCCTGCGTGGCCGCATCCTCGCCGGCGAGAGTTGGGACAGCATTGCCGTCCACTACAGTGCCGACCCGTCGGTCAGGCGCAACATGGGTCATTACGGCTACGTGATGGCCGGCGTTTTCCCCGCCGCATGGGAGAATGTTGCCTTTGAGACACCCGTGGGTCAAATCAGCCAGCCGTTTGCCACCAAATATGGCGTACACATGTTGCGCGTCAATGCCGAGCGCCCCGACGAAGGCTCGGTGCTCACCGCCCATATCCTCAAAATGTTTGACCGCAACAAACTCAACGACAGCATCAAGGCCGCCATGCTCGCCGAGATGGAACTCGTGTGTGACTCTATCCAAGCCGGCGCCGACTTCACCGAGATGGCCGCCCGCCATAGCGACGACTTCCAGACCAAGAGCCGCGGCGGTATGCTGCCCTGGGTGTCGCGCGGACGGATGGTGCCCGAGTTTGAAAACGTGGCATTCTCGTTGGCCAACGGCGAGGTGAGCCGCCCCGTGGAGAGCGTCTTCGGCTACCACATCATCAAGCGCATCGACAGCCGCCCGACGCCGTCGTTCGACGAGTTGCGCGACCGCATCGTCAAGACCATCACCAACGACGAGGAACTATCAAAGGCTCCGCGCCAGGCGGTGATTGACCGCATGAAGGCTCAATACGGCTTCAAGATGGACAAGGGCCTGGATAAGTGGATTGACAAAGCGCTGTCCAAGGCGGGCGGTTACGACAAGGCGTTTGTCGAGAATGTGATGCGCAAATCGAACCAGACGGCTTGCTCCTTTGCCGGACGCAAACTCAGCGTGGGAGACCTCTCGTCGAAACTCGACACGCTGCCCATCACCAACCGCACCTACGCTATCGACTATATCAAGACGCAACTCGCCGCAGAGGCCGACAACGCCGTCATGGAGCATTATTCCAACCATATCATCGACGACAACGCCGACTTCCGCAACCTGATGGGCGAATATCGCGATGGCATGCTGCTCTTTGAAATCAGCGACCGCCGCATCTGGAAAGGCGCCAGCGCCGATACCATTGGTCTCGAGCGCTACTACGCCGAGCACCGCAACAACTACCTCTGGACCGAGCCTCGCTTCAAGGGTGTCATCCTCAGTGCTCGCAACGACAGCGTACTGCAGGCAGTCAAGGCCGACCTGGCCAAGATCGACCGCAGTCTGCCCGTCGACACAATCGCCCAAAAACTCTTCCACGCCCACGGCGGCGCCATCAAGATGGACCGCATGACCGTCAAGAAGGGCGACAACAAGTTGGCCGACTATGTCATCTTTGGAACCGGCACAGAGATGCCCTACAAGAACTACGCCACCGCGATGGTGCTGGATGGCGGTCTTATTGACCAACCTACCGGTTTGGACGACGTCCGCGGACGCGTCACCAGCGACTATCAAGATGTACTCGAGAAGCGTTGGATTGAGGAACTCAAAGCCAAGTATCCGGTCAAAATCAACAAGAAAGTGTTAGACACTCTCCGGTAATGCATAATTTGTAATGCATAATTCATAATTGCAGCCAATGAAGAAATATTTTGCACTCGGTGCTTCCCGCTTTATGCTACGCTCTTTCTGCTTGGTGCTTTGTACTTCGTACTTCGTACTTTGCATGGCCCAGAACAATATAGCCGAAGAGGTGGTGTGGGTTGTGGGCGACGAGCCGATTTTCAAGAGCGAAGTCGAGGAGCAATACCTCAACATGCAATATGAGCGTATGGAGTTGCCCGGCAACCCCTACTGCGTCATCCCCGAGCAGATGGCCATCGACAAGTTATTCCTCCACCAAGCGAAACTCGACACGGTGCAGGTGCAGGACACTCAGGTGGCAAAGGAGGTTGACAGCCGCATCAACTATTATATTGCCAACCTGGGCAGCAAGGAGAAGGTGGAAGAATACTTCCACCAGCCCATGCCGCTCATGCGCGAGCGCCTGATGGATATGTTCCGCGACCAATATGCCATCCAGATGGTGCAGCGGTCGCTCACCGAGAAGGTCAAAGCCACGCCTAGTGACGTGCGCCGCTTCTTCAACACCATCCCCAAGGACTCGCTCCCCTACATCCCGCTGCAGGTGGTGGTGCAAATCATCACCGTCAACCCCGTCATCCCGCAGCAGGAAATCGATGAGGTTAAGGCGCGCCTGCGCGACTATGCGGCACGCGTGACCAGTGGCGAGAGTGAATTCTCGACGCTCGCCATCCTCTACAGCGAGGACCAGGCCACCAGCGTTTATGGCGGCGAGACGGGCTTCCAGAGCCGCTCGGTGCTCCTGCCGGAGTATGCCACCGCGGCATTCAACTTGAGCGACACCAAGCGAGTGAGCAACATTGTCGATGCCGAAGACGGCTACCACATCATCCAACTCATCGAGAAGCGTGGCGACCGCATCAACACCCGCCATATCCTGCTCAGGCCGCGCGTGTCGGACAGCGACCTCACCGACGCCATCAACCGTCTTGACTCGGTGCGCAGCGAAATCGTTGCCGGCAAGGTGGACTTCAAGGACGCCGCGTTCTATATCTCACAGGATAAGGACTCGCGCAACAATAGCGGCATTATGCTCAACGAGCAGACCCATAGCAGCCGCTTTGAGATGCAGGATCTGCCGGCCGAGGTGGGTAAACTCATCGACAAGATGCAGCCGGGCGACGTGAGCGAGCCGTTTGTGATGACCAACGCCAAGACCCACCGCGACCAAGTGTGCATCGTCCGCCTGATGGAGCGCATCGACGGTCACAAGGCAGACATCGGCGAGGACTACCAGACCATTAAGGACATGTGTGAGGCAAACCAGAAGCAAAAGATTATCACCAACTGGATTAAGGAAAAGCAGCGCACCACCTACGTGTGGATTGAGCCGGCATGGCGCGACTGCGAGTTCCGTTACGACTGGCTGAACCAGGATGATAGCAAGTAGCAGGACTAAGAACAAAGTACAAAGCACGAAGTACGAAGTACGAAGTGACAATCGGCGCGCGCGGTGGACGACCATCTTCCTGGTGGTGGCCATCGCGCTCGGCGCTATCGCCGGAACCCAGCGTCCGGGTCAAAGCCGGGCAAGGCAAGGGACGCCGGGCAAGGCGGCACCGTCACGCATCCAGCCACAAATTCCAAAGGCCGACCGGTATCAAGCCAACCGCGTCTTTATCGAGCACGCCGACTCGCTGATGGCCAACGAGAACGTCAGCACTGAGTACCAAGTTCTCATGGGCAACATCCGTTTCCGCCGTGCCGATATGTATATGTACTGCGACAGCGCCCATTTCTACGACAAGACCAACTCACTCGACGCCTTCGGCAACGTGAAGATGACCCAAGGCGACACACTGTTTGTCTACGCCGACGTCCTCCACTACATCGGCGAGGTGCAGTTAGCCCAACTGCGTTATAACGTGCGGCTTGAAAACCGCAACGCGGTGCTGCTCACCGATAGCCTCGACTACGACGTGCAAGGCGGCATCGGCTACTACTTCGACGGCGGAGTGCTGCGCGACGACCGTAACGCCACTGAACTCAGTTCACGCAACGGACGCTATGACGTCCACTCTAAAATCGCCGAGTTCGCCACCGATGTGAGATTGCTCAACGACCAGTATGAGATGAACACCAACTTCCTCACATACAGCACTCGGACCCACATTGCCACCATCACCGAGATGACCGAAATCCTGGGTGACAGCATCTCCATCTACACCAGCAGCGGCTGGTATGACACCAACAAGGACGACGGCACGCTCTATGATCGCTCGCTCATCGTCACGCGCGATGGACAGACGCTGCAAGGCGACACGGTTTATTACGACCGCCGCAAGACCTACGGCGAGGCACGAGGCAACGTTGAAATCACCGACACCGCCCATAGCGTTATCCTCAACGGCGACTACGGCTATCACGACGATGTGGCCCACTATAGTTACGTCACCCGCAATGCCCGGGCACGCGAGTTTTCGCAGAAGGACACCCTCTATTTGCGGGCCGACACACTGCTCACTCTGCTCGAGGGCGAGGACAGCGTGCGCGTGATGCGAGCCATCGACGACGTGCGGTTCTACCGCAAGGATGTGCAGGGCATGTGCGACTCGATGCGCGCCAGCCAAGCCGACTCAATCCTTTATATGTACCGCAACGCGGTGGTGTGGAACGAGGGGAGACAGGTAGCCAGCGAGCAAATCAATGTCCACATGGCCGACAGCACCGTCGATTGGGCTGTGCTGCCCGTGCCGGGCATCGTGGTGAGCCATGTGGGCGAGGACTACTACGACCAACTATACGGCAAGAAGATGCGAGCCACGTTTGAGAACGGCGAGATGCGCCGCCTCGATGTGGACGGCAACGTGATGGCAATCATGTTCCCGCAGGAAGAGGACAGCACCTATAACAAAATGGTCAACGCCGAGTCGAGTTACCTCACCCTGTTGCTCAAAGAAAAACAGGAAGTGGAGAAACTCACGATGTGGCCCGAAGTGACCGGCCAGGTGACACCTCTCTACCTCGTCAAGAAATCGCAACTGCTGTTGCCGCAATTCGTCTGGTACGAAGACCGACGGCCCCGCTCTCCACAGGACATCCTTGAAAGTACAAAGTACGAAGTACAAAGTACAAAGTAGTGCCTGGCTGCCCGCAAAGGCAAATGTAGGGCCTGGCCTTGGCCTGGCCGTCCACAAAAGCAAAACTATTATCAACGTGCGCTTGTAGGGGCAGAATTTATTCTGCCCACATAGCAAAATTTTTAGAACATGAATTACCATAAATCATCCATTAATTATTCATAAATTTTTAATTTTATTTATAACATTTAGAATAAATATTCATGGATAATTCATGGTAATTGCTCCCATTCGGTCACGAACTAAAGGTTCGTGTTTATAATTAATCAGAGACTTTTTACAGGAGGCTCAACCCCTCAACGATTAAATGAATGACGTAATCAAACTGCTGCCCGACAGCGTCGCCAATCAGATTGCCGCCGGCGAAGTCATCCAACGACCGGCCTCGGTAATCAAGGAACTTGTGGAGAACGCAATCGACGCCGGGGCAACCGAGGTGGAGATTGTGCTCAAGGATGCCGGACGCACCCTCATTCAAGTCATTGACAACGGCTGCGGCATGAGCGACACCGACGCCCGCTTGGCATTTGAACGCCACAGCACAAGCAAAATCACCAAAGCCGACGACCTGTTCACGCTGCGAACGATGGGTTTCCGCGGCGAGGCGTTGGCAAGCATCGCCGCCATCGCCATGGTTGAACTCCGCACTCGCCGCGGCGACCAGCAATTGGGCACACGGCTTGTGATTAACGGCTCGCAATGTGAAGAGCAGGAACCGGTGGCATGCCCCGTGGGCAGCAACTTCATGATTAAGAACATCTTCTTTAACGTGCCCGCGCGACGCAAGTTTCTCAAAAGCAACCGTGTGGAGTTGAGCAATATAATCCACGAGTTTGAGAAACTCGCTCTGGTCAACAACACCGTCGCCTTCACCATGAGTCACGACGGCAAAGTGCTCTACAAACTGCAGGGTGGCACGTTCATCCAGCGCATCGGCGCCCTGATGGGGCATAACATCGACCAGCAACTATTGCCCATCGACGTCGACACGGCCATCGTCCGGATTACCGGTTTTATCGGACGTGTGGAGAACTCGCGGCGCCGCAACGCCTTGCAGTATATGTTTGCCAACGAGCGGTTTATGCGCCATCCCTACTTCCACAAGGCTGTTATGGCGGCTTACGACCAACTCATTCCCGCCGACACCCAACCTAACTATTTCCTGCGCTTTACCGTCGACCCGCAGGCCCTCGATGTCAATATCCACCCCACCAAGACCGAAATCAAGTTTGAGGACGAAGTCGCCATTTGGCAAATTCTCAACGCCGGCGTCAAAGCGACTTTAGGCCGCTTCAGCGACGTGCCGGCCATCGACTTTGACACCGAGGACGCCCCGAAAATGCCGGCCTACGGCACTCCGGTGACTGAGGCCCCAACCGTTGCGGTCGACACCGGCTACAATCCATTTAACACTCAACGCCGCACGGAACGTGTCGACCCCGATTGGGAATCCCTCTACCGCCGTTTCGCTTCCGGTGATGTACGCCCCTCCGATACAGCAAGCTCCCCTCCTACAGATGGGGTGGGGGGAGGCTTATTGACCTCTACAGCAAGCCCCACGGAATGGCCAGGCCAAGGCCAGGCCCTACAAGGAGGGGTGGGGGGAGGCTTATATCTCCAACTCAAAAACCGCTACATCCTCACTCCGGCACGCTCCGGCCTGATGGTAATCGACCAGCACCGAGCCCACATGCTCATCCTATACAGTCGTTATATGGCCACCCACAAGGACGGCACTACCCCACTGCCGGCACAACGACTGTTGTTCCCTGTGGAGTTGCGCCTGGACGAGCGGCGCGACGCGCTGCTCGATGGCATCCTCGACCACATGCGCGCTATCGGCTTTGCCATCGAACCACAAGACGCTAACGGCACATGGCTCATCACCGCCACTCCGGCCGACGTGGCAGCCAATCGCGTCACCGACCTCATTGAGACCATGCTCGAGCGCATCGACGACACGCAGAATGCCGCAGCCACGTTGCGCACCATGACGCTCGAGCGCGTTGCCGCGGCCATCGCCGCCGGTGCCGCACTCCCCTACGGCCGCTCCCTCTCGCCCGATGAGATGGAGCACCTCGTCTCGCAACTGCTCGCCCTGCCCGCGCCAAACTACACTCCAACCGGCAAACTCATCATCTCCATCATCCCCTTTGACCAAATCACCCGCCTCTTCCAATAGGACATTTTGCGTACGATTACTGAACACAATAGACAGGTAATTATGGAAGCAAAACGCGATATAATATTTGACGACACGCTTGAGAGGGTCGGCGATGAACTGTTTGCCGGCTATATCTGTCACGCGTTGTGCCAAGAGGGTCATTGCACATTCAGCCATGCCGGACGTGCCTTTACTCTCGCAGCCGGCGACTGCATGATTGTGGCACGGCGAGGAGATTTGATAACCGACCTGCACGCCAGTGAAGACTTCAGCGTCAAAGTAATCTACGTCACACAAGAATTTATTGAGGTCTCGACCCCCCAAAGCAACTATGGCATGAGGGGGCATTTGGCTCTATTTGAGAACCCCGTGATGCACCTCACGCCGGAGATGAGAGAACGTTGCGCCGCCAACTTCGCCACCATCAGCCATCGCCTCACCCAGGTGGGGCACCACTTCCAACGCGAGGTGCTCATCGCGGCCGTACAAACGATGATTCTGGACTTCTTTGACTTCCATGCCGAACTCTACGGCTTCGACAAATTGTCTACACAATACCATCAACTGATGGGACAGTTCCTCGAGTTGCTCGAGCGTGGCGACTACCGCACCAACCGCGAGATAGGTTACTATGCCGACAAACTCTGTGTCACCGCCAAGTACCTCAGCGAGGTGTCAAAGAAAGTAAGCGGACTGCCTGCGGCCTACTGGATAACGCGCTACACCGCACTGGACATCAGCCGGCAACTGCGCGACCGTTCGCTCTCGCTCACCGACATTGCCGACATGTTCAACTTCTCCTCGCCGGGCCACTTCACTCGCTATGTGATCAAGAACCTCGGCGCTCGCCCTGTTGACTTCCGCGAGTGAGACACGGGGACGGTTCTTGTGTTTCAGCAAGTGAAACACAAGAACCGTCCCCAAGAAGAGAAGACGCCTTTTTCGAGAATTTGATAAAATTCTCCGCAATTTGTGTAAAAGCGATTACGGGGAATTGTTGTAATTTTGCGACGTGAAACGCGGGGACGGTTCTTGTGTTTCAGCAAGTGAAACACAAGAACCGTCCACAAGAGAACCTCCTAAACCACATTTCTTGACAATGAAACTTAAAAAATTATTGATTGCAATGGCAGCACTATTCACCTCGGCCTCATGCGGTGGCCAACAACAGCAGGCAGCCACCGAGGCCGCCTCGACACAGGGCAACACTTCCAAGAAGGCACTCGTGGTCTTCTTCTCCCACGCCGGCGACAACTATGCCGTGGGCAATATCCCGGTGGGCAACACCAAAATCGTTGCCGACTATATCTCCGAACTGACCGGAGCCGACCAGTTTGAGATTGTCACCCACAAGTATGACGGCATGGCCTATAAACCGCTGTGTGACCTCGCCAAAGAGGAGCAACAACGCGGCGAGTTGCCGCCCTACGAGGGCACGGTGGACGTGTCGGACTACGACACCGTGTTCATCGGCGGCCCCGTGTGGTGGGGCACCTATCCTCAGGTGATGTTTACATTCTTCAAGCAGGTGAACCTCAACGGCAAGACCATCATCCCCTTCACTACCCACGAGGGCAGCGGCCTGGCCAACTGTGTAGAGGACGTGAAGGCGGCCTATCCCGGCGCGAGGGTCACCGGTCAATTCTCAATCTACGGCCACGACGTGCGCTCCGGCAAAGCCACCGTTGAGAAATGGCTCAAACGCGTCGGCTTCTGACAACATGAAACAGGTTTCTGTATTAGTGGGTGCCGGCAGCATCGGCCTGGCTATCATCCGCCGCGTGTCGGCCGGGAGCCACATTGTGCTTGCCGACTATAACCTGGACAATGCCGACAGGGCCGCCGCGACGTTAGAGAATGCCGGCTTTGAATGTTCCACAGTGCGCTGCGACCTCGGCTCCAAAGACGATATCCTCAGCCTTGTGGAGCACGCCACCGGTCGAGGCGACATCACGCGACTGGTAAACGCCGCCGGCGTGTCGCCATCACAAGCGCCCGTCAGCGAGATCTTGCGCGTTGACCTCTACGGCACCAGTGTGCTGCTTGAGGAGTTCGGCAAGGTGATTGCCGATGGCGGCTCGGGGGTGGTAATCTCCTCCCAGAGTGGGCACCGTCTGCCAGCCCTGTCTCAAGAGCAAAACGAGGCTTTGGCCACCACTCCGGTCGACAAATTATTGGAGTTGCCGTTTATCCAGGCCATCAACGACACGTTGAAGGCCTACCAATACTCCAAACGTTGCAACGTGCTGCGCGTTATGGCCGAGGCCACGCGGTGGGGGCACCGAGGCGCCACCGTCAACAGCATCTCACCGGGCATCATCATCACGCCGTTAGCGGCCGATGAGTTGCGGGGGCCACGCAAAGACGGCTACCTCAAGATGATTGACGGCATGCCCGCGCGACGCGCCGGCACTCCCGACGAGGTGGGCGACCTGGCTGAGTTCCTCATGTCGAGCCGCGGACGTTTTATCAGCGGCGCCGACTTCCTCATTGACGGCGGGTGCACCGCATCCTACTGGTACGGCGACCTGCGGTATCTCAAGGCCACACATTGACCCGGCAATCAATAGCGACAATGAACGTGTTACTAATCAACGGCAGCCCGCACGCCCACGGTTGCACCCACACCGCGTTGACGATTGTGGCCGATGAATTGCATCGGGCAGGCATCGAAACGGAAATCCTCCATGTGGGGCACAAAGATATCCGTGGATGCATCGGCTGCTACAAGTGCCGCCAGTTGGGGCATTGCGTGTTTGACAACGACATGGTGAATGAGGCCGCCGCGAAGTTTGAGCGCGCCGACGGCCTCGTTATCGGTTCGCCGGTATATTTCGCCGGAGCCAACGGCACCCTCGTGGCCTTTCTCAACCGTCTGTTTTTCTCCACATCGTTCGAAAAACGCTTTAAGGTCGGAGCCGCCGTGGTGTCGGCCCGCCGAATGGGCACTACCGCCACGCTTGACCAACTCAACAAATATTTCCTGCACGGCGAGATGCCCGTGGCCGCCAGCCGATATTGGAATGCGGTGCACGGCAACACGCCAAGCGAAGTGACGCAAGATGAAGAGGGACTGCAAACGATGCGTGTGTTGGGCCGCAATATGGCTTTTCTTATCCGCGCTATCAGCAATGAGCGTGAGCGCGGCGGCCTCCCCGAGGTCGAGAGCCACCGCATCGCGACAAATTTTATCAACTGACGATATGGACGACCGCCAACAGATTGAATCGCTTTACAACAAGATGTACGAGGCTATGGTTAACAAGAACGCCGAGGCCATCGCCCGTTGTCTTGCCGATGACTTCACGCTGACCCACATGACGGGCCTCAGACAGTCAAAACGCGATTACATCAACGCCATTCTCGACGGCACGCTCAATTACTACAGTGCCCGCCACGAGATGATTGACGTGAGTGTCAACGGCGACCAGGCCTTGCTCACAGGGCGCAGCCGCGTGATGGCGGCAGTGTACGGCGGGGCTAAGCGCGAATGGACGCTACAACTCGCGTTCACATTGCGATGCGAGCATGGACGCTGGCTTTTCACCTCAGCCTCCGCTTCAACCTATCATTAACAACTATCGCTTAATTCCGCGATTAACAATCAAACAGTAACCTGATAAAAGATTATTTGACAATGGATTTTAGAATGCAAGACCGCATGGAGTTGAAAGCATTGGTCGACTACTATGCAACCGAGAGTGACAAGAACAACCAGGACTGCTACGTTGAGATTTTCCGCCCCGACATTAAACTTGATGTCTACTTCGGCGACACACTGGGCATGCAGGCGCGTGATGTGCAAGACATGATCCGCCAGTACAAGGCCTTTGGCGCGGCAAAGGTGTCGTTCCACATGAATGGCCAGCAGAGCGTCGACTTTGTCGACGACACCCATGCCACCGGCACCTGCTACGCTCTGGCGACCCTTGTGACCGTGCAGGACGGCAAGGACGTACTGGCCACACATGCCGTGCGCTACTACGACAAGTACATCAAGATTGACGGTCGTTGGTGGATCGCCGAGCGTGAGCAGCACTTCGAGTGGTCGACCAATCAGGTACTCAACGCCTAATGCGACTTCTCATGGAAACGATTAAGTTATCAAATGGGCTGGAGATGCCCCTGCTGGGCTACGGTGTGTTTCTAGTGCCACCCCAAGAGGCGGAGCGGTGCGTGAGCGACGCGCTGCAGGTGGGCTATCGCTTGATTGACACCGCCCAAGCCTACTTTAACGAGGAAGGCGTTGGCGCGGCAATCACCAAGAGCGGCATCCCTCGCGACGAGATTTTCCTGACCACCAAGGTGTGGATTAGCAACGCCGGTGAGCAAAAGGCCGCACGCAGCATCGACGAGAGCCTGCGCAAACTGCGCACCGACTACATTGACCTGTTGCTCATCCATCAGGCCTACGGCGACGTGTTCGGCTCATGGCGAGCCATGGAGCAGGCCTATCGCGACGGCAAAGTGCGCGCCATCGGCGTGTCGAACTTCCAGGCAGCGCGCTTCTTTGACTTCGCCCACTATGTTGACGTCAAGCCGATGGTGAACCAACTGCAGTGCAACGTGATGACGCAGCAAACCGGCATCGAACCTCTGCTTAGCGACTTCGGCTCTCGCATGATGGCCTGGGGCCCGTTAGGCGGGCAAGGCGTGGACGGCATCGTCAAGAGTGAGACCCTCGCCGCCATCGGCGCCAATTATGGCAAGAGCGCCGCGCAGGTGGCATTGCGTTGGCTCACCCAGCGTGGCATTGTCGCCATTCCCAAGTCAAGCCACAAGGAGCGTATGGCGCAGAACCTCGACATCTTTGACTTCACCCTCACCGATGCCGAGATGGCCACCATCGCCACACTCAACCGCCACGACACCGGCACCATCAACTTCGCCGACGTCCCCTTCGTCAAACACCTCATCGAGACCTACGGCTAACATTAAACATGAATATCCATTAATACCCATTAATCTTATAGAGAAAACTCAAGTTCCCATGTCCTCATGTGCTCTTGTCTATAATTAATGGATAATTAATGGATATTCATGTTAATAAACCGCCATTATTTGCAGCGAACGCATTTTTGTAGATTACAACCAACAAAATTCATCAAAAACTGTCAATTCCAATCAACAAAATCACCTCAAAGTGTTTTCTATGTCAAACAGATTTGGAGAGAAAGTGTTTGATATAGAAAACACGACGAGGGGTGGCCTTATTGAATAGTTTTGAATGTAGGGACACAATTTATTGTGTCCACCCCATGAGGCAGGTGGACACAATGAATTGTGTCCCTACATTCTATTCAATTATTACATGAAAGCCCCGTCAGGGGCGGCAGTTTATAGGCGGGGGCGCCAGCCCCCGTGATAGAGATGGTTACCGCACAATTCAAGCCCCGTAGGAGCG
>JAFTDD010000086.1 GCA_017454355.1 Muribaculaceae bacterium
TGATTATGAATTATGAATTATGAAGTATGAATTAAAAAAATGTTGTAACTTTGCAAACTCAATTCCACAACAATGCATGATTATGAATTATGCATTATGAATTAAGAATTTAAGAAATGCTTTACTATCTGTTCCACTGGTTAGAACAATATGACGTGCCGGGAGCACGCCTGTTCGAGTACCTGACTTTCCGGTCGGGCTTTGCCTTTGTGCTGGCTCTGTTCATCGGCATCTTTATCGGCAAAGACATCATCAACCGCCTGCGTGCCAAGCAGATGCACGACCAGGAGCGTGACGAGGGCATGGGTGGCAACCCCACCAAGCAGGGAACGCCCACGATGGGTGGCATCATCATCATCATCTCGCTGCTGGTGCCGTGCCTCTTGCTTGGAAAACTCGACAACATCTACATGCTGCTGATGCTCGTGAGCACCGTCTGGTGTGGCGCGCTGGGGTTTGCCGACGACTACGACAAGATTTTCAACCACCACAAGGATGGCATCAAGGGCAAATGGAAAATCGTGGGACAAGTGGGCCTTGGCCTGATTGTGGGCATCACGATGTGGTTTAACAGCAACATACTCATCCACGAGAACGTGAGCGTGACCAACCGCGTGACGGCTGAGCAGGAGGTGGTTCACAAGACCGAGGCGAGCAAGGCCCCCAAGAGCACAATCCCGTTCATCAAGAACCACAACTTCGACTATTCCTACTTCTTCCGCTGGACCGGCGAACACGCCACGGCGTGCGGCTGGGCGCTGTTTGTGCTGGTGGCAATCTTTGTGGTGGCCGCCGTCAGTAACGGCGCCAACCTCACCGACGGCGTGGACGGCCTGGCAACGGGCATCAGCGCCATCAACATGGTGGCACTGGCCATCATGTGTTACTTGGGCGGCAACGTGATTTACTCGGGCTACCTCGACATCATGTATATTCCCGGCAGTGGCGAACTGTTTGTGTTCGCCGCCGCATTTATCGGCGCCACCATCGGTTTCCTGTGGTACAATACCCACCCGGCGCAGGTGTTCATGGGCGACACCGGCAGCCTGATGCTGGGCGGCAACATTGCCGTGTTTGCCCTGCTCATCCGCAAGGAGTGGCTCCTGCCGCTGCTGTGTGGCATCTATGTGGTGTGGGCCTTGAGCGACATCCTGCAGGTGAGGGTGCGCAAGTGGCACCTGGCTCACGGCAAGGGTGACGTGCGCTTGTTGAAGATGGCGCCGTTGCACCACCACTTCATCGTCAGGAACGAGAAAATCAAGTGGGATTACCTCATCAAGCGGCCCGGCAATCCGATACCGGAAGAGAAATTTGTGATGCGCGTCTTCCTCGTCGCCATCATGCTCGCCGCCTTGACATTTGTAACCCTGAAGATTCGTTAATAATTTACGGTTTTTTGTTATAATTCACCATTGAGGAATGGGACGGACGTCGCTGCGTGAGCGCCTCTCGGCATGGGTGTTGCTGTTGGCATTTGTGCCGATGGCGATGCTGTCGTTGGCTCACACCCACCACGTGGCCGACGTCGCCGCCATGGCTTGTGACGACTGTTATGGCCACCCGGCGGCTCACCATGCCCATGTGACGGTCGAGGACCTTGCCGGGCTGGACCACTGCGTGCTGCACCAGTTGGCGAGCGTTCCTTTCGTCGCCCTCGAGGCACCGCGTGTGGCGGTGCCCCGCGTGGTGGCCGCAACGGTCACTTTCGCGTTTGTCGCGCGCTTGTGTGAGCCGGGGCGCGGCATGTCGTGCTTGAGAGGACCACCGAATAATGCATAATTCATAATGCATAATTCATAATGCATAATTCATAATTTTCTCAGAACTCTCAGATTTCTTAGAACTCTCAGATTTCTTAGAACTCTCAGATTTCTTAGAACTCTCACAACCAATCATCAAGCACGACTATTCAAAATGAAAACATTTAACATGACTATATCGGTCATGGCCATCTCTTGCGCCATGACCGCTGCCGCCCATATCAACTCGAGCGACAGCACCACGACGGTCGTCGACTCGACCGACGTCTTTTTCCGCCACCTGCAGTTGCAGGAGGTTGTTGTGATGGGTCCCGCCGGCGAGGTGCGCCTCAAGGACGCGCCGGTCCACGTGGGCGTGATCGCCGGCCGAGAGTTGCAGTCCACCGCGGGCAGCAACATCATCGACGCCGTGGCCATCACCACGCCCGGCGTGAGCCAGGTGACCACCGGCGCCGGCATCAGCAAGCCCGTCATCCGCGGCTTGGGTTATAACCGCATCGTCACCGTGGTGGACGGCATCCGTCAAGAAGGCCAGCAATGGGGCGACGAGCACGGCATCGAGGTCGACGGCGAGGCCGTGGGCAGCGTGGAGGTGCTCAAGGGGCCCGGCAGCCTGATGTACGGCAGCGACGCCATCGCCGGCGTCCTCAAACTCAAGCCGTGGCGCACCCCCGCCATAGGCCGGCAGCGCGTGGACATCAACACCGAGTATCAGACCAATAGCCGCACCGTGGGCACGTCGGCACGCTATGCCGGCAATATGGGCGGCATCGTGTGGGACTGGCGGTGGAGCGGACGCTGGGCGCAGGAATACGGCAACCGGCGCGACGGCCGAGTGCCGGGTTCGCAGTTCCGCCAGCAGGCAGCGGGTGGCCTGCTGGGCATCAACCGCTCGTGGGGACACACCCACTTGAAAATGTCTATCTATAGCCTCACGCCGTCGATTGTGGAGGGTGAGCGCGACGGTGAGACCGGCCAACTGGAGTGTGCCTACGGCACGCCGGGCACCTTCCGCCATCAACTGCCGTTCCAACGCGTGCAGCACTATAAGGCCACAATCGACCAGGCACTCTACTTTGGCCACGACCGCTTAGACTTCCTCTTGGCCTACCAGCAGAACCGCCGACGCGAGTATGAGGAAAGCGCCGACGAGCCGGGCCTGCAGATGCGCCTCCACACCGTCAACTACAATGTGGCTTATCAACTCAACCGCCACGACGTGTGGCGAGCATCGGCCGGCGTGAACGGTATGTGGCAGCGCAACATCAACAGTGGCGACGAGATGCTCATTCCGGACTATCGGCTGTTTGACTTCGGCGTCTTCGCCACCGCCGCGCGCGACTGGGAGGCGGTGTCGCTCAGCGGCGGCCTGCGATACGACCACCGCCACATGAGTTTCAACGCGTTGGAGCCGGCCGGCGGCATGCGTCACGGCCTCAACTTCAACGGAGTGACCGGCAGCGTGGGCGCCGTGTGGCACGCGGCACGAGGATTGAACCTGCGGCTCAACGCGGCACGAGGCTTCCGCTCACCGAATATCAGCGAACTCGCCTCCCACGGCGTACACGAGGGCAGCCAACGCTACGAGGTGGGAGACGTGAGCCTGAAAGCCGAGCACAGTTTCCAGGTGGATCTGGGTGCCGATTACGCCAACAGTTATGTGGAGGCCGAATTGTCGCTTTTCTATAACCGCATCGCCAATTACACCTACTCGCGCCGCATCGACGAAATCTACGAGTCATATTTTGACACTTACGCCTACGTGCAGGGCACGGCCAGCCTGCTCGGCGGCGAGGCGCGAGTGGACGTCCACCCAATTCACAGCCTGCACATCGGCATGTCGCTCGCCATGGTGGACGCGCGCCTGCTGCACCAGCCGGCCGAGAGCCGTTACTTGCCGCTGACGCCGGCCACACGCTGGCGCTCGGACGTGAAATTTGAGTTCAACCACCACGGACGCGTGTTCTGCAACACCTACGTCGCCCTCGGCGTGGACCACACGTTCCGCCAGAACCACTACTATGCCGCCGGAGGCACCGAGACCGCCACACCGGCCTACACGCTGCTCGAGGCAAGCGTCGGCACCGACATCAACGTGCGCGGCCGCCACATCGCCACACTTCGCATCATCGGCAGCAACCTCACCGACAAGGTCTATCAGAGCCACCTCAGCCGACTGAAATACACCGCTGTAAACAACGTCACCGGCGAGCGCGGCATCGCCGCCCCCGGCCGCAACATCACCTTCAAACTCTCCTTCCCCCTCGAGTGGTAGCCCCCTCAATTTAACCACCCACGCCGCCGCGAGGGGAACCCTCTCCCAAAAACGACAATAAAGACAATACGGACAAAACCTGAATTGTCCATATTGTCTTTTTTGTCTTCAAAGTAATCACGTTATTATCAGATAGCGATAAAGAGTGAGGGCGGAGCCGCGTTGCGGTTCCGCCCTCGAGGTTGGAGGGGTGGGTGCTACCTGATTCGAACAGGTGACCTCCTCCCTGTCAAGGAGGCGCTCTAAACCAGCTGAGCTAAGTACCCATCATGTGTTGCTCTATTGCGGGTGCAAAGGTACAACATTTTTTTTAACCACCAAAATTTTTTCGCACTTTTTTAACATTTTGAAGATTATTGAACATTATTGAACATGAATTACCATGAAACTATAGTTCCCGTTCGGTCGCGAACTAAAGTTCCATGGTAACTCGCGTTCAATAAAATAGCGGTGTCAAATCATGGCTACTTCTTGACAAAGGTGCGGCTCCAAGTAGTACCGCCGGTCTCAATCGATAACACATATACGCCGCTGTCGAGGCGCGACACGTCGATGCCGTTGCTCACGTCGGTGTCGTGCAACAGCACCATCTGTCGTCCGTTGACCGAACGCACGGTGAGGCGGTCGACATGTGCGGCTCCGTCGATGTGCAGCACGTCGGTTGCGGGCACCGGGTAAAGTGTGAACGCTCCACCGTCGTCGATGCGTCCGATGCCGGTCTGATAGACGTTGAGCAGCAGCGGCGCGTCGGCCTGGGCTGTGCGGTTGCCGTTGAAGGCAAGGTGGGCGTCCGGAGCCCAGAGGTCGGCGTCGGCGGCCTTGTCGTAGAGGCGCAACTCAATCTCACTTTCCTCGACATCGCCATGCACGGTGAGGTAGAACACACCATCGAGCACCGGCGCGGCACCACGGCACTCGCCGTCGATAAATGCTCCGATCCACGTGCCGTCGCTCACGGTCATGTTGGCGACAGAGGCGTTGACGGCCATGTTGTCGGGATACTTATACGGGTCATAACTCCACGGCGCGTCATCACGGCCGAGAGTTGCACGCGCCGCCACGCGGCTGCGCGTCGCCATGTGGGCCGCCGGGAAGCCGAACGACTTGGTGTCGGTGCTATAGTACATATATCCCGCGCCGAGTTCCATTGTCGTCAGGCTGCCGATCCACTGCTGTCCGTCGTAGAGGGCAAAGGCGTCTTGTCCCTTGAGCACATCGCCGGCGGTGGCCGGGACGAGGGCGAAGGCGTCGGCAACGGTCAGTGCGTCGGTGGGCAGGTAGCCGAGCCAGTTCCAGCCCTGCGTGAGGGTGATGGTGGCGTCGTTGAGGGGCTCGCCGGTGAGGCTGTAGGCACCATCTGCGACCATGTTCAGGCGATAGGAGCATTGAGGCTGCAAGGCCTGCAGAGCGCCATCCCAGTTGACCGCGCGCCGCGCTGTGCCTTCGCCGCCGCGCAGTTCGCGACCAAGGTAGAGCGAGCCCAAGGCGTTGTTGATGTCGCCAAGGCTCTCGTCGGCCACGCCAAACGACAGCCAGTTCCAGCCGGCCTTGAGGTCATAGTCGATGGTGACGCGCTCGATGGCGGCAAAGTGGGCCACGACATCGGTATTGCCGGTGACGGTCACTTCAATCTCCGCCTCGCTGCCGGCAGGCTCGCCGTTGACGGTCCAGCCGGTGAACTCGTGATACTGCGCCGGCACGGCTCGCAGGTTGAGACGGTCGCCATAGTTGCGCTTGCCGTTGCCGTCGCCCTCGATGATGCCACCGTCGGGAAGGTCGGCACTCACTGTGACATCGTAGACGCTCTGCGAGAAGCGGGCCTCGATGGCTGTGAGCGGCGCGTCGAGGGTGAACGATGCGGTGGGCTCGGCCGCGACAAGGCGGCTGTCGCGGTACCATCCGGCGAAGTCAAATCCGGCGGCAGCCTCAGCCGTCAGGGTGAGTTCGCTGCCGTAGGGTCGGGTGCCACTCACGTCGGGCGTTACACTGCCGGCGTCGGCGGGGCTGACGATAACCTTATAGGCCACGGTGCCGTCAACGCGCTGGCTCCATCCCACCATCTTGCCGTTAAGGCCGTTGTAGCCTTCGGTGTCGGTAATACCCGCGGTGTGGACGGTGAGCACATAGTATCCGCTCTCGGCGGTGAGCGCGCTCAGGTCGAGCGTGAACACGTTCTCAGCCGTCTGAGCGATGGCAATAGGAGCCGTGTCGAGGTTTTCGCCCTCGCGGCGCAACTGCACGTCGGCCGCGGTGAACGTCGCGGCATTGATGGGCTTGTTGAAGCGCACCGTGGCGGTCTGCACGGCAGCCATATTCATCGCCGTGGTTTCCATGCCCTCGATGGCCTCCACCTCGAGGACGGGCTGCGCGACCGGCGTCATAGTCACCGTATAGGTCTCGGTGGCAGCGGCCGGCTTGTCCATAATGTGGATGCGGTACTCGTATAGCGGGTCTTTGCCGTCGCGCAGGGTGCGGTCGGTGAGCCACACGTTGGCCACGGGCACCTCGGCGCCGTCGCTGTTGCGCACCACGCGCGTGACGGTTGCCGTGCCATGCATCGGGTCGATGGCGTTGCCATATACCCAAGTGCCGGCGGCGTCGCTACGCAGCGTGACGTTCACTTGGCTCTCGCCGGCCACAGCGGCGGTCATGTCGGCCGGAGCCACCGCCTCGGCATTGCCGTTGAGGGTGTAGAGGTGGTCGGGCGTGTCGTCGGCGTCCACATCGTCGTTGACGAGGAATGCCACCGCCTGCTCGACATCGACGCCCTCATGGATGAGTTCGTGGATCGCGGCCTGCTTGACCAGACTCAGGTCCGGGTTGTTAAAGCCGGTCACGTGGTTCACTTCCACATCGTAACTCGTGAAGTGACCGAGCAGTGAACTCTTTAGGTACCACTGCGCCAGGGCATGGTCGCCGGCGGTAATCGTGCCGAAGTCGTTGACATACTTGTCGGACATCACCAGTCCGGCCTCCTTGCCGTTGAACAGAGCGAAGTCTATGAGCAGACCCTTCTCGTTCTCGGTGATGACGGGCTGCTGAGTGGTGATTTTGACGTTATTGGCATCGCCGGCGCCGCGGTTGTTGATGAGCAGCGCGAACTCGGCGGGCAGCGACGGCTCGACGACATCGGCGGTGAGCGGGTCGTCGCCGAGGACGTCACGTTGCATGAAGTAGTCGAGGTAGAGTTGCGGGCAAGGACGCACGGTGAGCGTCTGCGGCGTGAGGGCGCGAGTGACTGCCAGGCCGGTGTACGGGTCAATGAACGACACCGTTCCGCCGAAGGTGTAGGGCACGTCAGTCTCGGGAGCCGCCTTGTCGGTGGGGATATACTCCACGGTGGCGATGCCCGTCTTACCGGCGTCGAGCGTCCAACCGCTGCCCAGGGCCTCATTGCCGGTGAACGTGTCGAGCGACTTGGTGTGGATTTCCATCTTGTCGGCACCGGCGAGGTTGCCCTGCGGGTCGCGCACCTCGAGGTGCAGTTGGAAGTCCTCGATAGCTGTGCTCTCGTTGTTGTTCTTCACCGTGAGCGTGCCCAGGAAGGCCTGCCGCGTCAACGACAACGTCTGCTTGAACTCCAGCGTTATCGTCGAGCAGACACTGCCCGTTCCGCCGGCATCTGAGATTGCTTGACTGAATTTATCACATTCTTTTGTTATTAATTCATCAAAACCGGAGTAACCTAATCGTGTCAAAGAATTGTGAATATCGGCCAATTCCGTGGCTTCTTCATCATAGTTCTCTAGTGCAAAAGTATCTTCGACCCTGTCATATTCACCTTTATAATATAGCAACGTATTATTCCACCTGCTGATGAATGACCGGGCAGTAGCCTCAGAGATATTCTCCGGACGGCACGATATTATCGTGGCCAGAGCTTCTCCTTCAATTATTTCATTATCGCCATACTCGTTCATCAATTGAACAAATGTGCTCAGCTGAGTAGCATCGCAGTTGTTCCAGCTCTCGTCTCCATACATTTTGGCTCGTAGAGATTGACAAACATTAACAGCTCTATAATAAAGTCCTACATTGTCAAAGAATTCAACCACATATGATGGGTAAACTGTTTTGGTTTCATTGTCTCGCTTGTGATTCGTCCTGCCGCTGCCGCCACCGCCGCCTGACGGGGTCGAGTTGTCTGACAACCATTTGGCAACGAGGTCATTGACACCACAATCAAAATAAATATCACCCAAACTCATTACGCATGATGAAAATGGAATGGCTTCAAGAGTTGCCGCTCCCAAACAAGAGGCGGCAGCTTTTGCTATATCCCTTCCACTAGTGCTTTCGTGATTCATTATCGCATTTGTTGTATTATAGCCACATTCAAAAGCATCGTAAACCGCCTTGATTTCTTTCAACAGCTGGGAACCTGTCGCATACATTAATGCATCTACAATACATGATCCACCGGCTTTCAGCACAGCCAACAAACAGGGGTTGCATATGTTGATATCATCATCATCAGACCATCCCGATGGGCCATCCCAACCACCTTCAATTCTCGGAGGATCTACAATAATGGGAGGGTCAATGATTACAGGAGGATCTACAACTCTGATAACCGTAATTGATGGTTTCCCCTCACACTTAAGAACTCTCATGGAATGAGGGACATAAACCAACTTATTGTTCTCATCACATTCTATGGTATAGAAAACTTTAGATTTCACATGGCACTCTATGCCAAATATACTTATTCTTCTCGGAGCTTCCTCAAGAGGCTCGTTGTTGCGGGTTATCACTATAGGGATGACTCTTGACTGGTTGGCCGCAAGGTCAAACTCACCCTCCCACATCGGCGTAAACGTGAACAACGGATGCTCGGGCAGCACCAGCTGCGCATTCTTGGCTGTTATCAATCCCTTGTTGACCACTGTTGCTTCAATCAAGATTGATTCTCCTGGACGCATATTATCACCATCAATGCTATTGGGCATATACAAATACACTTCGGGGCGCGGGACATTCGTCTCATAAGTCACGGTAGTGATAATTTCATATACATCCTCGACCTCAGTCTCCACTATATCATAACTTATTTCGATGCCGCTGTGGAAGATGAAGATATTTTCCACATTTTCGCGGCCCGGGTCGACGAGGACGGTCTTGGAGGCGCTGTCGTGGGCTTTCTCGGTGACGAGCACGTTGTAGTAGCCCTCGTTGAGGCTGACGGTGAAGCGGCCGTCGGCACCGGTCACGCCCTGCGCGATGATGGCGTTGGTGACCGGGTGCTGGATAGTCACGGTGGCACCGGCCACGTGCGGCTTCTCGGCGGTATAGTAGGTGTACTCGTCGGTGACATCGACTGTGAGCGTACCCATCGCGTCACTCACCATCTCAAACTCAAACGGCATCGCCACGCCGGCACCACCCTCGCAGTTGATGCCGATGGTGCCCTTGGCAATCTGGCTCAGTTCCATTCCCTCGGCCGGAGCGAAGCGCAGCGCGACCGTGGTGCTCTCGTCAAAGGCGAGCGACGGCAGCGTGGCCGGGGTGAGCGAGGTAATGTAAGGCGGCAGCGACAACTCAATCGGGCCACTGGCTCCGCGTCCCACATTATGAATGGTGAACTCCACATCGTGGGTGCCATCCTTGGGCACCGTCGTCTTGATGGACGTCAGGCTCGGCTCCAGTTTGGCGGTGGGCATGGCCGCGTAGCAGTAGAGCGTATAGGCCGTGGCCGCGCCCTCGGCATCGACAATCTCCAGTTTGACGGGTTGCCAGCCGTTATAAAGGTCGGGGGCGCCGTTGTCGGTTGCAGACGTGGCGTTCAGCGTGAAGGACAGCGAGCCCTGCGCTCCCCCGGCCAAAGTGGAAATAGTAGCGAAGTCGGTCGTGATATTGTCAGCGCCTTGCAGCACGTTGACGGTGATGCCGCTCTGGGCAAGCGAGCCCTTGTTGGCGATCTTGATTGAACCGGTGAACGGCTCGCCCACAGTCATCTGCGCCGTTTGATAACTCTCGGTCACCGCGAGGCCGTAGATGTCAAACTCGGTCTGCGCGTCCTTGACATTCTCTCCGGGATAGCAGGCTCCGGCGGTGAAGTGGCCCATCTGTCCGGAAGCCGGCGTCCACGTGGCGGAGATATTGCCCGAGGCGTCGCTGACGGCCTCCACCGTTTGACGCAAGCCTCCGCTGATGACGTACACCTCGACGGTCTGTCCGCCGATGAGGCGACCGGTGACGCGTCCGCTCAGGGTGACGGTCTCGCCGGGGGCGTAGGTCGCCTTGTCGGCGGTGACACTAACGGCGAACTGCGGCAGCACCTCGGCGGTGGCTGTCGCCTCGTTGTTGGTATAGTTCAGTTCGGCGAACGCGCGTCCGCGGTTCACCACCACCTTGACGGTGTGGCTGCCCGGGATGGCCGGCAGCGGCACTTCGCGCTCGAGCGTCAGAGTGCCTCCGGCGGGCAACGCGTCGGCAAGGCGGGCCTCCACGGCGGCCTCCGAAGCACCGTCCACGTGGAAGGCGACCACCGCCTGCGATGGCACGGCGGCGGCACCCTCGTTAGCCAAAGTGACGCTCACGCGCGCCGCGTCGCCCACATACAGGTCGCCCGCTGCAACGTCTATGCCGCGCACCACCGCGTCGGGCAGCGTTTGGTCGCTGACCATAAACCACGCCGTGCCCACGGCATGGCCGTCGGCCTGGGCGCGCATCTCAATCACGCGGCTGTCGCCCTCCACGCTGTTGGCGCGCACGGCGACGTTGACCGTCGCGCTTGCCTGTCCGGTGGGTATGGTCACCGTGTGGGCATACTCTAACGCGTCGTCGGCATTACTCGAGAGCGACACGGTAAGGGCCGAGGTTGACGGCGTGTTGCGGGTGACCGTCACCACGGTGGAGCCGCCCTCGAGGACGGTCGATAGCGACGTGGCCACCATGAGCGACGGGCCGTCGTTGTCCGTGATGGTCACCGGCACGGTCACCGTGCCGCCGTCGGCCGCCGTGGCCTGGCAACTGCACGACTGGATATAGACGGCCGCCGTGATGTTGACGACGCGCTCACCTTCTACTGTGCCGTTATCCACCACGCCCAGGGTGAACTCGGCCGTGTCGATGCCCTTGTCGAGCGTGATACTCGTCATGGGGTAGTAGATGTCGCCGGCGCTATCATCGCTCAGGCGGATGGTAATCTTATTGTCGGTGGCTCCCACGCGGCGCAGGCGCGCGTTGATGGCCTGCGGCCCGGCGCCCTCGCTCACCGTGGTGGGCGTGAGCGTCAGTTCGATTTCGGGGAGGTCGTTGTCGGCGATGGTGACGTAGGTCTCATCGTCGGTGAAGCCGGTGGCGCTCACGGTGAATGTGACCGCCTGGCTGACGTTGGGCACGTCATCATCGAGCGAAGTGACTTCAATGTCGAGCGAGGTGCGCCCGGCCTTGAGGGTCGCCGTGGCGGGGAAGGTGAATAGCGTTGACTTGTCGCAGCCCACGTTGAGCACTACGTCATGAGCCTCGGCGGCGTCAAGGGTGACGCGCAGTTTAAAGGTGTCGCCCTCGTTAATCTCGTGGGGGTTAGCCTCTACATGCAGGGCGGGCGGCACGTCGTCGTCGATGGCCAGCGAGGCGGTGGCGGCATCGTAGCCGCCGCCGGTGGCGATGACGGCCACGTTGTTGTTGGCGTCATGCGTGCCGTTGGCGGTGACGGTGATGTAGAAATAAGCGCTGGACTGCCCGGCGGGTATTGTCACGTTGTCGGGCAGCGAGAGGCGGCTATCCGGTGTCGCGAGAGTGAACGTCTGCGGCATACTCCAGTCGCCGCTGCGCGTGACGATGCCCTTGACGGTAACACCGTTGGCCTCGGCAATCTGAGCCGGCGAGAGTTGCACGGAGAGTAACTTCCCGACGGTCACTTCGTTGCCGGTGGCGGTGTTGTTACCCTGCTTGGCGGCTTTCTCGCCGCAATTAGCATTGGGCACCACCTGCACGCTCACCATCGCGGGGCCGTCCAAGCCGAGCACGTCGGGCACGCGGACGTTGGCGGTGCGGCTCACTGCGGCACCGGCGGCCAATGTGCCGTCGTAGGTCACTGTGGCGATGTGCTTCGAGGCACCCGAGGCGGTAACGAGCGACAGCCGCTCGCTCCAGCCGCCGCCGGTGGGCCGTCCGCCGATATTACTCACTTTCCACGACAGTCCCACGGTGGTGCCTGGCATCAGCGTGGCGGCATCGGCGGCGACGGCCTCCACCGTCAGGTCGGGACTGGGGGTGATGATGACGCGGCCGGCGGTGCTGCCGGTAGCCACGTTGACGCCGGCGGCGGTGCTGAGCGTGACATCGCTCAACGCCATCGGGTAGTCGGTGCCCTCATTAAGGTTACCCACTTGGGCACCGATATTGAGGACGGCGCCGGTGCGCCCCTGCAGGGCGGCGTTGGTTGGCGAATAGACCATCACCATATAGGTGCCGGTCGCCATCTGCCGCACCACGGCGGTGTGGTCGGCGGCGCGCTGCGTCATGGCCGGGCTGCCAGTGTCGAGAGTGACACCGGCAGGCACGGTGAGCGTGAATTGCATTGCCACCACTTGGTCGGTGTTGTCGAGTTGCACAGGCACTTGCACCGACGAGGCGGCCGGCGTCTCGATGTCGGGCACCGAGAGCGTGTTGACGCCTTGGGCGGTCGCCATCGCCGAGGCGAGCAACAGCAACAGCAATGTCAGGAATGAATGTTTCTGTATCATAGTGTTCGTTTTAGTCGTTTTGGCCTCCCCCCGCCCCTTAGGAGGGCTGAGGGAAGCCGGAACTGATTACTGATTACTGATTAGGATTTTGGTTGTCGCGACGGGGGCGCCGGCGGCTTTGACTACCACGGCATACACTCCGGTGTCAAGGCCAGTGGCGAGTTCGGTCAGTCCGGCACTGAGGCTACCGCTTGCGGCGGCGACCACACGGCCATCTACGGCGACCACGGTCCACTCAGCGTTCTCGATGGCAACCGGCGCGGCGAGCGCGATGGTACCGGGAGCGGGAGTGACAACGGTCACGCCATCTGGCATGACGTCATTCACGCCGGTGATGTCGGGGTCGGTAAGGCTGACGGGGATCTCGAGGGCGGCGGTGTCGCTGAGCATGGCGGCGGTCACGGCCGGGGCGACAGCCTCGAGGGCGGTGGCGACGGGCGTGACGCCGGCGGGAATGGAGCCGCCCGTGAGCGAGTAAGCCACGGTGTGGCTGCCACGGGTGCCAACGGTGAGGCCATAGCGCGCTATATCCCACTTGACGTCACCGGCAAGGATTACGTCGAGCGCGGCGACAGGCTTGTCGCTGGCCAGATAGAGCACGCCGTCGCGCCAGTAGAGGTTGGCGGCGCCGGCGGGCGTACCGTCGTCACCGGCTTGCGGCGCGCGGCGACGCATGCCCGCTCCGCTATTATTGGCAAGCAGCAGGTTCACCTCGCCCACGACGTCCTGCACGTTGAGTTTTTCGTCAACAATCACGTTGGCGGCCGTCCAGTTGAAGGGCTTTGAGCCGTCAAACATGGCGAAAATCTGATTGATGATGGCCTGCAGGTCAACGACGTTGGTGGCGCCGTTGAAGTCGGCGTCGCCTTGCGCGAACGACAGACGTGCGCTCATCGTGCCGAGGGTCTGCGTGCCCGAGCCGCCATTGGTGACGGTGACCGGCAGCACATCGCCGCTGGCACCGTAGTAGAGGTTCTGGCTCGAAACGCCACTGATTGCCAACCGCGTGCCGTTGAAGTTGAACGAGGCCCACCAGTCGTTGCCGCCCGTGGCGGTAACGCCCGGCAGACGGCTATAGGCCCGCGAACTCGGGTCATAGAGCAATATTGTCGGGAACGAGGCCATGAGCGCCTCAATGTCAAGGTTTGGCAGGTCAACATCGAGGGTGACATCAACGTTCTGCGGATAGAGGCTCGCATTGCTCACCGAGGCGGGCAGCGGCGGATAGAGCGTAGCGATGCGGTTATTGGCGGCATTGAGGCTCTGCAGCGAGGTCATCGGCGCAACGAAAGCACCGAGATTACCGGTAAGGTTGTTGCCACTGATGTTCAATGAGGTCAAGGCCGACAGACTGACGCCGGTGGCGGGCAGTTCGCCGCTGAGGTTGTTGCCGCTGAGGTTGAGCGCGGTAACGCGTCCCTTGACAATTGTAGCCAGACCCTTGTCAACGAGTTGACGCGCGTACTTGACGTCGCTCACGTCAACGGTCTTGCTCCAAGAGGCGCCGCCTGTTGCATTATACAGCGCTTTGAAACTTGCCCAGTCGGTCTCGTCGAGGGCGTAGATGGTGAACGCGGCGGCGTTCTCGATGGTGCCGCCCAGGTAGCACTCGCCCTCGGCAAAGGCGACATTGACGGTGTAACTACCCGGCTCAACAGGCGCTCCGCTGATGGCCACGCCGTCCCGGAAGTAGGTTACCGTCGCCGTCCCCAAGCCGCTGAGGCCCGCACCATTCAGCGACACCTCGTGCGGCTCACCATCATAGAGGATGTCGTCTCCGGCTATAGAGACCAATTGGTCAGTCGAGGGTAACATTGACTTGACAATCGCAAACTGAGCTGAAAGAGTTCCGGCATAGTTGCCCTTGCCTGTTATGGTTAATGTGGCAGTGCCGGGTCGCTTATTGTTTGACCATGACAAGTCATAATCTCGACCTTGCTCCAATTTGTCATAGTTCGTGTTAGAAAAATGCCAATCAGGAGTGAGGAAATCTCCGGTGTAAGAGAGCGACGTTTCTGAGAGCACGATTGAACCTGCAAGTTGCTGAGGATTAATCGTGAAGTTATATATTCTGCGACCGATGGTATATGGGAAGACTCCTTCCATATTAAAAGTCGCGGTGCCTACATTCAGATTGTTTGAATATGACTTCAAGACATATTTTTCCGCATCCAAGTCACAAGTGACGCCTTCTTGATATATAGAATCACCTGTATAGGTTTTATCTACAACTCCTTGCAATTGGTGGAAACTAACATCAATATATTCTATTGGGTGCAACATAGTTGTGTTGCCCACCACGTCACGTGTCCTGAATTTGATGACGTGAACGGGATTTGAAGGGTTGAACATAGCCACAAGACTTGACTCGAACTCATTTCCCGAGGCGAGCACATCGGTCAAAGGCGTCCACTCTTCGCTATCCTCAACAGCATAATCGATGCTGCCATCCAATCCGGCGGGGCTTTCATACGTTCCCGACAGCGTCAAGCGGTGTGGACGCGAGAGGTCGTTCCAGCCATCAGGGTCGTCCGGTGTCACCTCAAATGACGAGTTCGGCTCAAGGTTCACTTCGCCAACACCAATCAAATAAGAAAACACTACGGTTGTTCCTGCTGCGATTGTTCGGTTTTTCCAACACCATCCCATGCCGCTATCATAACTTCCGTTTTCTTGCATATAACTGTCACCGGAAGCATAATTACCAACCATTGCATTTGGTTCATAATTAGTGTAATAAACTCCAAACCAGAAGTCATCGACAGCCGAAACTCCGGCCAGTCCGGCACCGAATAAGACACACAATTGGGCCCCATTTCCGTCTTTCATTGTAAGGCCATAGGTCTGTCCTACTGTATCAATGCGCCGAGAAATAGGAGCGCCATCGTTGTAACCAATCATAACATCGGCATGCGTTCCGAGAGAGACTATCACATCATAGTCGTTATTGTTAGTTAGCGTGTAACACATTCTTGCCAGTTCTCCTTGTTGGACAATTGATGCTGCACAAGATACCCCGTTATTTGTTGTGCCGTTTAGACAGTCAACATTAACAGCAGAGTTGCTGCCTACCTGCATAGCGACACGGTACCCAAGATCAGAATAGGTTGAAGAATAGTAATAGCCATTATAAAAGCCGATTACATCGATTGCGCGCTCATTGTCAGAGTAGTAATTAAAATAAGTATGCTTATAATACAATTGAGTAGTGCCTACTTGTTGGTAGCCACTTGGCAGGCTGCTATACCTGCTTGCCCGTGCAACACTCGACTTTGACGGCTTCACACCGGACTTATTAAAAATTGTGTCCGGTTCAGCAGCAACAAGCGAACTTGCGGTCAACATCAGCAAGGCCAACGATATGGCCATTGGTTTAATAATAAGTTTTAACATAAAAGCATAGTTTTAAATAAGTTATGAATGAGACTCAGGTAAAACCGATTAGATCCCCTCTCGAAAATTGCTCACGTAAAATTCGTAAAATATTTGGCGGGCGTACGAGACTTCGTCTCGCAATACACAACCGGGTGGATTATTCACGTTAATTCACGTTAATTCACGGGAGATAAAATAATTTTCGGGGATTTTCGTGAATGGGGCGGGGCCGCTGAGTGGGGACGGTTCTTCGGTTTCAGCGACAAGTCGTGAAACAGAAGAACCGTCCCCGTGTTTCAGCGGGTGTAGTACATGTCCATGGTGATGTCGTAGCCCTCGATGACGATGTTGTAGCGGAGGACGAGTTGCGAGGCGGTGAGCGATGGGATGCTCAGGCGGAGGTTGACGCCGGCCTCTTTGTTGGCCTCGTCTATGCCTTCAATCCAGAGGGTGCCGTTGCTGTAGTATTTGTAGGAGAGGCGGTCGCCGGTGTTAACAAACACGACCTTGTCGGCCTCGAAGCGCAGGCGCTCGTCGTAGATGATGAGGTTGGACGTGCCGGCCATCTGCTCCAGCATCTGGCGTATTTCGCGCAGGCTCATCTCGGCGTTGAGTTCCTCGCCGCCAAACTTATAGTTGGTGACAGCCTTCTGGAAGTTCCACGTCTCGCCCTGGAGCATCGATGCGTTGGAGTGGATCTTGTCGTCGTCCTTGCTGCCGCCGCAGGCGCTCAGGCCGGCCATCACTACGGCCAGCAACATGATGAATAGTAATCTAGTCTGTTTCATAGTTTTGATTAAATATTAAATTGAGAATTTGTGGCAAAAGTAGTAACATGAGCGCAGTTGAACAAACTTTTGAGGGGATATTGGATGAACTGTGGGGGTTTATTGACGAACCGCAAGTTAGTCGTCCTTCGATAGTCGATAATGGGCGGGACGGAGCCCGCCCACCGTGAACGGAAATGCGCATAAGAATAAAAAATCTCTTCGTTCTTCGGTCCTTTTGTTCTTCTGTCTAAAAATCTCTTGTTCTCTTGTCTAAAAATGGTGAATTACACACAAAAAGAAAAGCGCAGACTGTTTACGCCACGCTTTGTAAGTTGAGGTCCTAGGAAAACCTGTAGCACAAAAAGGGGGATAAGAGTACAGTCTGCGCCGAAAGACGCAGAAACCGTTCTGCTCTCCTCTTGTGCCGGGTCGAAATTTCCTAGGTTTCAACTTACAAGAAACAGCATAACGCCTTCAACTATGTCGTTATCGGGCCGGCGCTTGGCATTGCCAACGGTTACGACCGGTCCGTTTGCCTTCGATTTGCGTCGCAAAGATATAACATTTCTCTCAAACAACCAAATTTCCCGTCTATTTCTGTCTATCTTTCCCAAAACTGACAGGAGAGTAAGAGGAAAAGAGAACAAGAGGAAAAATCAGACCTCTTGCTCTGAAAAATCCTCTTGTTCTCCTGTCTTTAGCAGTTAAGCCAACGGGCAGTGGGTTACTTGATGGGGACGAGGGTCACGGCGAAGCCGCCACCGGCGACGCTGTGCAGTTTGAGGGTTGTCTTGGCGTCGACCTTCTTGCGCGTGATGGTGTAACTGTGCGGGTTGTTGCGGTAGTGGGCGTCCTTGCCGTCGGCATAAATGACAGCCTCATACTTGCGGTTCTTGTCGAGGAAGTCGAGTTTGATGGCGCTGTCGTGGGCGTTGATACCCGTTGTGCTGCCGATAAACCAGCGGTCGCCGCCTTTCTCCTTGCGGGCGATGGTGACGATGTCCATCGGCTCGGCCTCGAGATAGACGCTGCGCTGCCAGTCGATGGCCACGTCCTTGATGAACTGGAAGGCGTCCATGCGCTTCTCGTAGTTCTGCGGCAGGTCGGCGGCCATCTGCAGCGGGCTGTACATGGTCACGTAGAGGCTCAACTGGCCACAAACGGTGCTGAGCACGTGATTGTGGTTGTTGGGAGCGAAGGTGTTGAGATCCATCTCCAGAATACCTGGGGTATAGTCCATCGGTCCGCCTTGCAGGCGCGTGAACGGCAGGATGGCCGTGTGGCCCGGGCGGGTGCCGGCAAAGCCTTGATACTCGGTGCCGAGGGCGCTCTCGTTGCCAATCAGGTTAGGCCACGTGCGGCACAGGCCTGTGGGGCGCACCGCCTCGTGGGCATTGACCATGATGTGGTGCTTGGCGGCCTCCTTGATGCAGTAGAGGTAGTGGTTGTTGAGCCACTGGCCGTAGTGGTGCTCGCCGCGCGGAATCATGTTGCCCACATAGCCGCTCTTGACCGAGTTGTAGCCGTAGTGGTTCATCAGGCGGTAGGCCTCCTCGAGGTGGCGCTCATAGTTGCGGATGCTGCCGCTGGTCTCGTGGTGCATCATCAGGCGCACGCCGCGCGAGTGGGCATACTCGTTCAGGGCCTTGATGTCGAAGTCGGGATAAGGTGTCACGAAATCAAACACGTAGTCCTTTGAGTTGCCGAACCAGTCCTCCCAGCCTTCGTTCCAGCCCTCGACGAGCACCTGGTCGAAGCCGTGGTCGGCGGCAAAGTCGATGTAGCGGCGCACGTTGGCGTTGTTGGCGCTGTGGCGGCCGTTGGGTTTCACCTTGCTATAATCGGTGATGCCGAGTTGGACGCTGGGCAGTTCGTCGGTATAGTTCCACGAGCCGGCACCGGTGATCATTTCCCACCACACGCCCACGTATTTGACCGGTTTAATCCACGACGTGTCCTCGATTTGGCAGGGGTCGTTGAGGTTAAGGATCAGGCGCGAGGCGAGGATTTTGCGGGCGTCGTCCACAATCTGGATGGTGCGCCACGGCGTGTGGCACGGAGCCTGCATGTGTCCCTTGAAGCCTTGCGCGTCGGGCGTGAGCCAACTCTCAAACACCATGTTCTTGTCGTCCAGATTGAGGTGCATGGCGGGATAGTCGACCAGCGCGGCCTCGTGCAGATTGATGTAGATGCCGTCGTCGGTCTTGAGTTGCAGCGAGGTTTGCACGCCGGTCTTGGAGAACTGCGTCTGCGAAGCGTTGCTGGTGATGGTGCTGTCAAAGAGGCCGCGGATTTCGCTCAGGCGCGACCGCGTGTATTGATACTCCTGCGTGTCGTAGTCGCCGCCAATCCACCACGCCGTGTGGTCGCCGGTCATGGCAAACTGGGTGTGCTCCTCCTTGATAACAAAGTAGACAAAGCCCGGTTGTTGCGGGAACTCATAGCGCAGCCCCACGCCGTCGTCATAAACGCGGAAGCGCACCACCATCGTGCGGTTGTTGATTGCCGGCTGAGCGAGGGTGACTGCCAACTCGTTGTAGTGGTTGCGGATTTCGCTCTCCTCGCCCCAGACGGGGTGCCACGTCTCGTCGAACGTGGAGCGGGCGACGTCCTTGATGATAAATTGGTCATAAAGGGAGGCGTGGTTGGTGCCGGTGGAGCCGGCCGTGCCGCTGGCAAAGTCGCCGCCGGCGTTCTCACTGGCAAGTTCGAGACCCAAGCGACTGGGTTTGACTATGTCACGGCCGTTGAAAGTCACACCATAGGTGGGGCGCGAGCCGTCCAACTCAAACGTCAGCGTGATGTTACCCGAGGGCGAACTGACGCTCTCGGCCGCCGTGGCCGTGGTGGCGGCCAGCAGAGCAACAGCCACCATCGCGTGCTTGAAAAGAGTGTTCATCGTTGTTATGGTTTTTTTCTTGAATATCTAGAAATCCTAGGGCTCCTAGAAATCCTACTTTTTTTTCTCTTGTTCTACAACTCACGAAGAAACCTCCTGTTCTCTTGTCTTTAGTAGGGTTTCTAGAATAATAACGAATTCTGGCTTGAATTATTTGGAGAGGCGCACGATTTTGCAGCCGTGAGCGGGCAGGGTGGCGGTCAAGGCGCTGACGGTGCCCTCGTCGGTGTGGCTCCACAGGTCGCGGGCCTGACGAGAGCCGCTGATGCCCAGTTGGTCAAAGTTGACGTTTACCGTGGCGGCGGCGTCACTGCGGTTGAACATGCCCACCACCACGTCGCCATTGCTCATGGTGCCATACCACACCGGCACCGTCGAGAATCACCTTGTCGCGTCCGGCGATGTCGGCCCAGTAGGTAAAGCCGTCAAACTGGTTCATGCAGTTAGGCCAGTTGGTGTAACTCTTGCCCTTGTCCTGTGCCGAGCAGTGCCACCAGCCACCGGTGCCGGTGTCGGCCACGATGCGCACCATATTGCCGTAGCGAGCATCACCGTCATCATTATTATAATCTTTTTCATTTTCATTTTTAGTTTTTCGTTTTTAGTTTTGTTTCGCGTCTATTTTCGTCTATAACAACGTCTATTTTCGTCAATTTTTATCTTTTGGTGTATTTCTCGTAAATTTTCGTGAATTTTTTCTCTTGTTCTCCAACTCACGAAGAAACCTCCTGTTCTCTTGTCTTTAGTACTTTTTTTCTCTTGTTCTCCAACTCACGAAGAAACCTCCTGTTCTCTTGTCTTTATTACGGGAATTCACGTTAATTCACGGGAGATATAAAGATATATAACACATGGCAAATTGTTAAAATAAGGAAAAGTGTTGTTTATATGATGAATTATGCCGAAATTTGCGGATTAAATAAAATTTAATATTATGGCAAGAAAACGTACTGACAAAAATAGTGGCGCGCTGCGCAACGAGCAGCGTGATATCCACGACCGCGTGATTAGTTTCTATAATTCACAGCCACGCGGCTCGTCGGCGTCGTTCAATTACAAACAAGTTTCGGCGGCCATCGGCTGCACGTCTGTCAGGCAGCGCGCTCTGGTAGCCGAAGCCTTGGAGTTGCTGGCCATCGACGGTTTCCTGTGTGAGACGGGCATCGGCCGCTATCAGGCGGCAGGTCTGAGCACGGTGGCCGAGGGTCTGTTCGTGCGTCGCAGCAACGGCAAGAACGGCGTGATTATTGATAACGAAAAGGACGCCGAGCCCATTATGGTGGCCGAGCGCAACTCGATGCACGCGTTGAACGGCGACCGCGTGGCCGTTCACATCAGCGCGGCACGCGGCGACCACGAGCCCGAGGCGCAGGTAATCAAAATTATCAGCCGCAAGGAGCAGACCTTTGTGGGCACCATCCACCTGCAGCGCTACTTTGCCACGCTCAACACCGATAGCAAATTCCTGGCCACTGACATCTTCATCCCGCTTGACAAGACGCTTGACGCCAAAAACGGACAGAAGGTGGTGGCCCGCATCGTTGAGTGGCCCGAGGAGGCCAACAGCCCCATCGGCGAGGTTGTCGACGTGCTGGGCGAGGCCGGTGAGAATGACACCGAAATCCATGCCATCCTGGCCGAGTTCGGTCTGCCGTATAAATACCCCGAGAGCATCGAGCGCGCGGCGAACCGCATTCAGCCCGGCATCACGCCCGAGGAGGTGGCGCGGCGCCGCGACATGCGCGACGTGACCACATTCACTATCGACCCGGCCGACGCCAAGGACTTTGACGACGCGCTGTCGCTGCGGCGCCTGCCCGACGGCCTGCTCGAGGTGGGCGTACACATCGCCGACGTGACCCACTACGTCAAGCCCAAGAGCGTGATTAACACCGAAGCCTTTGAGCGCGGCACGAGCGTCTATCTCGTCGACCGCACCGTGCCGATGTTGCCCGAGCGCTTGTGCAACTTCATCTGCTCGTTGCGGCAAGGCGAGGACAAACTGACTCACTCGGTCATCTTCCAAATGGACGCCGAGGCCAATGTCATCAAGTATGAGATTTGCCACACGGTGATTAACAGTGACCGTCGGTTGAGTTACGAGCAGGCTCAAGAGATGCTTGACGGCAAGGAGGATCCGTTGCGCGACACTCTGGTGACGCTCAACGAGTTGGCGTTGAAGTTGCGTGCCGCGCGCTTTGAGGGTGGCGCGGTGCTCTTTGAGCGGCCGGAGATAAAGTTTGACATCGACGAGAATGGCAAGCCCATCGGCGTGATACAGCACATCGCCACGCCGGCCAACAACCTCATCGAGGAGTTTATGCTGCTGGCCAACCGCACTGTTGCCGCCCACATCGGCAGCGCGCGCGGCGGCAAGACGCCCAAGGCGATGGTCTATCGCATCCACGACGAGCCCAACGAGGACAAACTCGCCAATTTGGCCGACGTGGCCGGTGCGATGGGCTACCGTGTGGCCGTCGGCGGCAATCGCTTGAAGGTGAACACGTCCATCAACGAGATGCTCAAGCGCTCGGAGGACAAGCCCGAACACGAGTTGCTCTCCATCATGGCGATGCGCGCCATGGCCAAGGCCATCTACAGCCCCGAGAATATAGGCCACTACGGCCTCGGCTTTGAGTTCTACACCCACTTCACATCGCCCATCCGCCGCTATCCCGACATGATGGTGCACCGGCTGCTCGACCGCTACGCCGCCGGCGGGCGAAGCGTGCCCTTTGACCAACTTGCCGACGAGTGTAAGCACTGCAGCGAGCGCGAGCAACTGGCCGCCAACGCCGAGCGCGCCTCAATCAAATACAAGGAAGTCGAGTTTATGGGCGACCGCTTGGGGCAGGTGTTTGAGGGCACCATATCGGGCGTGACCGAATGGGGCATCTTTGTGGAGGTGAACGAGACACACTGCGAGGGTATGGTTGGCGCACGCGACCTTGACGACGACTACTACGAGTTTGACGAGAAGTCGATGGCACTCATCGGCCGCCGCACCCACCGCAAATATCAACTCGGCGACCAGGTGACCATCCAGGTGGCTCGCGCCGACCTGGTGAAGAAGCAACTCGACTTTGTGCTCGTCGACAAGCGTCACCCGGCCGACAGTCATCGCATTGATCGCGAGCCCATCACCTACCGCAGCCGTCGCGAGCGCCTCGAGACACCCGTCGAAGCCCCCTCGCGCGGCAAGCACCGTCGCGGCCGCCGCAAGCCAACCGCCACTCCCAAGAACTCTAAAAAAACTAAGAACTCTAAGAATTCTAAGAACTCTAAGAATTCTAAAAACAACTAACGACTAATGGATACTATCAAGCGAATTATGATTGCCACAGCGACGTGGATGGCGGTGAGCCTGACGGCGCTGGCCGGCGCCGAAGCCACATTTGCCGAGCGGCACCACAACTTCGGCAATATCCAGGAGGAACGCCAGTTTGTGACTCACACCTTTGAGGTAGAGAACACCGGCGACAAACCGCTGCTCATCATCGAGGCCGTGGCCTCGTGCGGCTGCACAAAGCCGGAATTCGACACCAAGCCCATCAAGCCCGGCAAGAAGGGCAAGGTGAAGGTTACCTATAGCACGGTGGGACGCCCGGGTG
The DNA here is from genome assembly GCA_017454355.1 of Muribaculaceae bacterium. Lineage (GTDB taxonomy): Bacteria > Bacteroidota > Bacteroidia > Bacteroidales > Muribaculaceae > Sodaliphilus. The sequence continues at coordinate 23,384 of JAFTDD010000086.1, forward strand.
CCTTCAGCAAGACGGTGCGTGTCAAGACCAACGCCGAGGGCAAGACCAAGGTGACCACACTGCTCATCGAGGGCACAGTGATCCCCAAGTCAAAGAAGTGACACAAAAATCAGCAAAGCGGCCAGGCCAAGGCCAGGCCCTACAATATGCTCACGAAAATTTTCGATAATTGTCGAAAATAATTATTTCACCCTAAAATCCATTCCTCTCGTCTATTTCCGTCAATTTTCGTCTATTATTCTCACGTAAAATTCGTAAAATCCTTCTCGTAAATTTTCGTAAATTTTCGTAAATATTTTATTTTCTGTTGTTTATAATTAATTTACGTGAATTTACGAAAATTTACGAGAAATACACCAATAGAAAAAAATAGACGTAAATAGACGTAAATAGACGAGAGGTTGGAGAGCCTAGCGTAATTAAGGGTTACTCAAAGCCAGAGGATGATTAAAACTAAAAATAAACTGTTGGCATTTGTGCTGCTGTTCGCTGCCACGGCGGTGGCGCAGCCGGTGGCGACGTGGGTCGAGACGGAGCACGACTTTGGCGTGATTGACGAGGCCAACGGCCGCGTGACGTGCCATCTGCGGCTGACCAACACGGGCGACGAGCCGCTGCTTATAACGCGCGTGCAACCCACGTGTGGCTGCACGGCCGGCGACTATCCGCGCGAGGCCATCGTCCCGGGCGACACGGCCGCCGTCACCCTCACCTATAACCCGGCTAACCGCCCCGGCGAGTTCAACAAAGAGGTGTATGTCTACACCAACACGACGCCCTCGCGCAGCACGGTCGTTATTCGCGGCAACGCCATCCCCGTCAAGGAGACGCTCGAGCGTTACTACCCCATCGCGATTGGCGACCTGAGGATAGCCCGCGACGTGGTTCCGTTGGGCGAGATGTCGCGCACGTCGTTCCGTTTGGGCTACATCAGCGGCTATAATGCGGGACACGACACCATTGAGGTAAGTACGAAGTACGAAGGGAACGAACAACGGAAAATGTTCCTGATTGCGGACTGCCTGCCGCAGCGTGTGGCGCCGGCTTCGACGGTAACCGTCACGGTGCGCCTCGACGGTATGGAGGCGCCGCAGTGGGGACTAAACGAGGCGCAATTCAACCTTCAAGCAACCGGGCAATCGGGCAATCGAATAAACGAGAAACAAATCACAGTGACGGGTATTGTGGTGGATGACTTCAAGCGCGAGAGCGACGAGTGGCGCGCTAACCCGCCGCACGCCACCATCGAGGACGGCGTCGACCGCGTGGTCTTCCCCGAACGGCTGGGTCAAGGCCGTGCCCCACAAGGAGGGAACGGGGTGTGGACCGCCACCGTCAAGTTGCGCAACACCGGCGGCGCGCCGCTGGAAGTGCGCCGGCTGTGGTGTCCCGAGGCCGGAGTGACGGCCACAGCGAGCCGCGACGTCGTCAAGCCCGGCAAGAGTTGCGACATCACCGTCACCGTCGATCCGTCACAAATCGAGGGCGACATCCTCAACGCGACGCTCACCATCTTCACCAACGACCCGGACTGCCAGCGACTGCCCCTGCGCGTGGTGGGCAGTCATTAACAAGGGGGGCGTGCAGTAGACGACCCTGGAAACCATAGAAACCATAGAAAAAACGAGACAAATGGACAACGAGATATTAAACAACGCTCAGCAGTGCTCTTGCAGCCACCACCCCGAGAATGACGCGCAGTATGCCGGTCTGACGGTGAACGCCGGCATCGAGCAGCCGCCCAGCATCAACCCCTATCTGAAGCGGCGCAAGCGCCGTCAGTTGTCGGTAAACGACTATGTGGAGGGCATCCTCAAGGGCGACACGGCGGTGCTCGGTCAGGCTGTGACACTCATTGAGAGCGTGGCTCCGGAGCACCAGTCGATGGCCCAGGAGGTTATCGAGCGGTGCCTGCCGCACGCCGGCCGCTCGCGGCGCATCGGCATCACGGGCGTGCCCGGAGCCGGCAAGAGCACATCGATTGACGTGTTTGGCATTCACGTGCTCCGGCGCGGCGGCAAACTGGCCGTTCTGGCAATCGATCCCAGTTCGGAGCGCAGCAAAGGCTCAATCCTGGGCGACAAGACGCGCATGGAGAAACTCGCGGTGCATCCGCGCGCGTTCATTCGTCCTTCACCCTCGGCCGGCTCATTGGGCGGCGTGGCACGTAAGACGCGCGAGACGATTGTGCTCTGTGAGGCCGCCGGATACGACACCGTGTTTGTAGAGACCGTTGGCGTGGGTCAGAGCGAGACAGCCGTCCACTCGATGGTCGACTACTTCCTGCTCATCCAACTTGCCGGCACGGGCGACGAACTGCAGGGCATCAAGCGCGGCATCATGGAGATGGCCGACGGCATCGTCATCAACAAGGCCGACGGCGACAACGTGGACCGCGCCAACCTTGCCGCAGCCCAGTTCCGCAACGCGCTGCACCTGTTCCCGATGCCGCCCAGCGGCGTCGTGCCAGAGGTGATACCCTACAGCGGATACTACGAGTTGAACATCGACGCCGTGTGGGACATGATTGACCGCTACTTTGCCGCCGTGGACGAGAACGGCTACTTTGAGCAACGCCGCCGCTGGCAGGAGCGATACTGGATGCGCGCCACCATCGACGAACAACTGCGCGCACGCTTCTACAACAACCCCGAGGTGGCCGCACTGCTCGAGCAGAAGGAGCGCGAGGTGATGCACGCACGCCAGTCGTCGTTCAACGCCGCCGCCGACGTCCTCAACTTCTACTTCAACGTGACAGGCCGCCCGAAGGGCGGATATATATGTAACCCCCAGCGCCGGAGCGAGCCAGCGAGCGCAGGAGCCGGGGGTGGTGAGACAGGATTGAGGGAGTGACAGGCCGCCCGAAGGGCGGATATATGTGTAACCCCCAGCGCCGGAGCGAGCCAGCGAGCGCAGGAGCTGGGGGATAAGACAGCAATGCATGCCGCCCGAAGGGCGGCCACAACATCTTCGACAATGAGCTACTCCAATTGCTTTTACCACATAGTTATGCGAACATATCGCAGTATACCCTGGATTGCAGAGGCACACGAGAAAGAGTTGTATGCCTACATCCACGGGTACTGTAAGGGAGTAAATGCCACACTGCTCCGCATTGGCGGAATGCCTGACCACGTACACATTCTCGTTTCCATACCCACATCGATGGCCGTTGCCGAGTTTGTCAGGAGGCTCAAGAACATGGCCACTTTGTGGTTGAAGAACAACAAGGCTAAATTTCCACTGTTCGATGGTTGGGGCGAGGGTTATGCGGCATTCAGTTACAGCAGGTTCGATGTCGGCAAAATCAAACAGTACATCATGAACCAGAAAGAGCATCACAAAAGGGTGAGTTTTGCTGATGAATACAGGCAATGGCTAACAGAAAACGGCGTTACAATAGATGAGCAATATTTCTTGACTGACAGATAGGGTTGTAGCCGCCCTTCGGGCGGCGGGCGTAGGCCAACCACCCCCAGCTCCTACGCTCGCCTGCGGCTCGCTCCGGCGCTGGGGGTTACACAAATACCCGCCCTGCGGGCGGTGATTGCGGCAACAAAGCCGCCCTGCGGGCGGTGATTGCGACAACAAAGCCGCCCTTCGGGCGGTGATTGCGACAACAAAGCCCTCTCCTGAAACAGGGGGGGAGAACAAATAAATCAATAGCCCCCCCTCAAGAGGGGGATGGGGGGAGGCCCAAAACAGATGACTAATGTACTCCTACCGATATCCTCATCCGGCCGTGACGACCGACTGTGTCGTGTTTGGCTTTGACGGCGTGAAACTCAACGTGTTGCTCATCGAGCGCGGCGGTGAGCCGTATAAGGGCAGTTGGGCCTTTCCCGGCGGCTTCCTCAACATCGACGAGGACGCGCCCGACGGCGCGCGCCGCGAACTGCAAGAAGAGACCGGCCTCACGGTGACAAACATCGAGCAACTCGGCGCGTTTGCGCGACCCGACCGCGACCCGCGTGAGCGCGTGATTTCAATCGTCTACTTCACCCTGACGCGTGTGAGCGATGTCGTCGGCGCCGACGATGCCGCCCGTGCCCGGTGGTTCCCAATCAACGACGTGCCGCCGCTCGCCTTTGACCACCGCAAAATCTTTGAACTCGCCTGTGAACGCCTCGCGCAGTTGCTAAAACTCAAAAGCAGCGGCACATTTATCAGCGCCGACTTCTCCTACGACGAAATCGACATGATTTACTACAACGCCCTCACCTACACCCCACGGTGAGCGGGAATTTGTTGATTTTGTTGCATAAATCGCAATTTTTCATTACCTTTGCGCATCACCAAAACAGCATTCCGGTGTGCGGCCGCCTCGTTGCCGCATTTTAACGACTATAATCGCTATGAATTCTTCTCGACTGACCTTGACTCTGGCGGCGGCACTGCTGTGCAGCCTTGCCGCGATGGCCATTCCGGCCGACGACACCCCGCAGCCCTGCGCCCAGCCTGACGGCACGACCGTTATGCTGCGCCTGTGCGGTGACGAGTTCTACAACTTCCACACCACGGTTGACGGCTACACGGTGGTGCGCGACGCCACCGGAGCGTGGTGCTACGCCACCCGGCAGGGCGGCGACCTGGTGAGCACCGGCGTAGTGGCCCACGACGCGGCGCGGCGCACTCCATCGGAGCAGTCGCAGACGGCACTGCTGCAACGCGGCCTTACCTCGCCGCGCGGCGTGGCTAAGGCTCGCGCGGCACGCGCCGAGCGCGACAAGCGGTTGAACATCGTCACGCCGCAGGAGATGGCCGCACGGGCCGGCGACGGACGCCGGCGCATGACCGGCGTGTCGATGGACCGCGACAAGTTCCGCGGCCTCATCATCCTGATCAACTATAGCGACGTCAAGTTCTCCACGATGAGTTCGCCGCAATCGTTCTACCAAAGCATGGTGAACCAGACGGGCTATAGCGGCTTCACCTACAATGACACCAAATACACCGCCCAAGGCTCGATGCGCGACTACTTCCGCTATCAGAGCAACGGCGCGTTCGCGCCGCAGTTTGACGTCTATGGCCCGGTGAACCTCTCCTACAGTTCGACCTACGTCCAGCAGACCGACTACGCCCGCCGCAACACGCTGTTTGAGGCCGCCCTCACTGCTCTCGACTCCAGCATCAACTACGCCACCTACGATAGTGACAACAACGGAGAGGTTGATATGGTCTACTTCATTGTGGCAGGCTATACCAGCGACTACGAGACCAACGACACCAACCTGCTGTGGCCTCACGCCGGCTGGCTGGCCAACAGTGAGGGTACCAACTATCTATACCACGACGGCAAGCGCTTCGGGCGCTACGCCTGCTCGGGCGAGATCTACGGCTGGCAGAAGTACAACGACCCGTTCCCGCTGGGCATCGGCACAATGTGCCACGAGTTCAGCCACGTGCTGGGCTTGCCGGACCTCTACGACACGGACTACAGCGAGAACGGCCAGAGCCTCACCCCCGGCCATTGGGACGTGATGGCCAGCGGCAGCGGCCGCTATGACAAGGGGCGCACCCCGGTGAATTACTCCGCCTGGGAGCGCGACAATGTGGGCTTCGCCAGCATGACGACAATCTCGTCGCCCGGCTCCTACACGCTGCGCCCAGGCGAGTATGAGAGTTACCGCCTCAACTCGGCCAACAGCAACGAGTACTTCACGCTCGAGAACCGCCAGCGCGTCGGCTGGGACACCTACCTGCCCGGCCACGGCATGCTCGTGTGCCGCGTGGATGAGAGCAACAACGTGCCCTGGGACGACAACGATGTGAACATCAACCCCACGCGCGTCTACTATGAACTACTGCGCGCCGGCGGCAGCACCGACACCGATGCCCAGAGCGGCAGTGACCCCTTCCCGGGCACCGCGGGCGTGACAAGCATCACATCCACCACCACGCCGGCACTGGTCACATGGGACGGCAAAGCCTCCTCGCGCAAGATCACTAATATTAAGGAGAGCGGTGCCGTAGTCACCTTCAACCTCGAGGCCGAGACACAGCCGGAAACGACAGGAGATATAGCCTATACGCTCATCAACGACGCCACCGAGCCCTACCTGCGCGTGGACGGCCTCACGGCAGCCGGCAAGGCCAAGAGCAATTTTGCCCTAGTAATACCCTCGTTGGCAACACACAACGGCACTCAATATCCAGTGCGCGAAATCAAGACGCAAGCCTTCTACCGCGCCGACAACATCACCTCGGTTACCATACGCTGGGGTTGCCGCATCATCGGCGACTATGCGTTCTACCAGAACACGGCGATGACCTTTGCCAAGATTCCGAGTTCGGTGAACTATATCGGCAGCTATGCGTTCTACAACAGTCCTCAACTCAAGACGTTCTACTACGCCGGCTTCAACATGCCAAAGACAATAGGCAGCGCCGCTTTCCCCGCAATTTCTGGCTCGGTATTCTACTATGTGTCAGGCGCCAATTTCACCACCTCGGATCTCTCGTCCAAACTGGGCTCCTACTTTTCCTCCTTCACCAAAAGTTACTACGCCGCCGACTATCATATCACCGATGGCTCCTATTTCTGCATCGGGGCTGACGACAATCTCAAGATTACCGACGTCCATGACGGCACCCTCGTGGGGTGGGTCAAGCCGAGCAGCAACACCGATGGTGTCTTCACCCCCACCTACCACGGCTTTTTCAATGTGGAAGGTGTGGACATCAAGATACGCACAATCGCCTCCGGAGCAGTCACCAAAAACACCGACCTCACCGGCCTTAACCTGGATGGCTGCTATATTACCCGCATCGGCAACTCGGCCTTTGACGGCTGCACCAACCTGGCCACCGTCACCCTCAACGAGGGGCTGACGACCATCGAGGCGTTCGCCTTCCGCGGCAGCGCCATCACCACCATCCATGTGCCGGCCTCGGTGACGAGCCTGAGCGCCTACTTCGTTGACCAATGCGCCAAGCACCAGACAATCACCGTTGACGAGGGAAACACCGCCTACGCCTCCCACAACGGCATGCTCTTCAACAAGTCGCTCACCACATTGCTGCGCAAGCCGTGCTACGGCGGCGGCGCCACCTATCCCGCGACGATGACAGCCATCGGCGCCTACGCCTACGAGGGCTGCTCGCGCATGTCGTCCGTCACGGTGCCCTACGGTGTCACCTACATCGGCACGGCCGCCTTCAACTCCTGCTCCAACCTCAGTAAACTCATTATCCCAAGTTCGGTAAAGTCGCTGGGAGCCAACTTTGTGAGGAACTGCAACGCGCTCTCCCAACTCTATATCAACCTGGCCACGCCACCCACGGTGAGCGACGTCAATACCTACTTCGGCACCACGACGCCCGGCAATATCAACCTGCACGTGCCCTACTCGGCCAAGAGCACCTATGAGAGCGCCTCGGGCTGGCAAGGCTTCAAGAGTTATAACCTCAACAACGAGTTTGCCTACGACGGTGCCCTGGGCGTGAACAATATCAATGGCGGCCGCTTCACCATCACGTCCACCGCGCCCTACGGCTACATCGACACGGCCGGCAACAGCCGCACTGCCTCGGGCGGCACCGCGATGTATCAAGGAGCCGGCGACGGCGTGACAACGCTCACGGGCGATGCCAACCTGCCCACCGGCTTCAACTACCGCGACAAATACTATTTGATCACCGAGGTCGCGCCTTATACCCTCACCGGCGGTAGCGGCACAGCCTACGCCGTGGGCGGCGGCGCGTTCCTGACGACCATCGACGAGTTTGCCTTCCACAACTGCAAGACCATCTCGAGCCTGACGATTAAGGGTCCGCTATCGAGCGTCGGCGAGGACGCTTTCACGGGCATGAGCAACTGCACCGAGGTGATGCTCGAGAGTGACAACGACCTCAGCGCCTCGTTTGCCTACCGCATCTACGGCGACCTGAAGAGCGGTTACCTCTTCTGGATTAACAACAAGTTCTATTACTCATGCTATCAGAAGACCCGCAACTGGAGCGCCGCCGGCACCGACACGTCAATGAAGAACCGGCTACGACCGTTCCTCAAGCCTGCGGCCGAGGTAGAGCCGTTCAGTTGCTATATGGACTATGTGGACCTCAACAACAGCGGCCTGCTCGAGGGCGGAGCCTACTGGATCACGGGCTACAACGAGGCCACCAAGACGCTCACCACCACCCGTGCCACCGCCGGACAAAGCAACCTGTGGAGCAAGGGCATGCTGCTCACCGGCCTCACGCCCGGCAAAATCTATAAGTTGCAGTTCGGCACGAGCAACTACTATGGCAACACCTCTTATCTCGAGCCCACCGCCAACGGAGTTAGGACGTTGCAGGCGACCGCGGGCATCCATGTGTGGGACGCCGCGGGCAAGAGGTTCGTCAAGCCCACATCGACGGTCACCGTGCCCATCTGCACCGGCTACCTCAACCTGCCGGCGTCGCAGCGTGACGTCACGCCGTGGACCGTTGACGTGCTCGGCAACAAGTTTGACGTCAACAACGACGGAGACGTGGACGTGGGCGACGTGAACGCGGTGCTCGCGGCCATCCTCGCCGCGGGCAACGACGCCAAGTTCAACGTCAACGGCGACACGGCCGTCGACGTTGGCGACGTGAACGCCATCCTCGACTACATCCTCACCCATTGAGGCCTCTCCCCCTCCCTCCTAAAGGAGGGGGGAGACGGTGGCGGAAAGCCCCGTCAGGGGCGACGGCTCATAGGCGGGGGCAACAGCCCCCGCCTATAAGCCCGCCACCCACTTCGTGGGTTCGCCACTAACGGCCAGGCCAAGGCCAGGCCCTACAAGAAACTGAAGAACCGTCCCTATGTTTCGCACACAGCGCGCAACACTTTTTCGGCCGAAAATTTGTAGTGAATTACATTTTTTCGGCCGAAAAAATGTTTCTTACAAAGAAATCTATTACCTTTGCATTGACAAAACCATCAAAACTAATAATGTTCCGTGTGCAACCACCTCGTGGTTGCCCCGTATTGGTCATGATTTCATTTCTTATCTCACTTGTGGCCCTGGTGATGGGCTACCACATCTACGGACGCGTGATTGAGCGCGTGTTCGGCCCCGACGACCGTGTCACACCGGCCATCGCTCACGCCGACGGTGTTGACTATGTGGCCATGCCGTCGTGGCGCGTGTTCATGATTCAATTCCTCAACATCGCCGGCACCGGACCTATCTTCGGCGCCATCATGGGCGCCGTGTTCGGCCCGGCAGCCTTCTTGTGGATTGTGCTGGGCAGCATCTTTGCCGGCGCGGTGCACGACTACTTCTGCGGCATGCTCTCGATGCGCCACGACGGGCACGGCGTGCCCACCATCGTGGGCATCTACTTGGGCACATGGATGCGGCGCGTGATGCTCTTCTTCTGTGTGCTGCTGCTCATGCTCGTGGGCGTGGTGTTTGTTTTTAGCCCCGCCATCATCCTCGACGACTTTGGCGGCACGACGCTGATGTGGGTTCTCGTCATCTTCGGCTACTACGTGCTGGCCACACTGCTGCCTGTCGACAAGTTGATCGGCAAGATTTATCCACTGTTCGCCTTCTCGCTCATTTTCATGGCCATCGCCCTGATGGTGGGGTTGCTGGTCAAGTGGCCGGCGCTGCCCGAGTTCTGGAATATGGGCGACCTGAGCGCATGGATCGGCTCGCAGGTGGACGGTGACGGCAACGATTTGCTGGGCGCTGTGGCCTATATGCGCAAGAACCCACTCTTTCCCTGCCTGTTCATTACCATCGCTTGCGGCGCGTTGAGCGGCTTCCACGCCACCCAGAGTCCGATTATGGCACGCTGCCTTAAGGACGAGCGCATGGGACGCCCCGTTTTCTACGGCGCGATGATTACCGAGGGTATCGTCGCCCTGGTGTGGGCAGCCGTGGCGATGTGGTTCTTCTATTACGGCGGTTGGCGCGAGGTCGCGGGTCCGGACACGGTTCAAGCGTTCCTCGAGCAAGCCGATGACGAGGGCGGCAAGACGCTGCTGCAATACTTCACCGCGCCGAGCGTGGTCAACGCCGTGTGCAACGGTTGGCTGGGTCTCGCCGGCGGTGTGCTCGCCATCCTGGGCGTTGTGGCCGCTCCCATCACAAGCGGCGACACCGCCTTCCGCAGCGCGCGTCTGATTATCGCCGAGGCCTTCAACGTCAAGCAGAAACCCATCATGGGCCGCCTAGTCGTTGCCCTGCCAATGTTCATTGCCGCTATCGGCCTGCTTGTGTGGCAGATGGAAAGCCCCGACGGCTTCAACACCCTGTGGCAGTGGTTCGGGTGGAGCAACCAGACGCTTGCCACCATCGCGTTGTGGACGACAACAATGTACTTGTGGAAACGCGGCAGCCGCGCCTGGTGGCTCACGTTGCTGCCGTCGCTGTTCATGACGGTCGTCGTCATCTCCTTCCTCTTCGTGTCGCCCTTCGCCTTCGGCTAACCCCCTCTCACGAAAATTCTCGAAAATTCCCATGAATTAATCTCCCGTGAATTTTCGTGAATATTCGTGAGGAAAGACAAGAGAACATGAGGAGTTTAGATTTCTCATGTTCTCTTGTCTAATGTTCTCTTGTCTTATTGGTATGGAGGGTTAACTGCCGATGGTGAGGGTGGTGTAGAAGCGGCCGGCGTCGAGGCCGTAACTCAAGGTGACATATCCGGTCGCATTGCCTCCCCACCAGGTGACCGAGGCCTCGAAGCCGGTGCGGCTCTCACTGACGGGCGTGCCGGAGGTGGCGCAGAGAGTGCGGTAAGCGGTGTTATAGCGGGTGCGATCGCTATAGGCGGTGGAGTAGAAGAGTTGCGCGCCAGTGAGGCGGTTGTAACTGTCGTAGGTGAGCATCGCGTCTTGCCAGAGCAGCCCCGCCATAGAGGCGTCGCGCAAGTAGATCACGTTGTCGTAGTATCCGTCCACATAGTATCCGTTGCTGTAGAGGTAGTCGAGGCTGGCCGCATAACGGGTGCCGAAGTATAGACCGAACACGCGGTCAATCACGGGAGCCGTAGCCAGAGGGCGGTAACTGACGGGACGCACGGGGCGGTAAGGAGCCACATAACGGGGGCGATAGTCGCGGTGGGGCGGAGTGACGGGAGTGCGCCAGTCGCGCTTGGGTCCGCCGGTAGTGGCATCATAGCCGGCGCGGGGGCGCGCGGCATGGCCAACAGGCTGTCCAACGGTGGGACGCGTTGCCGGACGGTTCTTGTCATTGTTGTGGCCGGTGCTATGGTTGTCGCGGCCCTGAGTGCCGACGGTCGAGCCGCCGTTGTGGCCGGTGCCATGGTTGTCGCGGCCCTGGGTGGCGGTGTCGCGGCCACGGGTGGCGCCGGTGTTGCTGCCGGCGGTGGTGGAACGCGAGGCCGAGCCGGTGGTGTTGGCAACGTCCGGGCGGCGGCGTCCTTGCATCGTCTGTGCGGCGGCGTTGCTGTCCGCCATCACCATTGCGCCCATGAGCACGAGGCTCATCATCATCGAGGAAAAAACATTTGCTTTCATGACGTTGTCCTTTTTAGTAATTAGTAATTAGTGATTGGTAATTAGTTCCAACCGGTAATCACTAACTGGTTCGACATTCCGTTTGTTTGTCTTTTAGACCGCTGTGTATCAGGCCGGTTTAAGCATCTATAGCCATTACTCGACCAACGGGGCACCGCCAACCGACGATGCCCCGTTTTTTATCGACAAACCAATTTGCGAGATAATAAGTGTTTGGGGTATTTGGCTCAGAAGGAGGAGCGGTACTCGCGGAGTTTGGTGCGGCTGAGCACGTTGCGGTCCTCCTCGTGGGAGGTCTCTTGGGCGCCGCACTCGGCGCAGGTGAAGTAGTTGGTGTAGGGCACGTAGCGGACGTTTTCCCTAAAGACGCCGATGATGTAGTAGCCGTGCTCGGCACTGTGGTTCTTGATGTTCTCTTTGTGGGTCTCCTTGTGTCCGTCGCCGTAGGTGGTGGTGACTTCGTCGTAGGTTTGCCAGCGCTCGACGCCGGTGACGACGCGGTCGAGCGTTTCCTCTACTTCCTCGACGGCATCGTGGGAGGGACCTTCCTGCACGCGCTCGGTAAACTCGCAACTGTAGAGTGTCTTGCAGGCGGAGCATCGCTGCTCGGGGCAGGAGGCACTGAGCAGGTCATCGGCCTTGGTGAGGAAGTGGCCCACGACGAGCACCTCGCCGATGACGGTGAGGATGATATAGTAGTTGCTCAACGTAGCGAGCACCCAGCCCACGGCGAGCAGGAGTGTTGTCCACTTGATGATGTGGTACATGGCGCGGTTGCCGAGGAACTTGAAGACCGGCGGGAAGCGCAGCAGGCCGTAAATGAGCCAGGGCACGAGCAGCGGCATCAGGGTGGCATGGGCGATGAGCAGCACGATGAGCAGGAGGAAGACGGCGAAGTAGCCCACGGTGTCCATCGAGAAGCCGTTGAGGTTAAAGCGGTTGATGCGCGATTGCGAGATGGGCGACACGGTGTAGGAGTAGGGACCGTTGCACCAGATGGCTCCCACCATGGGCAGGTCGCAGAGCGTGCCGTAGAAGGGCAGATACTTGAGCACCCAACTATTCATCGTGCGCATGGGCCGTGCGGGCATGCGGTAGCCGGTGGCGACGCTGTCGGCGCCAAAGGTGACGATAGGACAATAGAACGCGCCGTCGTCGCCGTTGAACACGAGCACCTGGAACTGGGCCTCGAGGCCGCCGCCTCTTGTCGGTGCCAGCAGTTGCGCCGGCAGCAGGTCGGCCTCAACGTCGGCCAGGCGGCGACCCACGCATCGCTTCTCGAAGGCGGCGAGCGACATCACGGCGCGGTTGCTGCCGTCGCGCTCCACGGTGTAGTCGGTGAGCGTGTCGGCCAGAAAGAAGACGAACGGCGTGTTACGCAGAAGAGTGTCCTTGCCGGAGGCGAGGCGCACGGTGCTCTGCGCGATTTTGTTTTTGTCCAAACCAATCTTCTTGACGACGATGGTGTCGCCGGCATGGTTGGCGCTATAGTGGACGGTGTCCTTGGAGAAGTGGAGCGAACTGCTGACGACAAAGGCGCTGTCGGCAAGGCATTCCTGGGGCAGGAAGCCGCGGGCTCCGCCGTTGGTCTCCACCCAGAACAGGGGCCGGTTGGCGTCGCTCTTGTCGACGAGGCCCAGCAGGGTGACGGTGTCGCCCCGCTGCACGGTGACGGGGAGGGCGGCGAGCGAGTCGGTGAGCAACTGGCCGGCGGCAATCACGGCGTGGCGGCTGCGGCGCGGCTCGGTGGCCTGACGCGAGCAGAACGAGATGGTCCAGGGGAGGAGAACCACCAGGGCGAGCACGAGGCGGACGATTGTCGAATCGAATATCCGGCCGTATTTAAATGGATTGGTTATCATAGCAGTTAGTCGTTGGTTGTTGATAGCGAATTGCAAATTTACAAAAAAGATTGGGATTGATGAAGAAAAATGTGGAAAAATGAAAAAAATTTGGCTTGTAACGGAAAAATGAGTACTTTTGCGTGTTTATTTGGGCAAAAGCCTAAAATCAAAGCAAAAAAACATAACAAAACAATACTTTAAATGGCAACATTAGAGAACATTAGACAGAAGAAGAACATCCTTGCCATCGTGATTGGCGGCGCACTGCTGGCCTTTATCATCGAGGTGGGTATCGAGGCTCTTGGCCGCCAGATGGGCAATAGCGACATCGCGAAGGTGGGCTCGGAGAAAATTGACGTGATGACATTCCAACATCGTGTGGAGCAGGCCAGCCAAGCCGACCAGGACAACCCCAACCAGGTTGACCCGGCCCAGCGTCAACAGCAGGTGCTCGACGACATGATCAACGAGATCCTCCTCAAGGAGGAGTTCGACAAGGTTGGCATCTACGTGAGCGACAACGAGATCTCGGAGTTGATGATTGGCGAGAAGGCTCTGCCGCAGATGCAGCAGTTGGCCCGTCAGGCCGGTGTGGAGACCCCCAAGGAACTCTACGACATGATTATGAACCCGGCCAACTACAACCTCGACCCGCAGCAGGTGAGCACTATGGCCCGCGCATGGAACGAGCAGCAAGAGCAACTCGTGGAGCAACTCAAGTTCTTCAAACTGCAGACTCTGATGGCCGGCGCAATTCAGGCCAACGACCTCGACCGCAAGCAGTTGCTCGAGGAGGGCGCTGTGACGAGCCACATCACCTTTGTCAAGAAAGACTTCAACACGATGCCCAACGAGGAGTTTGACAGCAAGGTGACCGACAACGAGTTGCGCAAAGAGTACAACAAGCGCAAGCCGATGTTTGCCCTCGACGAGCCGACGCGCATCGTCCACTTCATCGCGTTGAACGTGACGCCGTCGCCGCAGGACGTGCAGGCCGCGACCGCCATCGCCGACAAAGCCTTTGCCGCGCTCCAGCGTGGCCACGGCTTGGACAGCGTGCGCGTGATGAGCAACGTCATGGCCGATAGCGCCATCACCACCCTGGCCGAGGCCAAGGGCGATGTGAAGGACTTCCTGACCACGGCCGCCGTGGGCGAGGTGAAGAAAATGGACGCCAAGAACAACAAATATGTGTCTTACAAGTTGTTGTCGAAGCGCACTCTGCTCGACTCGGTGAACATCGCCACGGTGATGGTTCCCGGCGACAAGAAGGTGCAAGACTCGGTGCTGGCGCTGCTCAATGGCGGCACCGCTCCGGCCGACATCAAGGTGAAGGACATTCAGGCACAAGACTCGCAGTGGACGCGCGTGGCCGCGTGGCCCGACAGCATCCGCACCCGCATCGAGAACGCCGGTGCCGGCTACGTCGTGCTTAACGCTCAGGCCGAAGGCGCCGTGTTTGTCAAGGTTGCCGAGCGCAAGCCCGCCCAGGTGTTCTACACCTACGGCACGGTGACTAACGACGCCTTTGCAAGCACCGAAACGCAGGATGCGGCTCGCGACCGCCTGCAGAACTATCTGCTCAAGGTTAAGAACAACAAGGACTTTGCCGACAGCGCCAGCACCGCCGGCTTCATGGCTCAGGAGGCCCAGTTGACCCAGACCACCCCGCAACTGATGGGTATCCGCGACACTCGCAAGGCCATCAAGTGGGCCTTTGAGAACAAGCCGGGTGCCGTGTCGCCCATCTTCAGCGACAACAAGGACGTGCTCATCGCCATCGCTCTTGACGACATCTATGAGGGCGACTACTGGCCCATCCAGTTCAGCCATTTGCACGACTACCTGAACACGCTCGCCATCAACACGATGAAGGGCGAGAAGGTGATGGCCGACATCAAGGGCAAGGCCAACGACCTGGCCGGATACGCCACGCTGATGCAGGCGAGCGTTGACACGACCGACGTTGTGTTTGCCCGCGACATGATCGCCAAGGTGGGCAACGAGCCCGCGTTTGCCGGTTTGGTGGCAACCGCCCCGCAGGGCAAGTTGATTGGTCCGTGGCAGGGCGAGAACGGCGTGTACGTCTTCCAGGTGAACGGTCGCGAGAGCGAGGCACGTCAGCCGCAAAAGGACGAACTGGACAACCGCTTCGCGCAGAGCCGCGGCAACGGCCGCTTCGCCAACCCCAACATGATGACCCGCATCTTGGGCAAGAGCACCAAGGTCAAGAAGAACATCATCAGTTTCTTCTAATTAGTTAAGTAACACCTCCCGTGAATTTTCGTGAATTCTCGTGAATCTAAATTTCACGAAAATTCACGAAAATTCACGGGAGTTTTTCATTGAATACAAAATAAACACCCCCAACCTTCAGGAGGAGGACAAAATTATGAGGATAGCGATTATCAACGGGCCAAACCTCAATCTGGTGGGCACGCGCGAGCCGGAGGTGTACGGCAACCGCAGTCTTGACGACTACCTCGACCGCCTTGCGGCCGATGTGGCTCAACAAGGCGTGGAACTCACGCGTTTCCAAAGCAACCACGAGGGCGCCATCATCGACGAGTTGCATCGCGTGGGGCGCGGCGCGCTGGCAGTGGACGGCATCGTGCTCAATGCCGGGGCTTACACCCACACGTCGCTTGCCATCGCCGACGCCATCCGCGCCATCGACCCTCCGGTGGTGGAGGTGCACATCAGCAACGTGCACGCCCGCGAGGCAATCCGCCACACGTCGCTCATCGCCGGCGCCTGCCGCGGCAGCATCGTGGGCTTCGGCCTGGACAGTTACCGCCTGGCGATAATGGCGTTACTCGCCAAGCCATTTAATCTCACGTAAAATTGCGTGAAATTCACGTGAAAAAAATTGACTAATTCATGGCAATTCGTTTCGCGTCTATTTTCGTCTATAACGACGTCTATTTTCGTCTATAACGACGTCTATTTTCGTCATTTTTTACTTTAAACATGAATTGACGGTGTCATAGACGTGAATTGACGCTAACCTATGAATTTTCCGAACATTCGCGTTTAATAATTATACAATAATCTTTAATCTTTATTACATCATAAGAAAGAAAATTTTAGCGGCGAGCATCGCACTCGCCATCGTGGCGGGCGTGACCGCCATGGCTCAACGCAACAACATGGCGGCGCCGTCGAACGGCACGCCGTTTGACGAGGATCTCATCATTACCGACATGAAGCACGCCAACCCGGGCGATGTGGCCGACGTCACCGTAAAAGAGACGGGCTACAAGAACGCCCCCGCCTCGGGCACGCACCGCGGCCACGGCTACGTGGACCTGGGCTTGAGCGTCTGCTGGGCGACGGTTAACGTTGGCGAGCGCTCCGGCGACAGCGGGAGTGTGCTGGCCTGGGGCATGACTAAAGGCCCGGCCGGCGGCGACTACAGCGAGAGGAACTGCGACTCGTATGGCGTTGCGCGCAGCGACATCTCGGGCAACATCCACTATGACATCGCGGCCAAAGACTGGGGCGGCAATTGGCGTATGCCCACCAAGGCCGAGATGCAGGAATTGCGTAACAATTGCACGTGGGTGTGGGTCACCAGCCCGATCATGGGTTACAAAGTGACGAGCAAAAAGAACGGCCGCCACATCTACCTGCCGGCATGGGGCCGCTTTGTGGGCAAGAGCGGCATCGAGTATCACAAGAGCGGCTACTACTGGACGTCGACACCGTGTGACAACGGAGCGCACACCAGCGCCTACCGCCTGGACTTCAGCAACCGAGGCACCAACCTGCTCGAGGGCAATCGCCGCGACGGCTGCTTCATCCGCCCCGTGCTCCGGAAGTAAACTTAGGCTCATAAGAAAATTTTATTACCTCCAGTGAATTTCCGTAAATGGTGGGTGGGCACCGCCCCGCCCACACCCATTTACGGAAATTCACGAAATTTCACGGGATACTATTTCCGTACTTCGCACTTTTTCCGTACCTTTGCAGCCGATTTTGAATTTTACACTTAAATAATGGACAAATTGAGTTATGCGCTCGGCATGAGCATTGCCGGCAACTTTATCGCCAGCGGCGTGAGAAGCCTTGTGATGGACGACTTTATGGCCGGCGTGAAGGCGGTGATGGAGAACGGCGACAAGGCGATGACCTTTGAGCAGGCCAAAGCCGAGGTGACGCGCTTCTTCACTGAACTCGAGAGCAAGGCCGGCGAGATGAACCGCAAGGCGGGTCGTGAGTTTCTTGAGCAGAACGCCAAGCAGCCCGGCGTGCAGGTGACCAAGAGCGGCCTGCAATATCAAGTGATTAAGCAGGGCACGGGTCGCATCGCCACCAAGAACGATGTGGTGACGGTACACTACACCGGCCGACTGATTGACGGCACCGTGTTTGACAGTTCGGTGGAGCGCGGCGAGCCGGCCACCTTTGGAGTGAGCCAAGTGATTGCCGGATGGACCGAGGCACTGACGATGATGCCCGAGGGCAGCGCGTGGCGACTGTTCATCCCCAGCGAGTTGGCCTACGGCAGCCATGGCACGGGACCCATCCAACCCCACTCGACGCTCATCTTTGACGTCCAACTGATTAAAGTAGGCAAGAAATCATGAAGAGATGTTGAGAGGTTGAGCGTTGAGAGGTTGAGCCATTCGCTATCGCGAATGGGAAGATATGTAGGGCCTCGCCTTGGCGTGGCCGCAAGCAGCGACAAATCTATTATCCCCGAGCGCTTGTAGGGGCAGAATTTATTCTGCCCACTTCAAGGCTCAACCTCTCAACTCCTCAACCCCTCAACCAAATATAGTAATTCATATTTATTATTATACTAAATTTATATTTCCAAAAGAGATGAAAAAGATTTTAGCGTTTGTTGCCGCAGCCGTTGTACTCATGTGCACCATGGCCAGTTGCAACAAGACGGGCGGCAACAGCGACATCAGCCGCGCGAGTGCCGACAGCATCAGCCGCCTCTTTGGCGAACTTAACGGAGCGCAACTCAAGAGTATGCTCGAGGGCGACAGTTCCATCAACCAGAAGGAACTGCTCAGCGGCCTGCGCGCCGGCTTTGGCGTCGACACGGCCCGCAGTTACATGCAGGGTAACCAGATCGGCACCCAGATGAAGATGATGCTCGTTAACATCAAGGCTCAATATGGCATCGAGATTGACGAGCGCACGTTTATGCTCGAGGTCCTGAAGGCAGTTAAGAGTGAGGAGGCAATTGACGACGTCGCGATGCGCGAGAAGAGCCAACTTCTTGACTCGCTGATTCATAACGCCGAGAAGGCTAAGTTTATCAAGAACGAGACCGCCGGTGCCGACTACATCAAGGCCCGCCTTGGCGAGGGTTACAAGAAGACCGAGAGCGGCTTGGCCTATAAGGTTGTCGCCGAGGGTAACGGCGCCAACTTCACCGACACCGACAGCGTCGAGGTTCACTACGTGGGCAAGCACATCAACGGCGACAAGTTTGATGAGGGCACCCGCAAGTTCACCACCAACAGTGTTGTTCCCGGCTTTGCCGAGGCACTGAAGTTGATGAAACCCGGTAGCAAACTCATTGCCGTGCTGCCGTCCGAGTTGGCCTATGGCGAGCAGGGACAGCGCAGCCCGATGACGCGCGATTGGGCTATCGAGCCGTATGAGACGCTCGTGTTTGAACTCGAGGCGAAGTAAGATTATAGAATACGACAAGTGACAATCAAAGGCAGTCTCCGGATTGCCTTTGATTGTTTTTTTTGCAATAAAAGTGAAAAAAACACACACATTATTGGGGCTAAATGGGAAAAATGTTGTAATTTTGCACAAATTGGACAACAACTATGGCTCAGCAACTGCGAGAACGCCTCGACCGCATCGCCGCCAAGTGTGGCGTGCTCGTCGAGAACTATGAGCGACTACTGGCCGAGAAAGCCGCTGTCGAGCAGCGTCTTGCCCAGGCCAACGAGCAGCTGGAGCGCCAAGCCGTGGAACTCGAACGACTGCAACGCGACAACCACTACTTGCGCACGGCGGCAACACTCGCGCCCGATGCCGATGCCGCCGCACGCAGCCGACAGTTGCTGTCCAAAATGGTGCGGGACATCGACAAATGTATCGCCCAGTTGAACTCGTGACGAAAAGTTGAGAGGTTGAGAGGTTGAGCCAATCGCTATCGCGATTGAGAAGGAATGTAGGGTCTGGCCTTGGCCTGGCCATTCCGGAGACAAATCCATTATCCCAGAGCGCGTCAGCGCGAGGCTCAACCCCTAAACCATTCAACCTCTAAACCTTTCATGACATGGCAAAAAACGAAAAGAAAAAAGACATAGAACTCTTTATCGCCGACGTTGGGCCGATAGCGTTGAGTTGCACGCCCGACGAAGAAAACGAAATCCGCGAAGCCGAGAAACTGGTGAACCAGACGTGGAAGAAGTGGACACGCGTTTTCGGCGCAAACACCGCCCCACACGAGTTGTTGGCTCGCGTGGCTTTCCGTTTTGCGTGGCTCTACTACCGAGAGGCCGTTGCAGGCGAAGCCGTCGACCAGGTGCTCGCCGAGTTGGAGCAGCGCCTCGACGACAACGTGCTCAAGCATTGAGCCTTGCCGCCGCCCATCACGATTCAACCGCATTACATTTTGTCGCCCCCCGCATCGTCATGCCACGCCGTGGCCGTGACGCGTTTTGCTATGCCAAGCGCCGAACCCTAAACAGTAAGTAATTCATTATAGATAATAACTTTAAAACAATTTTTCAAGACATCGACAGAATATGGAATTAGAACTATTAACTGTGATCGTCGCTGTGATTGTCGCCTTTTTGGCCGGTGCGGCGGTTGCACTCTACGCTTCGCGGCACTATGCCAAGAGCACGGCCAACGCCATCGTCCATAAAGCAAAAATGGAGGCCGAGGTGTTGCGCAATAACGAGACGATGAAAGGCAAAGAAGAGGCACTGGACATCCGCACCAAAGCCGAGAAAGAAGCCAACCAACGCCTGCAGAAGGTGCAGAGCAGCGAGGCTAAACTCAAGCAGCGCGAAATCCAACTCAACCAGCAACAGGGCGACCTGAACCGCAACAAGAAAGAGGTGGAACAGCAACGCACGGCCAACGAGCAGGAGCGCACCCGCCTCGAAAATCAAGACGCCGCCATGCAGGACCGCCTGCATGAGTTGGAGCGCCAGGAGAAGACCATCCAAGACACGCTGGAACACGTGAGTGGCCTCAGCGCCGACGAGGCCCGCGAGAAACTCATCGAGAGCCTGCGCGACGAGGCCCGCACTCGCGCCGCCGGCTATATCAACGACATCATGGACGATGCCAAACTCACCGCCAACAAGGAGGCCAAGCGCATCATCGTCGAGACAATCCAGCGCGTGGCAACCGAGACGGCCATCGAGAATGCCGTCACCGTGTTCCACATCGACAACGACGAGGTGAAGGGACGAATTATCGGTCGCGAGGGACGCAACATCCGCGCCCTGGAGGCGGCTACCGGCATCGAGATTATCGTTGACGACACACCCGAGGCAATCGTGCTGAGCGGCTTCGACCCAGTGCGACGCGAGATAGCGCGCCTGGCCCTGCACCAACTTGTGGCCGACGGCCGCATCCACCCGGCACGCATCGAGGAGGTCGTGGCCAAGGTGCGCCGCCAAGTAGAGGACGAAATCATCGAGACCGGCAAGCGCACTGCCATCGACCTGGGCATACACGGCCTGCACCCCGAACTCATCCGCCTCATCGGCAAGATGAAATACCGCTCGAGTTATGGCCAAAACCTGCTGCAACACTCGCGCGAGACGGCAAACCTGTGTGCCATCATGGCCAGCGAACTCGGCCTCAACCCCAAGAAGGCGCGCCGCGCCGGCTTGCTGCACGACATCGGCAAGGTGCCCGACGACGAGCCCGAACTGCCGCACGCCACCCTGGGACGCCGCCTGGCCGAGATGTATAAAGAGAAACCTGACATCTGCAACGCAATCGGCGCCCACCACGACGAGGAGGAGGCCACCAGCCTCTACGCTCCCATCGTGCAAGTGTGTGACGCCATCAGCGGCGCGCGCCCCGGCGCACGACGCGAGATTGTCGAGGCATATATCAAGCGCCTCAACGACCTCGAGCGACTGGCAATGAGTTACCCCGGCGTGGTAAAGACCTATGCCATCCAAGCCGGACGCGAACTGCGCGTGATTGTGGGCGCTGACAAGATCAGCGACGCCGACACCGAGCGCCTCAGCGCCGAAATCGCCAAGAAGATACAGGACGAACTCACCTATCCCGGCCAGGTGCGCATCACCGTCATCCGCGAGACGCGCGCCGTGAGTTACGCCAAGTAAACCCAGGTTGAGTGGTTGAGGGTTGAGTGGTTGAGCCATTCGCTGTCGCGAATGGGGATGTTGGCCATAGCGCGCCCCCCCGGCGCCGCCCACACGACAAAACTATTATCCCCAAGCGCTTGTAGGGGCAGAATTTATTCTGCCCACTTCGAGGCTAAACCCCTCAACCTCTAAACCCATAAACGAAATAGAGAGATGAGAGAAGAAGAGGAAAACGTGGCTCTCGAGCCGATTGACGCCGTGACCGACGCCTGTGTTGAGTGCGGCACGCCCGCGGCGTGTCGCGCCGACGGCTGCGCCTGCGAGGTGCGCTGCAACCTGAGCAGCCACAACTGGCTGGCCGACGTGCCCGACGACGGTTACAGCGGCGATGTGGTGGAGGTTCACTTCAAGAACACGCGTCGCGGCTTCTACCGCAACACATCGCATCTGGCGCTTGAGCAAGGCGACTGGGTGGCTGTTGAGGCATCACCCGGTCACGACATCGGCCGTGTGGCGCTCACCGGACGCCTTGTCGAGCAGCAGATGCGGCGCGTGGGCCTCAAGAGCGACACCGAACTGCTGAGGGTCTTCCGTAAGGCACGCGCCGGCGACCTCGAGAAATATGAGCAAGCCAAGGCTCGCGAGGCCGACACGATGATTCGCTCGCGGCAAATCGCGGCCGACCTGGGATTGCAGATGAAAATCGGCGACGTGGAGTATCAGGGCGACGGCAACAAGGCCATCTTTTACTATATCGCCGACGAGCGCGTCGACTTCCGCCAACTCATCAAGGTGCTGGCCGACGTGTTTAAGATTCGCGTTGAGATGAAACAGATTGGCGCGCGCCAGGAGGCCGGCCGCATTGGCGGCATCGGCCCATGCGGGCGACCGTTGTGCTGCGCCACGTGGATGACGCGCTTTGTGAGCGTGTCAACCGCCGCCGCGCGCTACCAAGACGTATCGCTCAACCCGCAGAAACTCGCCGGACAGTGCGCCAAACTCAAGTGTTGCATCAACTTTGAGGTCGATGCCTATATCGAGGCTTCCAAGCAGATGCCTCCACATGATGTGCCACTCGAGACCGAAGACGCCATCTACTACCACTTCAAGACCGACCTGTTCAAGCGCGAGATGACTTACAGCACCGAGCGCCGCCAACCCGCCAACTTGGTCACGGTGCCGGTGGAGCGCGTTGAGGAAGTGATGGCGATGAACCAAAACGGCATCAAGCCAGAGCATCTGGCCGCCGACGATGCCGAGCGCGCTTATGAGCAGAAAGCCTTTGGTGACATCTTGGGTCAAGACAGCATCAGCCGTTTTGACAAGAAAAAGAAGAAAAAGAAGAAGTCAAAAGAAGGCCGTGGCCCCAAGGACGAGACCGGTGGCAGCGAGGCACCCGCACGGCGTGAGGAGCGCCCCGAGGGGCAGCCGTCCGAGGGGCAGCAACCGCGGCAACAACGCCGCCGGCCCGACAAGCCCGTCAAGGCGGCTGAAGGCGGTGATGCGTCAGCCACGCCACAGCCCGAGCGCCCTCAAGGTCAAGAACAAGGCCAGGGGCGCCGCAACCAGCGGCGCCGCGGCCACAGAACAGAGAGCAAAGAGTGAAACACTGGGACGGTTCTTCTGTTTCACGACTTGTCGCTGAAACAGAAGAACCGTCCCAGCCCGGAGGCACTGAAACAACAACGCCTAGTCAACGGTCAATAGTCAACGGTCAACTTTTCACAACTACCAATGAGAGCAATGATGCTGCTTGTCGTGGCGATAACTATCGCCGCGTGCACCCGTCCCGAGGCACTGCCCACTGCCGTGACGGCCACACCGCCCGCCGCCGGCTGGCACGCCGGCACAGCGCTGCGGCTCAAGCCTCATTATGGCGACAGCACGCGACACTATGACCTGCGGCTCGACGTGCGACATACCACCGCCTACCGATACCGCGACCTCCACCTGCTGGTGGACCTGATTGGCGATAGCGGCAAGGTGACGCGGCGAGTGGTCAATCTCGAGTTGGCCGATGGCTACGGCAACTGGACCGGCAGCGGCTTCGGCACCCTCTACCAGCATAGTGCGATCCTGGCCGCCAACGTGGCGCCGTCACAGGCGCGCACGGTTGCCGTGTGGCAAACGATGGACAGCGTCCCCAACCTCACCGGCCTTGACGCCATTGGCGTCACCGCCTTCCCAATCTTTTAGCGCGCATAAAGATGGATATTATAACACTTCGCGAAACAATGGGTGGCTTTGAGTATGCGCTCGAAATCCTCGCCACGCTCTTTTACGCCATCAGCGGCATCCGTCTGGCGGCCGTCAAGAACTTCGACTGGTTCGGAGCCTTGAGCATTGGCTTTGTCACCGCCATTGGCGGTGGCACGCTGCGTGACGTGCTCCTGGGTGTGCCGCCATTCTGGATGCTCGACCCCTGGTACTGCGTTGCAATGCTTGTTGCCCTACCCATCGTGATGAGTTTCAAGCGGTGGCTTGTCAGGCTCGAGGGCACGTTCTACATCTTCGATGCTGTGGGTCTTGCCCTCTTTGTTGACGTGGGTATCGTCAAGACGCTGATGATGGGCTACCCGATGTGGGTGGCGATAATTATGGGCACCATCACCGGTGCCATGGGCGGCGTGCTGCGAGATGTGTTTATCAACGAGGTGCCGCTGGTGTTCCGCAAGGAGATTTACGCCACGGCGTGCATCGCCGGCGGCGTCGCTTATTGGCTGACGGGGCTTGCCGGCGGCTCGCCCATCGTGCAGCAACTAGTGTGTGCCGTTATCGTGATTGGACTGCGCTTTTTTGCCGTCAAACACGGCTGGACATTCCCTCAAATGACTGATTGACATGAAAATAAACCGAGCAGAGGCCCGCAAGACGGGCATACAACTAATCAAGTATGGCGTGATTGGCGTGATGAACACCACAATCACGCTGGTGTCGTTTTGGTTACTCAACACGCTGGTGGGCTGGCCGTTTGTTCCCAGCAACGTGATTGCGTCGGTGCTCGGATTGATTAACAGTTTCTGCTGGAACCGCAGTTGGGTGTTCAGCAAGGGCGATAACTGGCGCCGGGACGCCGCCCTGTTTGGCAGCGGATGGCTCACGTGCTACACGCTGCAGATGCTCGTGTCGTGGTTCCTGCTCGAGGGCCTCGACTGGAAACACATGGAGATGATACCCTGGCTGCCGATGAAAAAAACAGGCCAGAACATCGTCATGATTGTTGGTATGGTGGTTTTCACCCTGTCTAACTACGCCTACAACCGTTTTATCACCTTCCGCGAGAAGAAGGACAGTGATGTTAATGCCGGATAAAACTATTCAAGGAGTGTTGAGCAAAACTGTCTTGCCGTTTTGCCTTATCGCCATCGCAGCCGTTGCGGCGGGAGCCGTGACGATGCTCGGCGTGGACACCGGTTGGCGGCTCGCTTTGGCTCTGACCGTGGCCTACGCGCTGCCAATGGCGATTTATAACCGCCGGAGTTGGAGCACTGCAACCGGGCACTATGTGCTGTTAGCCACATGGCTGCTGATGGCGGCAATCAGCATCGAGAATGTGATGGTGTGGACAGCGCCCGAGGGCGCCACGGCCGAGTGGCCGTTCTTTGAATCGGACTCACGCGGCTACTACGCGTGGGCACTACACTATTACGACGGGCGTTGCGACGCGCCGCCGGTGGCCTTCCCCGGGCTGCCGTTCATGATGCTGGTGCTGTGGGAACTGTTTGGCGTGAACGTCGTTTGGCCGGTGGCGATGAACGTCTGCTTCACCCTGATGGCGATTGTCATCGCCGCATGGACAACAGTGCGCCTGCTCCACGGGCGGCAGCAAGCCCGACCTGACCGGTGGTTGGGCAACGCCGCACTGGTGTGCGGCATGTTGCTGTTTTTCCTGCTCAGCGAGAGCACCTGCATCCTCAAGGAGGCCGCGGTGGCGCTCTCGATGTCGGCCGTGGGTCTCGTGCTCGCCGTTTTTGTTACCGACCGCCACCTGCAGGCAAAACACTACGCCGCCTTTGTGGCGGCCTGCCTGCTGCTCGCTTTCACCCGCACCACCTATATGTACTTCGTCTTGCTGGCCCTAGGCATCATCGCTTTGGGCAACATCAAGACCCACGTGCCCCACACCGTGCTGCTCGTTGTGCTGGCCCTCATCGCCTTTATCGCCGGCGACAGCGTGGCTTACTACTCGTTTGAGCGACACGTGTCGATTATCAGCGGCGGCGAGCGTATGCAGCGCCTCTTTATGGTGGGACAGAGCCAGCAGCCCTACCTCGACATGGTGGGCAACTACTTCACCTATCCCATCTGGCGGCGGCTGCTGTTGCTGCCGTTGTCGTGCTCGGTGCAGTTCATCATTCCCTTCCCGTGGATTTATGAGGGTTGGACGACGCTACACGAGGCCACGGCGCGCTGTGGCTTTGGCTGGTATGCCGTGGGCGGCACCGCGCTGTTCTACTACGTGGCCATGAGTTGGCGCCGGCGCTATTGGCTCGGCACCTGGGCTTGGGTGCCGGCAATCATTTTCGCCACCATTGCCTATGTCACCGCCGGCTCTGTCAGCCGTTACGTCCTGCCTGTCGAGGTAATGTTCATTCCGGTCACGGTGTGGGTGTTATCGGTCATCAGCGGCGATGGCGGCTTGCGGCGACTGTTCATTGTGTGGGCCATCGTCTTTATCATCGCGCTTGCAGTCACCCTTGCCGTGTGTTACGACATCCAAGTGCGTTACCTCAACGACCTGAGCGAATATTATAAAGAGCGCGCCGCCCACTACCGCGACTCCATCAATTCCATTCACGATTCCCTGCCATGAGCGATAAGAAGAACCTGCTGCTCCTCGTCGACGCCTACGCGATGATTTTCCGCGCCTACTACGCGATGATACGCGCCCCGCGCGTCACCTCCACCGGTATGAACACCAGCGCCGTGTTTGGCTTTGTCAACATCATGCACGATCTCCTCAAGAAGTTCGCGCCCAGCCACGTGGCCGTGTGCTTTGATCCCGGCGGCAAGACCTTCCGCAGCGAGCAGTATGAGCCTTACAAGCAGAACCGCGACAAGACACCCGAGGACATCCTCAACGCCGTACCCTACATCCGTCGCATCCTCGAGGCATGGAACATCGCCGCCGTCACCGCGCCGGGCTTTGAGGCCGACGACGTGATGGGAACCCTCTCGCGCCACGCCGCCGAGCAATGGGGCATTGACACGATACTCGTGAGTGGCGACAAGGATTTGGCGCAACTAGTGCGCGACCGCGTCACCATCTACAATCCGGGCAAAGACGAACGCTTGGACGTGCAGGGCGTTTGCGACAAATACGACATCTCCACGCCAATCCAGATGATTGACCTGCTCGGCCTGATGGGCGACACCGCCGACAATATCCCCGGCTGCCCGGGCGTGGGGCCGAAAAAGGCCGTTGAACTCATCAAGCGGTGGAAGAGCGTTGAGGGCGTGGTGGGCAATGCCAACGCCATCACGGGCGCCATGGGGCGCAACGTGCGCGACAACATTGAGCAGATTCGTCTCTCCAAGCAATTAGCCACCATCCGCACCGACGTGCCTCTTGAACTTGACATCGACACAATGCGGCGCCGCACCGCCAACCTTGATGCCCTGCGCGATGTGTTTGCCGAACTCGAGATGCGCCTCCACACCCAGCGGCTGGTCATTGACGGCGGAGCCAACGATGGACTCGAACAAGTACGAAGTGCTGCCTCAGGGGACGGTTCTTCTGTCTCACAGCTTGCTGCTGAGACAGAAGAACCGTCCCCGCGTGCCGCAACCCCGCGTGCCCCGCGTGCCGCAACCCCGTCGGCGCCGCAACAAATGTCGCTCTTCGACGCCGCCCCTGGCGATGCACAGAGTCATGACACAGTAATTCCCGCGCAGCGGCCAGGCCAAGGCCAGGCCCTACATGCTACAAGCTATGTGCTATGTGCCATCTCCCCCATCACCGTCAGCGACAACGAGCAAGCTGCAACACTTGTCGCGCGACTGGCCGGCGACACCGCGCCGGTGGCCGTCCACGTCGTTGCTGAAGGCGACGAGGCTATGCGCGCCACCCTCATCGGCCTCGCTCTGGCCGTTGGCAATGGCTCCGATGCCTCCCAATACTATTTGCCGATCGACGGCTTGGGCCTGATGCTGGACGCGGTGGCGCCACTATTCACCGGCACGGCGACCATCGTCTGCCAGGACGTCAAGTGGCTGATGGTGGCCTTGACGGCTGCCGGACGCTCGTTCACCGCGCCTTACTACGACACCGCCGTGGCGCATTATCTGCTGCAACCCGAGCGCTCCCACACGACGCAAGCCATTGCGGCCGATGTGCTCGGCATCGAACTGCCCGGCGAGGACACCGTGCTCGGCGCCAAAGGGCGGGCGCAACTCAAGTGGCATCAAGTGCCCGAGAGCAAAGCGGCCGACTACGCCTGCCACCTCGCCGCCGCCACCCTACTGCTGCCCGACGCCCTCGACAAGGCTATTGAAGGCCTGCAGATGACCCACCTGCTGCGAGACATCGAACAGCCGCTCGTGGCCGTGCTGGCACGCATGGAGGTTGCCGGCGCACGCATCGACACAGCCGCCCTGCGCGACTACGCCACCCTGCTCTCGCAACGCGTCGCCCAACTCGAGCGGGAATGTTATGAACTCGCCGGCGGCGAACAGTTCAATACCGCCTCGCCGGCCCAAGTGGGTGAAGTGCTCTTCGCACGGCTGAAACTCGATGACAAGGCCAAGCGCACCAAGGGCGGACAATATAGCACCACCGAGGAAATCCTCAACAAACTGCGGCACCGCCACCCCATCGTGGGCAAAATCCTTGAGTTGCGCGGAGTGCGTAAGTTATTGAACACTTACGTCACCGTGCTGCCCTCTCTGGTCAACCCTCGCACGGGTCGCGTCCACACCACCTTCAACCAGACCGTCACCGCCACCGGACGCCTGTCAAGCACCAACCCGAACCTGCAGAACATCCCCGTGCGCACCGACGACGGCCGTGAGATACGGCGCGCCTTTATTCCCGCCGAGGGCAACACGTTCTTCAGTGCCGACTATTCCCAAATCGAACTGCGACTGGTGGCCGACATCAGCGGCGACGAGACGATGCGGGGCGCGTTTGCCGCCGGGCACGACATCCACGCCATCACCGCCGCGCGCATCTACCACAAGCCGCTGGAGCAAGTCACCGCCGACGAGCGCCGCAAGGCCAAGACGGCAAACTTTGGCATCCTCTACGGCATCTCGGCCTTTGGCTTGGCCGAACGGCTCGACATCTCGCGTGCCGAGGCCAAGCAACTCATTGACGGCTATTATGCCACATTCCCCGGCGTGAGGGAATACATCGACCGCAGCATTGAGCAGGCGCGCTCTCAAGGATATGTGACCACCTTGGAGGGGCGACGACGCATGTTGCCCGATATCAACTCCAGGAACGCCGTCGTGCGCGGCTTTGCCGAGCGCAACGCCATCAACGCCCCCATCCAGGGCACGGCAGCCGACGTGATCAAGCGAGCCATGATTGCCATCGATGGCCGTATGCGGCAAGAGCACATGCGCTCTAAAATGATTCTGCAAGTGCACGACGAACTAAACTTTGACGTTGTGCCCGACGAACTTGACCGCCTCGCCGAGATTGTCGTCACCGAGATGCAGAATGCCTATCACGGGCGAGTGCGACTCACGGCGAGCCACGCCGCCGCCTCTAACTGGCTCGACGCCCATTAGTAACTGAGAACTCTAAGAATTCTAAGAACACTAAGGACTCTAAGAACGAATAAATGAATCGACTCCAAGAATTGGATACAAAGCCCGTGGGGCGCCTGCTGTGGCAATATAGCCTTCCGTCGGTGGTCGGCATCATGGTGATGTCGGTCTACAACCTCATCGGGCGCGCCTTCATCGGACAGGGCGTCGGCCCCGATGCCATCGCCGGCCTGGCAATCACTTTCCCGGTGATGAACGTCAGTGCCGCGTTCGGCGTGCTCATCGGTGCCGGTGCCAGCGCGCGCACGAGCATCGTGCTCGGCGCCGGCCAGCCGCGACAGGCCGACCTCATCTTGGGCAACAGTATCGTGATGACGCTGCTGCTGGGTGTGTTCTACCTGAGCGTGATGGCAATCTTTATGGACCCCATCCTGAGGCTCTTCGGCGCCAGCGACACCTCGCTGCCCTACGCACGCGAGTATATGCTCTACATCCTGCCCGGCCTGCTGATGAACAATATGTGCTACAGTTACAACAACGTGATGCGCGCCACCGGTTATCCCACCAAGGCGATGCTCACTATGATTTTGGGCGCCGTGCTCAGCGTGGCGCTCTGTCCGCTGTTTATCTTTGGCTTCAAGATGGGCATCAAGGGCGCGGCCATCGCCACGGACATCGCAATGGGCATCAGCGCGGCAGTTGTGATGGCTCACTTTTTTGACCGCCGCAGCACGGTCCACTTCAAGTGGGGCACCTTCGGCCTACGCCGCGACGTGTTGCTGCCCATCATGGCCATCGGCGCCGCGCCGTGTGTGGTCAACACCGCCGGCTGCGTGGTCAACGCGGTGATTAACAATACCGTTTACAGTTACGGTGGCGATAGCGCCGTGGCCGCCATCAGCATCTTCACTGCCGTCACCCAGTTGGTCATCTCGCTCGTGATTGGCGTGTGCCTGGGCATGCAGCCCATCGTGGGTTATAACTACGGCGCCAAGCGCTTTGACCGCCTCATGCGCGCGTTCTGGCTCACGGCAGCCGTATGCACCGTGGCGTGTACTGCCGGCGCCGCGCTGTGCCAGTTCGCGCCGTGGCTGGTGTCGCGCATCTTCACCAACGACGCCGCCCTGCTGGCCGCCAGCGACAACGCCCTGCGCCTGGCAACGCGGATGTTTTGGACCGTAGGCTTCCAGATTGTGGTGACCAACTTCTTCCAGTCGGTGGGCGAGGCCGGCAAGGCGATCTTCATGAGCATGTCGCGCCAGGTGATTTTCCTCATCCCGCTACTGTTCACCCTGCCGCGGCTGTTGGGCCTCGAGGGCGTGTGGCTGTCGTTCCCGATTGGCGATGCGGCCGCTTTTGTCACCGCCGTGGTGATGCTATACTATCAGATGAAAAAAATGAAAAATGTTAAAACTATTGACTAAAATATTGCGGAGTGTTTCCGCCGGTTGGGGACGCTTCAAGCGATGGTACAAATCGCTGTACAGCGGCCGTCCGTGGTATGTCAAGACATTGTCGGCCGTGGGAACGGTCATCGTGGCCTTCCTGCTCTATTTGCTTGCCGTTGACATCAACTTCCTGTGGCTCTTTGGTTCATCACCAAGCACCGACCAAGTGATGCACCCCGACACCGTCGAGGCCAGCATCATCTATAGCGCCGACGGCGTGGTGATTGGCAAATACTTTGACGAGAACCGCACGCCGGTACCCTACGACTCAATCACACCCGCCTTCTTTGACGTGCTCATCGACACCGAGGACGAGCGTTTCTACTCCCACCACGGCATCGACTATCAGGCCCTGGGCGCCGCCATCAAGGACATGGTGCTGCGCGGCCGGCCGCGTGGCGCGAGCACCATCACCCAGCAACTGGTCAAGAACATGTTCCGCATGCGCAGCGGCAAAGAGTACACCACCGGCCTGCTGGGCTACATCCCCGGCATGAAAATCATCATCGCCAAGAGCAAGGAGTGGATTTTGGCGACCAAGATTGAGTGGTTCTTTGACAAAAAGGCAATTCTCGAGATGTATGCCAACACGGTGGACTTCGGCAGCAACGCGTTTGGCATCAAGACAGCCGCCAAGACCTATTTCAACACCACTCCGTCGCGGCTCAACGTGCAGCAGTGTGCCACGCTGGTGGGCCTGCTCAAGGCCACCACAGCCTATAACCCGCGCATCAACCCCAAGAACAGCCTCGCGCGCCGCAACGTTGTGCTCGACAACCTATGCAACGCCGGCCACATCAGCCACGAGGCGTGCGACTCGGTCAAGAGGCTGCCCATCGAACTGGACTTCTCGGTCGAAAGCCCCCTTGACGGACAGGCGCTCTACTTCCGCCAGGCGGTGGCCGACGAGTTGCAGGCATGGTGCCGCGAAAGCGGCTACAACCTGTGGCGCGATGGCCTCAAGATTCACACCACGCTCGACACACGCATGCAGCGGATGGCCGAGCAGGCCGTGGTCAGCCACATGAAGACGCTCCAGCAACGCTTTTGGCAACACTGGGGGCATGAGGACTGCTGGGTGAACGAGCGAGGCGAGGTAATCGAGGGCTTTGTCGAGGACAAGGCACGCAACACCGACACCTACCGCCGACTGCTCGCGCGATACCCCACCAACCTTGACTCGGTGGACTACTATATGAACCAGCCGCACCGCGTCCACCTCTTTGACTACGATACCGACACGTTGACGGCCGAAATGAGTTCGATGGACTCGATACGCTATATGCTCCACTTCCTGCACGCCGGCTTCCTCGCCGTGGAACCGGCCACAGGCCACGTCAAGGCATGGGTGGGCGATGTGGACTACAAGACGTGGAAATACGACAAAGTGAAAGCCATGCACCAGCCGGGCAGCACGTTCAAACTGATGGTCTATGCCGCGGCGCTTGAGCGGGGACTCACGCCGTGCACCCGCCGGCGCGACCAAATGCTCGACACGGTGCTGCCGGAGCCTGACGGTCAACTGAAGCACTGGCGCCCGATGAACGCCAACGGACGCTTCAGCGGCGCCGAGATGACGCTGCGACAGGCGTTTGCCCAAAGCGTGAATAGCGTGGCCGTGCGCGTGGGGCTCGACGTGGGCATCGACAACGTTGCCAACACAGCCACCGCCATGGGCATCAGCGGACCGCTCGACAAGAAGCCGGCTCTGTGCCTGGGCGCCAGCGATGTCAACCTCGTCGACCTGGTGAAGGCCTACTGCACCGTCGCCAACGACGGCGACCGCCGCGAGCCGGTGCTCGTGACGCGCATTGAGGACCGCGACGGCAAAGTCATCTACACCGCCGAGCAGGAAATGTTTGCACCCTACCGCGCCATCCAATACCGTACGGCGTTCCTGCTGCAACAGATGCTGATGGCCACGCGCACCGACGCCGGCGGCACCGGTGCCGCCCTCAACGCCTACATCAACGGCACAATGCTCGACACCGACATCGGCGGCAAGACCGGCACGAGCAACCGCAACGCCGACGCGTGGTTTGTGGGCGTGACGCCCAACCTGGTGTGTGGCGTGTGGGTTGGCGGCGAGTACCGCCAGATTCATTTCCGCAACGGTGCCCTGGGCCAGGGCAGCCGCGCCGCGCTGCCCATCGTGGGCACCTTCCTGCGTAGCCTCCTGTGCGACCCCGACTTCAAGCGTTACCACGCCCGCTTCGGTTCCCCCAAGCAATACATCAACCCGGACGACTACCGCGACTGCGGCACCATCGAGGTCGACACCATCCCCGTCGACAGCCTCCCCGTGGACAGCCTCCCGCCAGACACCCTCAACGTCCTTCCCCCAAAGCACGACGCTCCAATCGACACTCTCCCCGCGTGATATTTGGCATATAGGTCATTTTGCAGGCTGGAAAGCGCTCAAATCGTCGTGTTTATCGTCGATTTGGGCGTTTCCAGGTTTTGAGAGGCAAAATTGATCGATAAAAGCGGTTGATTTACCGCAAAGGTAACTCAACCGCTGTATAGCACAAAAGACGAGGCACTTAGTAGTTATTGCTTTGCCAGGAAGGCTGCGACGCGCTTTGCAACGTTGTCCTTGATGTTGCAGAAGAAGATTGAGTAGTCGTCCTGGTGGTAACTTTGTGGGCCGGCAAAGTCCGGCATCTCGTTAGGGACAGCGCGAGCATTGGTGATGACGGTGCCGCGGGCGACGCACACTCTGGCGTCGGCGCCAATGTCGCAAATCTCGGTAGTGAAGGTGGCCTCGTTGGCAACGAGTGAGCCGAGGTTGTCGCTTGCCGGGGCATAAGTGTCATCGCGCTTCCAGTTGAGTGGGTTGATGGCGATGCCTCCCGGCAGCAGCGCGGCAGTCGGGGCGTTTGCCTGCTCGTTCTTCGGCCCCTCGGCGTGCCAACTGATGATTACACCCGTGTCTGTCTCGCCGGTGGCGAACTTCAAATGAGGACAGGCGGCGAGGTCGTCGGCAGTGATGGAGTAGCCAATGGCATAGGCGGCCACCATACGCTCGTAGCGGTCGGGGTGTTGCCGGAAATACCGCTTGAGCACCATTCGGGCAATGGCTGCGCCCTGGCTGTGGCCCGCGAGAATGAACGGGCGTCCCTGATTGTAGTGCTCGAAGTAGTAGTCGAGAGCGGCGGTGATGTCATCGTATGGGCCGGTGAGCACAGAGGTGATCTCACCGGTCTTTAGCCAAGTCTCGCCCGCAAGTTTCATTCCGGCCTGGCGGTAGTAGGGAATGAAAACGTTGGTGGAATCATCGAATACGCTCGACTTGATGGCGTGCTCAATTACTACGCCCTCGAGCATCTCGGCGTTGCCGAGCGTAGCGTAGTCCGGGTCACCCTCGTTGGCGCCCATATACACCGTGGAGTAGATGTAGAACGTGTCAACATCCTTGGTAACATCGGGCAATTTGTACCAGTTGTCCTTTTGAGAGTAGTCGATAATATTGTCCATCGCTATTTAATTAAGTTTCTATAGTAGATAAATTGATAGTTATGAGAAATTCTGCCCCTACAAATATCCGCTTATTATTAACCTGGGTATCAATCACTTTTACGTCAGAAACTTGAGTTATTATTTTAAGGTTTTGACAAGCGGCGCGACAGTTTGTCGAGCATGTCGATAGTCATCATCTCGAGGTCATACTCGGGTTTCCAGCCCCACTCCATGCGGGCGCACGTGTCGTCCAGTTTGTTTGGCCACGACTCGGCGATGCCCTGCCGCAGCGGGTCCACCTCATAGCGCATCTCAAACTCGGGCAGGTGCTCGCGTATCTTGCTCGCGATAATCTCCGGGTCGAAACTCATCGCCGCGATATTAAACGAGTTGCGGTGGCGCAGTTTGCTCGGGTCGGCCTCCATAATCTCGATAGCGGCGCGCAACGCGTCGGGCATATACATCATGTCCATAAACGTGCCCGGCGCGATGGGGCAGACAAACTCCTCGCCCCTGACGGCGCTATAGTAGATGTCCACCGCATAGTCTGTCGTACCACCGCCCGGCGGCGTCACATAACTTATCAGGCCCGGAAAGCGCACCGAGCGCGTGTCCACGCCGTACTTCAAGTTATAATAGTTGCTCAGCAACTCGCCCGTCACCTTGGTGATACCATAGACGGTTTTGGGCTGCTGGATGGTGTCTTGTGGCGTGCCGTCCTTTGGAGCGGTGGGTCCAAACGAGCCAATGGAACTGGGCGTGAACACGGCGCACTTCTTCTCGCGCGCCACTTCCAGCACGTTGAGCAGTCCGTCAATGCCAATGTGCCACGCCAGCAGCGGCTTGTTCTCGGCGACAGCGCTGAGCAATGCCGCCAGATTATAGATGGTGTCAACGTGGTAGCGGTCGACGGCCTCGGCAATCTGCCGCGCGTTGGTGATATCCACCTCCATCGACGGGCCACTCTCGGCAAGCTCGCCGCGAGGCTCGGCACCCTTGATGTAGCCGGCGACGATGTCGCCGCTGTAGATGCTTCTCAACTTCATTGTCAGCTCAGAGCCAATCTGCCCAGTGGAGCCGATTACCAGCACATTCTTCATAGGACGGTCATGTATTAACGTGCAAATTTACACAGAATTTTTGAATTTCGACACCGCCGCCGCAAAAAATCCGTCCCACCCGCGGTTTTTCATACCTAAAATACCGCAACTCAATATTTTTCCCGATAATTCCCGAAAAATTGGTGAAGAATCACGAGAAAAATCGACGGGAATAGACGTTGTCATAGACGTAAATTGACGCTAAACAAGCATTGTCTTCTTCCATTTCGGCACTTTTTCAAGTGGATTCAGTAAGATAGTTCAGGTAATTGTCACGCGTGATGACTACCTGCCCGGCAACAGGATAAGCGTCGATGAACGACCGGGGGAAAGAAGTGTTAGACTTCTTGGGGTTCCATTTCATCTCAAAGGCGGCAAATGTGCCGTCACTCTCCTCAATATAATCAATTTCCTGTTGTGACTTGGTGCGCCAGAAGTAGATGTTGCAGTAATGTCGTCGGTAGTGGTTGAACTTGATGCGCTCCGAAATAAAGAAATTCTCCCAAAGCGCACCCACATCATCACGCATGTCAAGAGGGGCGAATTGCTGAATGACGGCATTGCGCACCCCGTTGTCGTAAAAATAGATTTTCTTTGCTTTCTTCAACTCGTTGCGTAGATTGCGGCTCAATCCGTTTAGACGGAAAATGACAAAACATTTCTCCAACAAGTCGATATATCGTTCCACCGTCTTGGCATCGCTGTCAACCATTTGAGCCAGTTCGTAGTAGGATACTTCCGCCCCCACTTGGAATGCGATGGCTTTCAACAATTTGTTGAGCAACTCAGGTTTGCGTATGTTTTCGGCGGTGAGGATGTCCTTATAGAGGTAGCTCTCGGTTAGCGAGTTGAGCAACTGGCGAGCATCGCCGCCAGCGGTGAGGATGTCAGGATAAGAGCCATAGATGAGGCGTGTTTCAAGCAACCGATTGACATCGAGATAGCCCGAAGTCTTGTATATCTCATTGGTCGAGATTGGGAACATACGATACTCGAATTTGCGCCCTGTTAACGGTTCGTTGAGCCGGTTGCGCAATTCGAAAGCCGACGATCCGGTGGCAATCACTTGCACGTCAGGCATATTATCCACCATTATCTTGATTGTCAGGCCAATATTGTCAACCTTTTGAGCCTCGTCGATAACAACAACCTTGGCATCGCCCACAAGCAATTGCAATTCTTTCAGATTACGATTAGTAAGCAGTGACACCGTAGTCGCCTCATCGCAATTGAGAAACAGCACCTTATCAGTCCGTTCCTTGACAAATACCTTGAGCAGGGTTGTTTTCCCTACCTGCCTCGCACCGAGCAGCAAGATTGCCTTGTGCCGGAAACACCGCTCCCGGATAATCGGTAATAACTCTCGTTGATACATAGTCAAATCGCAGTTTTGCCGCAAAGATATACTTTTCCTGCCAAATGTGCAACTTTTTTGGATTGTAATCCGAAAATTCTTTGACTTTTTTGGATTATAATCCTAAAAATACCCCTCTTTTGAGGATTCGGGTCGCGTAGATTACTGTGTGACATCGGAGAACGCCCAACCACACAACATATTCCGGGAATTAAGAAGACAATCAAGTACAATTACTGAGCGTCCACTTTAAAAGTAGAAAACTAATGAACTACAAATTTCACGAATTGAACAAAATCATCAATTTACGGATTTTACGTGAGAACCACTTTTTTTGACAAAAGAACAGAAGGAACAAAAGAAATTCACGCCAATTCACGAGAATTCACGGGAGATTATTTCGGCCGGTTTTTGCATTGACTTTTCGCAAATTTCGCACGATTTTTGCATTGACTTTTTTTGACAAAAGAACAGAAGGAACAAAAGAAATTCACGCCAATTCACGAGAATTCACGGGAGATTATTTCGGCCGGTTTTTGCATTGACTTTTCGCAAATTTTGACTGATTTTTGCATTGACTTTTCGCAAATTTCGCACGATTTTTGCATTGACTTTTCGCAAATTTTATTAATTTTGCAGGTGCAAACGACTAATTGCTTGCACTTTGTTTCTGTTTCTTTAATGCGACATTCTTATTATGACTTATTTCAAGAGGCTCATTGATGACAAACTGCTGCAGTGGAAAGACGCCCCAGACCGCAAACCATTGCTCCTGCGCGGAGCCCGACAGGTAGGGAAGTCAACCGCTGTCAGAGAATTCGGACGGCAATTCCGCTATTTTCTGGAGATCAATCTGGAAAAGCAACCGGCACTCCGACAACTGTTCACCGAGGATATCAATGTGAAAAAAACATGCGAGAAACTCAGTGCTATCCTTGCCGTGCCCATCAAGCCCGGAGAGACCTTGCTATTCATCGACGAGATACAAGCGTCACAAAATGCCATCATGTCGTTGAGGTATTTCAAGGAAGACTTCCCCGAGCTGCACGTCATTGCCGCCGGCTCTCTCCTTGAGTTTGCTCTGGGAGAAATACCGTCATTCGGCGTAGGGCGCATCCGTTCGATGTACGTCTACCCGTTCTCCTTTGATGAGTTTCTCGCGGCTCAAGGCCTCGAAGCGATGGTCGGCCTCAAGAGTGACGCAAGCTGTTGCGAGCCTCTTCCAGCGGCAGCTCACAACGCCCTTGTCGAACAGCTGCGGTCGTTCTACCTTGTCGGAGGTATGCCGGCGGCGGTTGCCATTTGGACACGTGCACACAGCTACGCCGAGGTGTCGCGCGTGCATAACGACATCCTTGACACCTACCGTGATGACTTTGCCAAATACAAGTCCCGCTTGTCGCCATCGTTGCTATGGCAAGTGCTACGCTCGGCAGCGATGCAGGTCGGCACAAAATTCTCATTTACACGGGCGGCACAAGATACTCGGTCGTCGGTTGTCAAGGACGCGCTTCGACTGCTGACGCAAGCCGGACTGATAATACCTGTCACTCACAGCGATGGCAACGGACTCCCGCTTGGAGCCGAACAGAACGAGAGATTCACCAAATATCTATTCTTTGACTTGGGTGTCATGCAGACAATGCTCGGTGTCAACGCGCGAGATATACTGCTTGCCACGGATGTTGACTTTGTCAACAAGGGAGCGGCCTCCGAGATGTTTGCCGGCTTGGAGATGGTCAAATATCAAGACTGCTACGTGAAAGCGGAGTTGCATTATTGGGTCAACACCGCCCGAGGGACAAACGCCGAAGTTGATTATCTGTGTGCTCGCGATGGCGTTGTACTGCCGGTAAAGGTCAAGGCGAGCACCCAGGGAGCCATGCAAAGCCTATGGTTCTTCATGCGCAAGCGTCATCTGCAACGTGCCGTAAGAACTTCGCTGGAACATTTCGGACAGTTGAGCCGCCAAGACACCGACTCCCCACAGACCGCGTTTCACGTCGACATCGTGCCGCTCTACGCCTTGAGCAACCTCCGCTGAGACGGCGGCGGCAACCGAGCGACCATTCATATCACCAAACTCGCCTTCCAAATCGCGAAAAAAATCGCCGATTTGGAAACCGAGTTGCCGCTTTGCCTTCCAAATCACGAAAAAAATCGCCGATTTGGAAACCGAGTTCGTATTTCCTTAACCGCATGGAATCTTTGGGATGGCCGACAGCGCCTATTCGCGTCACATCACTACCAGCATCGCCCTCGACGACCTCTTCGACAACTGAGTGCCAGTCATTAGTCGATAGACGGTGATTGGTTGCGAAGGGTTTTAGTGATTGGTGGTTATAGGGGATTGCTGTCCGACGTTCCGTTTGTTGTTGAATATAGAAATGCCTGCAATGGTATAGGTTGCGCTCAAAGCTCGCGATAAAATAGAAGCCCATCCCATGACACAAAGGGTGTCTTACGGGGTGGGCTTCGCAAGCATCAAATCTTCATCAGTAATGCACAAAAAGGTTTTGACGGTTACAAATTAATGTGCATCCAGACTACATTCTCAGCTTATAGATTGTTTGATGTGCTCTTTGACTTGCCCTGCTACATCATTATATGGTTCGCCAAATTCAACAGTGAGGAATTCCTTGGCGCGCCGGGCTTCAATGAAATCACCCTCCAAACCGCTTCCCGAGGCATTTCCAGCTTCAATAAATTGCAGGCGACCATCAACTAATGGCGTAGCCGGCGTCAGGCGCACGTCCTTTAGGTTGATGATTGGCATCGACCGGAGCCGTGCCGACCGTTGGCCGTTGTAGCCCGCCTTTATAAATTCTATTATGCTATTCTTGATCATCACTAATGTGTCGTCATACACCAGTAGAGTCAAGTTTTCGCCGTTGATGAAGTGACGTGCCTGTTGCTTTTCGCCCAAAACGATGCTGTTGAATCGTTCGTCAAACTCCTCGTCGCTCATCATGAATAGCCAGATACCTTCAAGGAGGCCTATTGCCATCGGGATGATGAGGAGTGCCAGAAAGATGATGGATAATCCAGCCAACGGTTTGGCATATTTTCCTCCCAGATAGAGGTGTTGTATGCCAAATGTCCCCAGTAAGATGGACAGGATTATAGCTGTTTTTCTTTTACGCATGTCTGCTATGATTATAATGCGGGGGAGTGGTTGCCGCGGTTGGGTCCATCGGGGTGGCGGTCACACTTGGCGAGCGTCAACTGACGCACGTTGCGGAAGTCCCGCCCACAATACTCACAATAGAATTTGTCCATAGCTGATTAGTCGTTAGTCGATTAGTCGTTAGTCGTTAGTAAATTAGTTGTTTAATACTCTTTAATTAGTTGATTGCCAAATTGTAGGGACACTGGTTCATTGTGCCCGGTTGCCGACGGGTGAACACGATAAATCGTGTCCCTACAAGCTTATGTTTAGCATTGAAGACGATTTCTAAAAACAATCGCCAAACCGATTCTTAAATGTTGTCGAGCATGAACTTGATGAGTTTCTCCAAGCGTTGGGCGATTTTCTCGCGGTTCCACACGTGGTCGCTCTCGGTCATCGCCTGTATCTCACGCTCTTGTGCCAGATAGCCATAGGTGGCACGCTTTTCCTCGAACGGTTTGTTGCCGATTACAATGTTGTGCGTCCCGGAGAGTAGCAGGAAATTACCGATGCAACACAGGTATTTCTCCTTAAAGTCCTCGTCATAAACATCATATCCGGCCGCCGGAGACTCGTTCTCGGTCTGTGGGGCGATGTGCTCAAGATGCGGGGCCTCAATGCTACAGAACGGCAAGGCAGGATAGCCATTGTCTATCAGGCTGTTCTCATATCTCCACAACAGCACCTTTGCCGCCTTGTGGCTACTTGGTCCCCAGTAGCCATAGGCGACGCGTTCAAGTTCGTCATTGTTCCAATAAGCCCAATTCCAGTCATTGGCATGCTTCATCCAGTTAATGTGCTTGACTATCTTGTTGACATCTCGTGACGTGAAACTTTGGAACACACCGTTGAGACGGGACGTCAAGTAGGCTCGCGTGCCGATGATGTTGTCGCGCAGCAGGATGTCGCCCAGGGCGCGAGCCATGAGCTTCAAGTCCTCCCAAGACACACCGTTGCTATAGGCCTTGATGAAGAACGGTAGCGCGATGTCGTAGTGTCCGCAAACGAGTGCCGCCTCGATGTCAACATCCTTGCAGCGGTCGTCATTGAGCGTTACAAGGTTATTGAAACTGCGCTCAAGCGATAGCGTGAACTCGCGGATGAACTCCAAGCGTGAGGTCTTGCTCAACTCGTCGCGCACGCGGTTCTCGGGACTGTCGCCCCACAGCGAGTTGCAGTACACCCGCATGGTGTGGCTCAACACGTCATCCTCGTCGACAAAGTTCTCTATGCGCGAGATGCTGCGATAGATTGTCTCGAAGCGAGATGTTACCTCTTGCAGCATCGCCTCGGTCCCTTCGCCGCCATAGACGTGGATTGCGTACATGAACTGCGCCTTGATGACCTCCAGCCGTGACGGATGCTTGCCGCGGTTGTTTTGGAAAAGGAACATCTGCACAGCTTCGGCCTCGCTGGTGACAACGTGGGTCGTGCATGAGGCGTTGACGGCTGCCCAAATTAGCTGTTCGACGTGCTCGATGTCCATCGTCGACAACGTACTGGCGAAGAAGTCGTAGGCCGCCATGATGCGATGAGCGGAGGTGGTCTCCACGCCATTGTGGTCTTTCTTGACGCGATCTATCACATAGTCACGGAAAAGTTGGTTGTCATAGTCGACGGTCGAGAAACGATAATTGCTGCGGCGCTTGATGAGGTCTTCGCCCAAAATGAGCTCCGCCTCATTCAGTTCGCGCTGGCTCTTGATGCGTTCCAAAGCTGCGCTGACGAAGATGATGATAGTCGTGAGGCGTTGCTGTCCGTCAATCACGGCAAACTCGCCCTCGCCCAATTCCTCAAAGAGGAAGTGCCCGAAGTAGTACGGTGTTTTTTTGTTGCCACTGCGCAAGTAGTCTTCAAGGTCGGCAAGAAACATATTCACTTGCTTGTTACCGCCCTTGGGGTCAGTGTCCCACGAGTAAGCGCGCTGGTAGTCAGGCACTCTGATGTGTCCGCACTGGCGCGTCATTGATACGATAGTTGTTAATGCTTCCATAGAAAATAGTTGAATTAAAAAAGTTCACGGTGCAAAGGTAGGGCCCTGGTGTGCCGTTTTGGGGCACAGGTTAGGGGATCTTTGTCGGCGAACTGAAATTTTGCCACACCGATGGCCGGCGCGGGGGCGCGCGGCATACTTAACGTGGATTGGGCTATTTTTTTCTTTGTGCTATTCTCAGTTTTGTTGCCGCGGGCGGCCCAGGTGAATTTTCATCCCGCGCAGTTGTGGCGTCTGCTCAAGCATCAAGTTGACTTTTGCTTGCGGGACGCTCTCACGATAGCGGCTTTCTTGCTTTTTGAGTTCATAAATCCACGCAGCTTGCTATAGTCTCGTGTGGAGCATTTGCTGCTCCCGTTCTCGATTATAGCACTTCATGACAAATAGTATTTCTTGTTACAGTAATGGATAATACTCTTCTGCCAAGGTGCGATTATTTTCCTGAACAGCAAGCAAAAAACAAAATATGTGATATTGTTTCGATACAATAGTAGTCGGAAAGTCGATTTTTTTGCCACTTTCCGACTACTTTGAATTTTTGCCACTTTCCGACTACTATCTCAACCACTGAAGCCACCTTAGAAAGCCGCAGGTTTTGTTAAACCTTCACGTGGGCGCGGTTATCCGGTCAGCCTTTAATCCAGAGGAAGATGTCTTTGAAGCCGAACTTCTTGCCGTAGCGCAGGATGCCCGTGCGGTAGATGCGCGCCGCGAGCCACGTGATGGCGATGGCGGTGCCGAAAAGGATTGCCACACTCAGGGCCAACTCCCACATCGGCACGTCGTAGGGCAACCGCACCATCATCACCACCGGCGAGGTGAAGGGTATCATCGAGCACCAGAACGCCATCGGGCCGCTGGGGTTCTCGATGCAGCCCATGCCGGCATAAAGGGCGACAACCATCAGGATAACAACAGGCAGGGTGAACTGCGAGGCGTCGCTGGCCTGGTCCACGGCACTGCCAAAGCCGGCGAACAGACTGGCGTAAAGCAGATAACCACCGATAAAGTATAGCACAAAGGCAACGAGAATCTGAACGTAATTCACGCCCATGATGCCGGTCATCACGCGTGACATCGCGTCACCATCGGCCACCTCGACAACGGCATCGGCACCGCCGGGCAGGTTGGCGACCTCGGCGGCAGCCAGTGTCGACGGGTCAACGCTGTCCGCGGCCATCGAGCCGCCCACCATTGCCACGATAATGAGGATAACCACCCACACGGCAAATTGGGTGAGCCCCACAAGCCCCACACCGATAATCTTGCCCATCATCAGTTGGAACGGCTTGCAACTGCTCACGACAACCTCCACGATGCGGTTGGTTTTCTCCTCGATCACGCCATTCATAATCATGGCGCCGTAACTGAGCACAAACATATATGTGACAAAGGCTAAAATCAAGCCTATTGCCAGGGCAATCTCGGTGCTGGTCTCCTCTTCGCTGCCGTCGGCGCTCCACCGCACACTCTTGAGGTCTACGTCGACGGAGGCCTTGTTGACCATCTCGGCCATGCCTGGCACGCCGTAGGCGGCGATGCGGCGGGCGGTGATGGTGTCGCTCAACTGGCGGGTGATGTGGCTCTTGAGGCTCACGGCGATGGTGTTCTCGCTATAGACGGTGACCTGTGGCACGCTGTCCACGTCGGCCGGGATGACCACAACGGCCTCGATGTTGCCGTCGGCCTTGTCGTAGCAGGCGCGCGGGTCGGCAGCATCGGCACCGGTGAGCGGCACGAAGTGATACAGTTCGTCGTCGGCAATCGCGCCGCCATATTGGCCGCTGTTGTCAACCACGGCCACGGTGAGTTGGTCGCTGCCGCTGCGGTTAAAATACTCGATGGCGATGGGTATCAAGCCCACCAGCACAATAAGAAACGGCATGAGCAGCGTCATGACGATGAACGACTTCTTGCCCACAATCGCCATGTATTCCCGCACTATAATCAGTTTCAGTTTTTCCATAATCGTTTTATTAATGGTTGAGGGGTTGAGGGGTTGAGGGGTTGAGAGGTTGAGCGTTGAGAGTTGAGGGGTTGAGGGGTTGAGCCTCGAGGTGGGCAGAATAAATTCTGCCCCTACAAGCGCTCGGGGATAATAGTCTTGTCGTCTCAGACGGCCAGGCCCTACAATTATTCCCAATCGCGATAGCGATTGGCTCAACCCCTAAACGCTCAACCCCTAAACATCTTGCCCTAAACCTCTTG
The DNA here is from genome assembly GCA_017454355.1 of Muribaculaceae bacterium. Classification (GTDB taxonomy): domain Bacteria; phylum Bacteroidota; class Bacteroidia; order Bacteroidales; family Muribaculaceae; genus Sodaliphilus. The sequence continues at coordinate 67,415 of JAFTDD010000086.1, forward strand.
TTTGACGGTTTCGACAAAGATTTCGTGCATCGAGGGGAGGACTTCAGTAAAGCCGGTGAGCGTGTAGCGCTCGTTGAGGCATGCGATGGCCTCTCGCACGGTAACCCCGGCGTTGAGGCGCACGAGCGTGTCGCGCCGTCCGGCCTCGGCCGGCAACACGGTGAAGAGCGACGGGTCGGCCTCCACCCGCCCACCACGGTCGACGCTCACGGCGATGACGTTCTTCTTGTGGCCATGGCGGATGTCGTCCACGCGTCCTTGCAGCACAACCTTGGAATGGTTGATTAATGAGATTTCCTCACAGATAGCCTCCACGCTCTCCATGTTGTGGGTCGAGAAGAGGATGGTGCTGCCCTGGTCGCGCAAGCGCAGGATTTCGGCCTTGAGTTGGTCGGCGTTCACGGGGTCGAAGCCGCTGAACGGCTCGTCGAAGATTAGCAACTCGGGACGATGGATGACGGTGGCGATAAACTGCACCTTTTGCTGCATACCCTTGCTCAAGGCTTCCACCTTCTTGTCGCGCCACTCGCTCAGGTCAAAACGCTTGAGCCAGTCGAGCATTGCCATGATGGCGTCGCCCTTGCTCATGCCCTTGAGGCGCGCCAAATAGACGATTTCGTCGCCCACGTTCATTTTCTTGTACAGGCCACGTTCCTCGGGCAGGTAGCCGATGCGAGCCACATCGTCGCGGCGCATGGGGCGCCCGCCAATGCTCACCGTGCCCTCGTCGGGGTCGGTAATCTGGTTGATGATGCGGATGAGCGACGTCTTGCCCGCACCGTTGGGGCCAAGCAGACCGTAGATGCTGCCCTGCGGCACACTGAGGCTCACGTGGTCGAGGGCAGTGTGGCCGCTGTAACGCTTCACCACATCGTTGACTTCAATAAAACCCATTGTTATTGGGCCTCCCCCGTCCCCTCCTAAAGGAGGGGTGTTAGGTTCAGCGTTTATAAA
>JAFTDD010000087.1 GCA_017454355.1 Muribaculaceae bacterium
CCCCCCCCCCCGCGGGGGTTCCGCTGCGCTTCACCCCCGCCTACAGACTGTCACCCGCTTCGCGGGTTCCGCTGCGGCCTGAATTCATTTCATAATAGAGGCTCATTGGTGACGCGTACTTTGTAAAAGCATGTGTCACCAACGAGGTTTACCGGCGGTTAAGGGCGATGCGGGCCTGGAGTTCCCACGTGCGGATGCGGTCCTTATAGAGGTTGTTGCGGTTCATCTTGTCGACGTCGAGGGCGGCGTCGCTGTTGTCGTCCCACCGGCGGCACAGGTACACCGGCTTATAAACGCGACCAATCTGATAGTGGCGCGAGATGTTCAGGCCGAGGGCGTAGTCCTCGCCATAACTCGTGTTGGGAATCTTGACATCGCGCAGCACCGGTGTGTAGAACGCTCGCGGCGCACCGAGGCCGTTGATACGCAAGGCGTTGTTACGGCCGTTCTCGGGCGTCCACTCGCGGTGGTCGATGATGCCCGGCGGAATGGGGTTGAGGTTGATGTCGGTCATCTGGTAGGTACCCACGACCATCGCCACGTTCTGCTCATAGAACGCGTCGACCATCGTCTGCAGCGTGTCCTCGCCGGCATACATATCGTCGCTGTCGAGTTGCACGATAAACTTACCGGCCTGCTCGTGGTGGGCCGCCAGGTTCCAATAGCCGCCGATGCCCATGTCGTAGAAGTCGGCGATGATGTGGATCAAGCGCGGGTCGTCAAACTCGTCGATGGCCTCGCGGGTGCCGTCGGTCGAGAAGTTGTCCACCACCATCAGGTTGAACTTGAAGTTGGTCTGTTGCTTGAGCACACTGCCGATGGCGTCGCGGATGGTGCGGATGCGGTTGCGCACGGGAATCATCACCGTTGCCTCGACGGCAAACTTGTCGTGGTCAAACTCGATGTGACGGAAGTTGGGCGTGCCGTCGGCCTTGACGGGCGACAGATAACCTCCCACTCGCTTGAGATGCTCGGTACACACGGCCTCCATCTCAATCTGGCGGTCGCGGTTGCGCGGATCAACGTAGTCAAAAATCTTCTCGCCGCTCTTGCGGGTGTCCTGCTCCACGTCGCTATAGAGGAACTCGTTGATGTGGACAATCTCGCCACGGCGGCTCAAGGCCAAGCGCAGGTCATAGAGGCCGGCGTGCTTGTAGTCACCGCTCAGTTCGGCGGCGGCAGCCTTCAGGGCGGCGGTGTCGAAGAAGAGCACCGAGCCGAAGTCGAAGTCGTCGCGCAGGCTGCCCTGCTGGTAGTCAATCACGGGAGCCTTCACGGCGCCGGCCTCGGTCACGTTGTAGTGGTCGGCATAGAGCATAACGGCACCGCTATCGGCGGCGAGCGAGTTAAAGCGCTCGATGGCAAAGGGTGCCATCTTCAACGTGTCGTGCTTGGAGTAGAGCAGCACGCGCTCGGCGCGAGCCGCGTCAGCCACAAGGCGCATAGTGGCACTTGAGGTCAAACCGCCGATGGTGAGGCGGCGGCAGCCGTCCACGTTGTCGGTCACCTCGGCGGGTGCCAGCAGGTAGATGTCGCCCACGAGCGGACAGGCGCGCAGTCCGTCGATGGTGGCTTGAGCTTGTTCACGGCCGGCAAAAGGGATAAAGCAGTCAATCATTGTTTTTAAATCCTCCCCCATCACCCCCCGACGGCCAAGCCAACGCCAGGCCCTACAAGAAGGGGGATAGAGGTTTTGAGTTAATAGGTTATTTGAAAAATTCGTTTCTCGTTAAGTGGCGTGGCGGTGCCCGCCACGCTTAAACGTAAATCATCGCTATATGCTATGGATTGAGGTAGTTTAGGGCGGCGGCCACGAGGCGGTTGAGTTGGGCGGCGTCTGTAACGGTCTCCAACGGAAAGCCGAACACGACCGTGCGGTGGGTGCCGCGGTCGCTGGCGATAGCCGCCGGCAGGTTGTTCTCGCTATAGCGCATGATGGTGGCGCCGCGCTCGTCACCGGCCTTGATGGCGTCCGGCGACTCAACGGCGTAGAAGCGCGGGTTGAGGCGGTTGACAAAGTGCGCCTTGAGACCCACAGGGAAGGATGCCTCCATTGGCGAAGTGACAGTGGCGATGTTACCGTCAAGAGCGGCACGCCCGTTGAGGTAGACATAGCCCATCACGTCGCGAGCCCATGCGGCGGCCTCACTGTCGATGCTGTCGCTGACGTTGTCCCAAATATCGGTACCGACAAACGAGCCGCTGAGCAGCACGCCGGCGCCGCGCCGCGCGGCCGTAGCGACTGCCTGCCGCAGTCCGGCCGGGAAAGCGGCGTAGCGGTCGGGCATCGCGCCGCGTCCGGTCTTCACCTGTTTCTGCTTGCCCATGAGCAAATCAATCACATCATAGCCGGAGAGCGACACACGCCCCTCATCGACGGCGGCAACGCTCGTCGAGCAGAACGCGTAGCCGGCCTCCATGAGCGCGCGGCCGTGGATTGCCGGATAGTCAAACGTGTTGCCCGCCACCACCTCGGTCTCGTGGTCGCTGCGGCAGGCGCCCACTCCGGGAGCGTCGTCGTCGCGCCACTCCACCTTGCGACGGAACTCATACTGCGAGCCAAGATAGTTGATTTGCTGCACATAGGGCACGCCATGATCTTTGTTGTCGTCAAAGCCGGCACTGTCGCGACTGTCGAACCAGTCGGGAGCGCTGACGCGTGTAAAGCCATTCACCACAATCACCGAGCCTTTTACCTTACCCTTGGGCGTGCCGGCGCTGAGGGTCTCACTCGGGAAACTGCGTCCGCCGTCGTTGACGGCCACCACGCGATAGTCGCGCAGTTCGCCGGCAGGGATGTTGACACGATGAGTAGTGCCGGTCACGGTGGCAATCACGCGGAAGGCACCGGTAGCCTCGGTACGCTCGAGCACCTGATAGGCCGTAGGCATCGCGCCACCCTCAACGAGCGCGTCGGGCGTGGGCTGCCATGAGAGCGTATAGTCGCCGGCGGCACCGGCAGCGGTGAGCGACATGGCGCGCACCGGCAGCGGTTGCACAACGGCCTTGAAACCGTCGCGAGCGGCGATAAAGTCAAGGATACCCTTATAGATAGAGCGGCTCACGTCAAAACGGAACTGCGGGTCAAGACCGTAACGCATATCGGCGAAGTTGTGATGGCTCAACAACTCCATCAGCAGGGCGGGCACCTCCGGCACGCGCGCCTCATAGTAGGACTTATCCCACATGCCGCGGCGCATCCAGTTGGGCTCATACTTGGCGCGGATGTCATTCACGACGTGGGTCGACACCATGTCGGCAAAGCGGCGCGAGATGGTTCTGGGCGTGCCGTTCTCGTAGTTGCCGAACTGCTCGCCGTTTTTCTTGGTGCTATAGATTAGCAGAGTGCCCACAATGGAGTCGGTGCCGGTGTTGCCGGCATCGGTGTGCAGGCAGAACGACACGTCCACCGGCACGTTCAAGCCCTTGCGGCCGGGCAGCACCTCGCTGCCGCCGGCCAGATAGTTGACCCACTCGCCGCGCGAGCGGTAGTCGTCCACATAGTCGTTGATACCCTCACTGGTGCTATAGACGCTGTCGGGGAAGCCGGCCCATTGCAGATAATAGCGCGAACCCAGGTGGAACCACGGGTGCTCACCACTCCCCTGCCACTTGTAGTCAACGCCCTCTTTGCCGAGGTATTTCTCGTCCTCGTGGCGAGCGGCGATAGCGCGGTTCTCGGGCGTGGGCAGCGCCACGCGACGCTCGATGTTGCCTTTGCCGCCACCGATGCGCACGGCATCGGTAGTGACAACCTTGCCGGCTTGGTCTCCGGCATTGCTCACCACCACCACAGCCTTATTCAAGCCTGCCTGCAGCGGGAATGTGCCCAAGTAGACCCATGTGCCGCCGCCCATCGTCTGGTTGACAACAAACTCATCGGCACCGGCCAGGCTATTGATGGTGTAACGCACCGCCTCGGCACTATTGGGCAACGTCTTGTAGGACACATAGACGGCAAAGTCGCCGCCCTCGGGCATCGTGACGTCATAACTCGCCGTGGAAGCCTTCTGACTGCCGGTGGCAGCGTCCACCACACGGTATGAGCCTTCGGCAAACGGGTTCTCGAAGTTGCGATAAGCCGTGCGGGCATAGCCGAAGCCCGCACCATCGCCCTTGCGCCACTTGTGCTTGCCACTGCGCTCCTTGACGCTCTTCTGCGCCAGGCCGCCATCGGCATCCACCACGGCGCCGAAACTGTGGGTGTCGCGCTCGCGTGCATCCCACACGTAGGCTCCGGCATTCTCCAGCATCGGCATCAGGAAGGGGATAACATAACTATGGGTGTACATATCCTCGACCGTTTGCAGCAAGCGCGCGCGTTGCCACTCCCAGCGGTCGAGTTTCGGCTCGAAGTACCAGCCGTGGCTCGGCCACGTGGCAACAATCTTGCCGTCGAGGCTCGCCGCCGGCTGCCCCACATGCTTGACAAACGTGGCATGAGAGCGGCGGTACTGCGGCAAGAAGTCGCAATAGTAGCGCTCGATGTCGTTGCCGATAATCGACAGCCGCACCGGCTTGCCGTCATAGATCGCACTGATTTCGCTCTTAAGCCCCTCGATAGTCTCACGGGTGAACGGCACATCGCCCATGTTCTCGCTCACGTCCACCTTGACGGTGTCGCCGGCGGCGTTAATCGACCGCACCTTGAGTGAGCCCACTCCCATCAGCGGCGGCATCTGCCGCGCCACGGCCTCTCGAACCGCTTGCTCGCGCGGGTCTCCCTCTGAAGGGCTTACCGGCGGCTGTTGACCATTTACCACGATGGAGCCCACCAGCGCGAGCAAGGCCATAGTTGTTAAAATTCCGGTTCTCATCGTTTTTATTTGTTTTGTCTTTTGGTTTTTCTGAAATAGTTTCTCTAGGATTTCTAGAGATACTAGGGTTTCAAGGGATTCTAGGATTTCTAGACATACTAGGGTTTCTAGGGATTCTAGAGATTTTAGTTGACGACAAAGAAGGTTGAGGGCTCAAAGCGCGGCAAGGCGTACACCTGCACATCGCGGTCGCGCTGCTCGGGCGCGTTGCTGCCGTCGCCCACCGTCAAGCCTCGTGCAGTCAGCGCCGCGGTCATCGTTTGCACGGCCAACTCGGGGGTATTGTTCTCGGCGCTGAGGTGACACAGCCACACGTAGCGCAGTTCGGCATGGTAATGGTCTACAACAAAGCGCGCGCTCGCCTCGTTATCCAGGTGTCCCTGCTCGCCGCGAATGCGGTGCTTGAGCATCTCGGGATAGCGGCCGCTCTCAAGCATGTGGATGTCGTAGTCGCTCTCAATCATCAAGAAGTGAGCCTGCGACATATAGTGCTCGGCGCGCGGCGTGATGCGGCCCATATCGGTTGCCACGACAAACGTGCGTCCATCACGCGTTATCGAGAAACCCATGTTGTCAGAGCCGTCATGACTTGTCTCAAACGCCGTCACCGTCATGCCGGCAACGGTGAACGGCGTCTCCTTGTAGATGGGCTTCACATAGTCCTGCACACGGCGCGACACACGGCTGCGCCGCAGCCACCCCTTCAAGAGCCGCATCGTGCAATAGATGGGGATATGCTTGTTCTTGCGCACTATGGTGTAGGCGTAACTCACGTGATCCTTGTGGTCATGGGTGAGAACGATGCCGCGTATCATCTCTGGCGTCACACCATGGCGGCGCAACGCGGCGAACACCACCTCGGGGTCTACGCCGGCGTCAATGAGGATGCCTCCGCTGCCGGGCACACCCAAGTAGGCGCAATTGCCGCTGGAACCGCTGCCTAACGAGATGAAGTCAAACGCCGGAGAGGCATCGGCCGCCTCTTCGGCGACGGGCGACGCGGCCGGAGCCTGCGGCTGCCAGCGCGGCGTCTCATCGTCATCGTCAAAGTTTATCACGCCCGGACGTGGCAATTGGTCGTATTTTCTATCCTGAGCGGTCATTCATTCACAAGGAATATCGTGGGGACGCGGTCGTAGTCGCCAAGTCCGTGACGACGCCACTGCTCGACAGTGCGCGTGACGATGCTCTCGCGGCGACCGGTGATGTCGCTTGCCACACACAGGCGCAACTGCGGCGGCAACGTGTCCACCAACTGCTTGAGCAGCCGATTGTTGCGATAGGGTGTCTCGATAAAAATCTGCGTCTGATGCTCGTGGCGAGCACGATGGGCCAACTGGTCGATGGCACGACGGCGCGCCGCGTCGTCGATGGGCAGGTAGCCCAAGAAGGCGAACGATTGTCCGTTCATGCCGCTGGCCATCAGACTCATAATGATGCTCGACGGACCCACGAGCGGCACAACCTTGAGCCCCTTGCGCTGCGCGATGGCCACCACATCAGCCCCCGGGTCAGCCACCGCCGGACAACCGGCCTCGCTGATAACACCCATCGGCTCGTCGTGTTCCAGCGGCTCAAGCATTCTTGCCACCGCCTCGGGCGGCGTGTGGCCGTTGAGTTCGGCGAACGTGAGCGCATCGATGTCAATCGAGCGGTCACAACGCTTGAGAAAGCGGCGCGCCGAGCGCACGTTCTCCACGATGAAGTGGCGAAGGCGTGTGACAACAGCGGTGTTGCCCAGGGGCAACACCGCGTCGGTTGTCTCATCGCTGAGCTCGACGGGAATCAGATACAATGCCGGCTCGAGCGCTTGTGTCTCTTGGTCAATTGACACTCTTGTGGTAACTTAATTGTTGCCGAAGTTCAAGCCATCATTTCGGGTAGAGGCTCCTTCTCTGTTGACGGTATAGCCAACGGCTTTGTTAAGATTGGCAACCAACTTGCGCGAGACATCAGCCTTTGCAACACTCTCCGAAACAGAAGCGTTGTTCTCTTGTTTGTAATAGTAGGCAAGCATGTTGTTCATCTCATTGTTGCCGCGCACTATTTTAATACTTCCAGTGGCACTAAAATCATAACTATCCTTTGTCAGTTCACTGACACCCTTGGCTGACACGACTATACGATAGCCGAATTCAGCGCTCGCCTTTGTTGAGGTCACGTCCTTAGTCCAAGAGGTCTGGGTACGGTCAAGGGTCGCAATTTTGTTCTCGTTGTCATCCCCCTTGTAAAAGATTACGATTGTTTCTGTGGCCTCACGCACATCTGATGAGAATGTAACTTCATAATGAGCAGTCGCAGTTGCCACCGGCTCGTCCTTGTCGCTGCCGCAGCCGTTCAGGCCCACGAGGCAGAACATCGCTGCCACCAGCATCAATAATGTTTTTTTCATCTTTTCTGAATTTTTATTTGTTATTGTTGTTTTCTGCTTGCAAAGTTACTTAAAAAACGGCACATTCCCAAATTTATTTCCACCGTGACAAGTTTTATTCTTCAGTAATTGTCCACTACAAAAGTCGCTTTTTTATATTAACACGAAAATTATTATTCTATATTTTATCGTTTTAATTAATAATTCGTGGATAATTCATGGAAATTCATGTTAATAAACGGCGTTATGAGATTTAATAACTGTAGATGTTGCAGCCGGCCGTGGGGTTGCCCTGGTCGTAGTCGCGGATGGTGATGAGGCGCAGCCCCAGTTTGCTTGTGGCGGCAATGCCGCTCACCGCCTGTCCGGCATACTCAAACACGTTGTACCGCGAGCCGCACTTGGGACAGACGGCCTCCAGGTTGCTCGCCACCTCAACGATAATCGACTGCTGGTTCTCCACGGGGCACGACGCGTCGTAGGCCACCGGATAGGACTGCGATCCCATCATCAGCAGCACGCCGCCGTAACCGGTCAACGTGTTGGCGTTATAGGGGAAGCCCTCCGGCAAGCCCTTGCTGCGCACAAACAGGCGCCAGTCTCCGAGGCCGTGTACACCGTAGACCGACCATAACCCGTAGTCCTTCAACTGCAGGCGCACCGGATACTTCGGCACCTCGGTGTTGTTCACCTTGTCGCAGCCGCCGGCAATCATCAGTAGCGCCACAGATAGCGCGATATAAATAATCCTTCGCATAGTTCGTCAGGTTGTTTACAACCGCAAAGTTACAACTTTTCCCGCAATTTGGAACAATTATTAATGGTCAATCCATAGAAAATTGCTACCTTTGCACTATGAATTGTTCAGAAAAGGCCTTCAGCCCGTTATTTTCAATCATCACCGTCACGTGGAACGCCGCCGCGACTTTGCCCGCCACCATCGCGAGCATCGCCGCGCAGACGTGCCGCGACTTTGAGTGGCTCGTGCAGGACGGAGCCTCCTCCGATGCCACAATGACGCTCGTTGAGCAAAGCGGCATCGAGCAACGCAGTGCCGTGAGCGAGAAAGACGGCGGCCTTTACGACGCGATGAATCGAGCCATCGACCGGGCCGCCGGCCGCTACCTCATCTTCCTCAACGCCGGCGACGCTTTCGCCGCTCCCGATGTGCTGCAACGCCTGGCGAATGTCATCGCTCTTTCTCCTTCAGGAGGGGGCGTGGGGGAAGGACTTCTACCCGGTGTTATCTACGGGCAGACGCGACTGGTGGATGCCGAGCGGCACGTGACCGGTATGCGCCATCTCACCGCGCCGGAGCACCTCACCGCTGACTCGTTCAAGCAGGGCATGCTCGTGTGCCATCAGGCCTTCATCGCGCGACGTGACCTCGCGCCGCACTACGACCTGCGGTACCGCTACAGCGCCGACTACGACTGGTGTGTGAAAATCCTCAAACGCTCAACACTCAACGTTTATGCCGGCGACGCTCCACTCATCGACTACCTCGACGAGGGCCTCACCACCCGCAACGAATGGCGCTCGCTGCGCGAACGCTTCAAGATAATGTGTCATCACTACGGCACCGTAGCAACCGCGCTGCGTCACATCTCGTTTGCGCCGCGCTTCCTGCGCCGCAAGTTGCACCTATAACCAAAACAATGAACGTCTATCAAACCATAACCGAACGCGGCGTCGTGGTCACCGATCTGGACCGCAGTGTGCTGCGCACTCCGCGACCACCACGCAGCGACCGGCCGTTAGCCGTTGTCTTGCTGTGCACCGCCGGCGAGGCATGGGTCGAGTTCAACATGGAAATTCTCCACATCGAACCTCAAACCCGCCTTTGCTTTAACAACCTAATGTTGTCAAACTATATACGCACCAGCGACGACTTTGCGGCCATAGCGATTCTGTTCGATCCGGCTTTCGCCCAGGACGCGGCCATCGGCATCGCCACCGAGCAGATAATCCACCTCTTTGAGGTGCCGGTAGCGCGCGTTGGAGACGACGGCGACTGGCAACTGCTTCTCGCCCAGACAGCGACGCTCAGGCAGTGTGGCGATATGGAGCAACTGCCCAATGCACGCGAAGTCACACTCACCCTCACCCACGCCCTGCTCATCACTATGAGTGGCATCATGTCAAGGGATAACAATCTTGAGCCGCGCAACACAGTCTATACACAAACCGACGCCTACTTCAGACGCTTCATCAGCGAAGTGAGCAGCAACGTCACCACTAAGCACGAAGTCGCCTTCTATGCCGACCGCCTGAACCTCACGGCTAAATACCTGAGCGACATCTGCAAACGCAAGAGCGGACGAACAGCCAAAGAAATCATCTCGACGCTGCTCGCATCACGCATCAAGCGCGAACTCGTCACCACCACCAAGTCGATGAAAGAACTCGCCGCCGACTTCGGCTTTGCCGACCAGTCCAGCCTGGGCAAGTTCTTCCGCAAGGTTGTGGGCAAGTCGCCGCTATACTTCAAGCAAGACCACGGCGGCGTCATTAACAATTATAACGACTATCAACCATCAACTAACGACTAAATTATATGGCACTCAAATGCGGTATCGTCGGACTGCCCAACGTGGGCAAGTCAACGTTGTTTAACTGCCTGTCTAACGCGCGGGCACAGTCAGCCAACTTTCCCTTCTGCACCATCGAGCCAAACGTGGGCATGATCACCGTGCCCGACGAGCGGCTCAACGCCCTTGTCAAACTCTGCAACCCCAAAAGCATCGTGCCGGCCACCGTCGAGATTGTCGACATCGCCGGCCTGGTAAAGGGTGCCAGCAAGGGTGAGGGACTGGGCAACAAGTTCCTGGCCAATATCCGCGAGACCGACGCCATCCTGCATGTGCTGCGCTGCTTTGACGACGACAACATCACCCATGTGGACGGCACGGTCGATCCCGTGCGCGACAAGGAAGTTATCGACCTGGAACTGCAGTTGCGCGACCTCGAGACCGTCGAGAGCCGCCTGCCACGCACCCAAAAGGCAGCAGCCGCCGGCGACCGCGACGCCAAACTGCAAGCCGGTGTACTCGAGCGCATCAAGGAAGCCCTCGAGCGTGGCAACAACGCGCGCAGTGTCAATTTCGAGACCAAGGACGAGCAAAGGTTTGTCAAGGAACTCTTCCTGCTCACGAGCAAACCCGTCCTCTACGTCTGCAACGTGGACGACGCCAGCGCCGTCGCCGGCAACCACTATGTGGACGCCGTTAGAGAGGCCATCGCCGCCGAGAACGCCCAACTACTCGTGGTGGCGGCCCAAACCGAGGCCGACATCGCCGAACTCGAGACCTACGAGGAGCGGCAGATGTTTCTCGAGGAAATCGGACTGAAAGAGAGCGGCGTCAACCGGCTCATCAAGGCGGCCTACGCCCTGCTCGACCTCGAGACATTCTTCACCGCCGGCGCCGACGAGTGCCGCGCGTGGACCTTCCGCCGTGGCACCAAGGCGCCGCAGTGTGCAGGCATTATCCACACCGACTTTGAGCGAGGCTTCATCCGAGCCGAGGTCATCAAGTTTGACGACTATGTGGCAATGGGCAGCGAGGCCGCCGTCAAGGAAGCCGGCAAGATGCACGTCGAGGGCAAGGAATATGTCATGCAGGACGGCGACGTGGTCTACTTCCGCTTTAACGTCTAAACCTTGTCCCCACACCCCTCTCCTTTAGGAGGGCAAGAATAAATTCAGATGGGGCATGATTGTGGATTATTCATTAAAAGGAGTTGAGTGCAAAACGGCCGTGCCGTTTTGATATTGCGAATTATGAAAAAACTTTTCATCGAGACATACGGCTGCCAGATGAACGTGGCCGACAGCGAAGTGGTCGCCACCGTGATGCAGCAGGCCGGATATGAGGTGACCGACACGCTCGACGATGCCGACGCCATCTTTATCAACACCTGCTCGGTGCGCGACAATGCCGAGCAGAAGATCTTCACTCGTCTGGCTCAACTGGCGGCACTGCGACGCCGTCGCGACCGCCGCCTGCTCGTCGGCATCCTCGGCTGCATGGCCGAGCGCGTCAAGGACACGCTGCTCAACGAGCACGGCGTGGACCTCGTGGCCGGTCCGGACGCCTACCTCGACCTGCCGGCACTCATCGGCATGGCCGAGCAAGGCCACAAGGCCATCAACGTGGAGTTGTCCACCACCGAGACCTACCGCAACGTGCTGCCCACCCGCATGGGACCAAACCGCGTCAGCGGCTTTATCAGCATCATGAGAGGGTGCAACAACTTCTGCACCTACTGCGTCGTGCCATACACCCGTGGACGCGAGCGCTCGCGCGAGCCCGAGAGCATCCTGCGCGAACTCGACGACCTGCGCCGGCGCGGCTTCCGCGAGGTGACATTGCTTGGTCAGAACGTCAATAGTTACAATCACACTGACGCCAACGGCAACGTCACCGATATGGCCGCCCTGCTGCGCATCGTGGCCGGGGCGGCGCCCGAGATGCGAGTGCGCTTCACCACCAGCAACCCCGAGGACCTGAGCGACGACATCATCGACGCCATGGCCTCAACGCCCAACATCTGCGAGCACATCCATCTGCCGGTGCAGAGCGGCAGCGACCGCATCTTGAAACTGATGAACCGCAAGTACACCCGCGCCTGGTACCTCGACCGCGTGGCGCGCATCCGCGCCGCAATGCCCAACTGCGCCATCTCCACCGACGTCTTCACCGGCTTCCACGACGAGAGTGAACAAGACTTCGAGATGACCCTGTCGCTCATGCGTGAGGTGGGCTTTGACAGCGCGTTTATGTTCAAATATAGCGAGCGGCCGGGCACCTACGCCGCGCGTCACCTGCCCGACAACGTGCCCGAGGCCGTCAAGATTGAACGCCTCAACCGCATGATTGCCCTGCAAAACGAGTTGTCGCTCGAGAGCAACCGCCGTGACGTGGGCCGCGAGTTCGACGTGCTCGTGGAAGGCCACAGCCGCCGCTCGCGTAGCGATATGTTTGGCCGCACACCGCAGAACAAGGTCGTCGTCTTCCCCGCCGACGAGAGCGTCCGCCCCGGCGACACCGTCCGCTGCCGAGTGCGCGAGGTCACCAGCGCCACCCTGCTCGGCGACCGCCTCTAACAATCAGAACTCTTAGATTTCTTAGATCTCTCAGATTTCTTAGATCTCTCAGAACGCTATAAATCCAATAAAAAAAGACTTCAATACCACAATGTTTTCAGGAATTGTTGAGGAGGCCGCCCGCGTGGTGAGCCTCGATAGAGATGGCGGCAACCTCCACATCACGCTGAGTTGCTCGTTTGCCGCCGAATTGCACATCGACCAGAGCGTGGCCCACAACGGAGTGTGCCTCACCGTGGTCAAGGTCGACCCCGAGGCCGGCACCTACGTGGTGACCGCCATCCAAGAGACGCTCGACCGCAGCAACCTCGGACTGCTGCAGGTTGGCGACGAGGTGAACGTGGAGCGCAGTATGCTCATGAACGGACGGCTCGACGGACACATCGTGCAGGGACACGTCGACCAGACCGCGACCTGCGTCGAGGTGCGGGAGGTGGACGGCAGTTATTACTTCAAGTTCAGTTACACCGTCGCGCCCGAACTTGCCCACAAGGGATACGTCACCGTCGAGAAAGGCAGCGTCTGCGTCAACGGCACCAGCCTCACCGTGTGCGCCAGCGAACTCAACAGTTTTGAGGTGGCCATCATCCCATATACCTTCAACCTCACCAACTTCCACGCCATCCGCGTGGGCACCGTCGTCAACATCGAGTTTGACATCATCGGCAAGTATCTTGCCCGCCTGATGGAAGTGAAGTGAAAAGTTGACCGTCTACCGTTGACCGTTGACCGAACCTAACGCCAACGGTCAACTGCCAACGGTCAACCTTTTAAAAAAATGAAGCGCATCGGCATCATCAGCGACACCCACTCGTTGTGGGACGACCGCTACGCGGCCCACTTCGCCGACTGTGACGAGGTGTGGCACGCCGGCGACATCGGCAGCGAGGACATCCTCACTCGCCTTGAGGCCGTCGTGCCCGTGGTGCGCGCCGTGCGTGGCAACATCGACGGCGGCACGCTGCGCCGGCGGCTGCACGACACCGAGGTGTTCACCGTGGAGGGCGTCAAAGTGGTCATGACCCATATCGGCGGCTATCCGGGTCGCTATGCGCCCGGGGTGCGCCAACGGCTGCTGTTGAGCAAGCCGCAACTCTTTGTGTGCGGTCACAGCCACATCCTCAAGATTGTACCCGACCGCGGCCTCGGTTGTCTTGTCGTCAACCCCGGCGCCGCCGGCACCCAAGGCTGGCAACGAGTGCGCACCCTCGTCACCCTCACCCTCGACGCCGGCCGCATCGAGCATGCCCAAGTCATCGAACTCGCCTGACACACGGGGACTGACACACGGGGACGGTTCTTCTGTTTCACGACTTGTCGCTGAAACAAAAGAACCGTCCCCGCCTCGAGGCGTGAAGATGCGGCGGTAACAGTTTCTATATTATTACTGGCCGGTAAATTAACTGTAGGGTCTCGCCTTGGCGTGGCCGTATTATAGCAATTTAGGCGCCTTTGTCATTGTCGGGGCTTACATATAGGCCACGCTGACGCGTGGGAAATCTTTCAAAATCCCAATTTTAAATTTCTCGC
>JAFTDD010000088.1 GCA_017454355.1 Muribaculaceae bacterium
CCGAGTCATTCAACTCCAAGATAAAGGGACTCCGCGCACAGGTGCATGGGGTGAATGACCTTGCGTTTTTCATGTTCCGTTGCGCCAAGATTTTCGGTTAGGCGGCGAGGTGGCATCCACGGACATTCCCCCCTGCGCCTAAAAATAGACGTAAATAGACGTAAATAGACGAGAGGTTGGAGAGTTGCGGAATTAAGGTTAAGGTTTACTGAATGAGGGCTTGCTCGAGTGCGTGGGCAAGTTGGTCGGGGCACGAGGTGGGCTTGGCGCCGCAGGTGATGCCCTTGAGTGTGGCGATTACCTCGTTCGCTTTGCGCCCCTCGACCAAGCGCGCCACTCCGAATGTGTTGCCCGGGCAACCGCCCACGAATTGCACATTGTGGATGCGGCCCTCTTCGTCAATCTCCAGGTTGATAGCCTTGGAACACGTACCGCTTGTTGTGAACGAAATCTGTTTCATATTGTCGTGATAGTTGTTGTTTTGACCGCAAAATTACAATTTTTTTTGTAACTTTGCACTCTAAAAGATTATTTTAGACACAAGGACAAAAGAAACAAATATTTTCAACACTACTATGACAATCGGAATTATCGTGGCAATGGACAAGGAGATGGCCTTGCTGCGCAATATCATCAATGACCCTGTCGAAGAGCATGCCGCCGGCAAGACGTTTATCTCCGGTAATATCGGCGAGACACGTGTTGTGGCGATGCAATGCGGCATCGGCAAAGTCAACGCCGCCATCGGTGGCACACTACTCATCAACCGCTATGCGCCCGATGCGGTGATCAACACCGGCGTGGCCGGCGCCGGCGATGCGCGCGTGGCCGTCGGCGACGTTGTCGTGGGCGAGCGCGTGGCCTATCACGACGTGTGGTGCGGTCCCGAGAGTGTTTTCAACGCCGTCCAAGGGCTGCCGCTATACTACAGCGGCGCCGAGTCGCTGCTCAACGCTTTGCCGCAAGACAAACACATCCACCGCGGGCTCATCTGCTCCGGCGACTGGTTTGTCGACACCATCGAGCGCGCCAGTGCCATCAAAGAAGCCTACCCCGACGTGCTCGCCGTAGATATGGAGAGCGGAGCGCTCGCCCAGACGTGCCATGTGCTCGGCGTGCCCTTCCTCAGCCTGCGCGTCATCAGTGATTCTCCACTTGCCAGCCACGACAACACAGCCGACTACACCTCTTTTTGGGACGATGCGCCACAGCACACCTTCGACATCGTCCGAGCGATGTTAGCCGTTAGTCGTTAGTTACATCTATCGTCTAAAATCTAACATCTAAACTGACCCATATTGTTATTTTTTCACAATGCTTTGCTATATCGCAAAAAAATTGTATTTTTGCCTTTTGAAACAAAAACAAACTTCATACTATAGTATCGCGATATGAGATTCAACATTCAAAGCAAACTGTTGCTTAACCGTCTTTCGGCAGTAAGCAAAGTTATTGGCAACAAGAACGCCTACGCTATCCTCGACAATTTCCTTTTTGAACTGGAGGGCGACACACTCGTTGTCACCGGCAGTGACCTTGAGACGCTCCTCACCGCTGCCGTCAACGTCACCGAGGCCGAGGGCAGCGGCAAACTCGCGCTCGACGTGCGCCGTATGCTCAATATCCTCAAGGAGTTGCCCGACACCGCCCTCTCGTTTGATATCAACGACGAGACGCTCGAGGTGAACATTAAGTACCCCAACGGCGAGTTCAAGATTGCCGGTCTCTCGGGTGACGAGTATCCCGCACGAGCCATCGCCGCCGAGGAGCCCAAGGTGATGCAACTGCCGCAAAAGCAGGTTGTGTCCGCCATCCAGCGCACTGTGTTCGCCGTGGGCAACGACCCGGCGCACACCGTGTTTATGGGAGTCTATTGGGATATTATGCCCGACCGCATCGTCTTTGTCGCTACTGATAGCCATGTGCTCGTGCGCTTCAAGCACCTCAACGTCCAACCGGGTTTCGAGGCCTCGTTTATCCTGCCCACCAAGCCCGCCCAAATTCTCACCAACGTGCTTGACAAGAGTGGAGAGGAACCGGTGCGCGTGTCAATCGATGACAAGAGCGTGACCTTTGAGACGGTTGACCTCACCCTCTCGTGCCGTACCATCAACGGACGCTACCCGCGCTATGAGGCCGTCATTCCCACCGATGTGCCTTACAACGTGACCGTCGACCGCGTCAGCCTGCTCAACGCCCTGCGCCGTGTCGCCGTCCTGGCCAGCCCCGGCGGACTGGTGCAGATGGACATCCGCGCCAACGAGATTGGCCTGCGTGCTCAAGACCTGGATCACGCCACATCGGCCAGTGAGACCGTGCCTTGCGACTACAACGGCCCCGAGATGACTATGGGCTTCAACAACGACAACATTGTCGACGTTGTGGGCAATATCGACAGCGAGTCGCTCACAATTCAACTCGTTGACCCTGCCCGCGCCGGCATCTTCCTGCCGGGCGAGCAGCCAGAGGGTGAGGACTTGCTCATCCTGCAGATGCCCATGATGGTGTAATCTCCAAACTCTCGTCTATTTACGTCTATATACGTCTATATTTATCTTTTGGTATATTTCTCGTAAATTTTCGTAAATTCACGTAAATTAACTATAAACAACAGAAAATAAATATTTACGAAGATTTACGAAATTGTAGGGCCTGGCCTTGGCCTAGCCGTTTTACGAATTATACGTGAGAATAATAGACGGAAATAGACGGAAATAGACGAGAGGAATTACTAATTTATTTATATGCCACTGGAATTAAAGAAACCGCTCATCGTCTTTGACGTTGAGAGCACCGGTCTTAATATCATCAGCGACCGTATCATTGAGTTGAGTTACGTCAAGTTGTGGCCCAACGGCAAGCGAGAGGAGAACACCTATCGCTTTAACCCCGAGTGTCCGATTCCCAAAGAGTCGCAGGCCGTGCACCACATCAGCGATGAGGATGTGGCGGGCGAACCGGTGTTCAAGCAGCGCGCGCGAGAGATAGCCAACATCTTTGAGGGCTGCGACATCGCCGGCTTCAACAGCAACCACTTTGACATCCCCATCCTGATGGAGGAGATGCTTAGGGCTGGAGTCTCGTTCTCGATGGATGGAAGGCGTTTTATCGATGTGCAGGCCATTTACCACAAGAAGGAGCGTCGTGACCTTGAGGCCGCCTACCGCTTCTATTGCGGCAAGGAGATGGACAATCATCACAACGCGATGTGCGATACCCGCACCACACTCGAGGTGTTGCTGGCCCAGGTGGACCACTATGCCGACCTGCCAAGTGATGTGCCCGGGTTGGCCGACTACTCGCAGCATAACCGCAACGTGGATTTGGCCGCGCGCATGATTTACAACGACAAGGGCGAGGAAACGTTTAACTTCGGCAAATATAAAGGGAAACCGGTCGTCGAAGTGCTGCGCAACGACCCGAGTTACTATGCTTGGTTTATGCGCTCCGACTTCTCGCTCGACAGCAAGAACCACCTGACACGCATCAAGTTGCGCATGGCAGCCAAGTAGCATGTAGCGTGTAGCATGTAGCATGAGGTTAGCGTCAATTCACGTCTATGACAACGTCAATTAATGTGTAAAATAAAAAATTGATGAAAATAGACGTCGTTATAGACGATAATAGACGCGAAACAATTGTGAATTATGAATTATAATAGCATTCTGGAGGGAAAGCATATTGTGCTGGGCATCACCGGCGGCATCGCGGCCTACAAGAGTGCCGCGTTGTGCCGACTGATGGTTAAGGCCGGCGCGCAGGTGCAGGTGATTATGACGCCCAACGCGCGCGAGTTCATCACGCCCGTGACGCTGAGCACGCTATCGGGTCGCCCGGTGATAACGGAGTTTTTCACCGCCAATACCGGTCAGTGGAACAGCCATGTGGACTTGGGTCTTTGGGCCGATGCGATGGTTATCGCTCCGGCCACCGCATCGACCATCGCCAAGATGGCCACCGGCGTGGCCGACAATATGCTTGTCACGAGTTATCTATCCACACGCGCGCCGGTGTTTATCGCTCCGGCGATGGACTTGGATATGATGGCTCACCCCACCACAGTGCGCAACCTCAGCCTGCTACGCTCCTATGGCAACCACATTATCGAGGCGGCAACCGGCGAACTGGCGAGCCACCTCACCGGCAAGGGGCGTATGGAGGAGCCGGAGCGCATTGTCAAAGTGCTTGAAGAGTATTTTGGAACCGGCAGGGAACTTGCGGGCAAACGGGTGCTCATCACAGCGGGTCCCACTGTAGAGAAACTGGACCCGGTGCGCTACCTCAGCAATTTCTCGAGTGGCAAGATGGGCTTTGCTCTTGCGGCGCAGTGTGCCGCGCGTGGCGCCAATGTCACCCTCGTTGCCGGGCCGGTATCGCTCTCGACACCCGCCGGGCAGATTGAGCGCGTGAACGTCACTTCGGCTCTTGAAATGCACGACGCCGTGACGGCACGAGCCGCCCGGGCCGATGTGGTAATCCTTTGTGCCGCAGTGGCCGACTATCGTGCCGAACAAACGGCAAGTTCTAAAATCAAGCGCGACGGCAACGTGCTGACTCTCACCCTCGTGCCCAATCCCGACATCGCCGCCGCTGTGGGACGCGACAAGCGCGACGGACAACTGATTGTGGGCTTTGCTCTCGAAACCGACAACGGCCTCGAGAATGCCCGCGCCAAGATGGTACGCAAGAAACTTGACATGATTGTGCTTAACTCGGCACGCGAACCGAATGCCGGTTTCCAAGCCGACAATAACACCATCACAATCATCGACAGCGACGGCACGGTGACCCCTTACGACAACAAACCGAAGACCGACGTAGCCGCCGATATTGTTGACCACATCGTCTCATTAATGCATAATTCATAATTCACAATGCATAATTATATGCGACGCCTATTATCCTTTTTAATATTGCTGCTTGCGTTGTCGCTGACAGTGATGGCTCAGGAGGACACTGAACTCAACTGTGAGGTGGAGATTAACACCGAGAAGGTGCCTAACGCCAATAAGGAAATCTTCAACACCTTGAAGACGGCCATCAGTGAGTATCTCAACAACACCAAATGGACCGACGCCCACTTTATGGTCAACGAGAAAATCCAGTGCAAGTTGCTGTTGGTGGTGTCGAAGTATGAGGACGCGGGAGGCGTAATAGCCGGCGAACTGACAATCCAAAGCCAACGCCCGGTGTATAACAGCAGTTACACCACCACGGTGATTAACTACAAGGACACCAAGGTGGAGTTCAGTTATAACGAGGGCGAGCAATTGGTGTTCTCCGAGACCGACATGATCAGTAATCTGACGGCAATCCTCAATTTTTGGGCCTATACAATTATCGCGATGGACTTCGACACGTTCTCGCTGCGCGGCGGTGATCCTTATTATGAGAAGGCCGCCAATATCGTGAGATTGGCACAAAGCAGCGGCGAGACCGGGTGGAAAGCCTTTGAGGACACACGCAACCGCAGCGCCGTGCTCAGCGCGTTGACCGACAAGCAGACCTCGGCCTTGAGGCAAATCCTCTATGACTATCATCGTCAGGGCTTGGACCAAATGGTGGTGAGCGTCGACAAGGGCAGGGCGGTGGTCACACAGTGCCTTGAGGAACTCAAGAAAGTCTATGACGCGGCGCCGATGAGCGTGGGACTGGTGATGTTTAAAGACTCCAAACTCGACGAACTGGTGAATATCTACAGCAAAGCCGGCACAAGCGAGAAACAGAATGTCTATGATATCCTCTATCAACTATATCCCACTGACCAGTCGCGCCTCGAAAAAATCAAGGAGGTTAGCAACGACTTCTGATTCCACCGGACGATGCTAAAACACCTTAGTATAACAAATTACGCCCTAATTGATCGTTTGGAACTCGAACTTGACGCCGGCTTGACGATCGTTACGGGCGAGACCGGTGCCGGCAAGTCCATCATTATGGGCGCGCTGGCGCTGCTGCTTGGCGAGCGTGCCGACGCAAAGATGGTGACCGATGCCGGACGAAAGACCGTAGTTGAGGCCACATTTGACGTGGAGGGCTATAACCTTGCCGCATTGATGGCCGAGGGCGATATCGAGCATGATGAGCGTGAGTGTATCCTGCGGCGTGAGGTGAGCGCCAATGGTCGATCGCGGGCTTTTGTCAACGACACGCCGGTGCAGTTGACGTTTATCCGTTCGCTTGCCACTCGGCTGGTGGATATCCATTCGCAGCACAGCAATATGTTGCTCTCCCAGCCTGCCTATCAGTTGCATGTGCTCGATAGTCTGGCAGATAATGCCGGCTTGATAGGGGAGTATGCTGACGCTTACCGCGAATATTGCGCGCGTCGTCACGCTCTCGACCAGTTGCGAGCCTCAGTTGCGGCCGCGCGCTCCGAGCAGGACTACCTCCGTTTCCAACTCGCGCAGTTGGAAACGTTGGATCTCAAGCCGGGCGAGGCCGCCGAACTCGAGGCTGCGCACGACCGCTTGGCAAATGTGGAACAACTCAAGGAGCAACTGTGGGAGGCGACATCCTTGCTTGACGGCGATGGCCACTCGATGCTCGCCGACTTGCAGACTGTGGCCTCAAGGCTTGACGCCGCCGCGGAGCGGCTGCCCGAAATCGCCGACGCCGGCGACCGCGTGCGCTCGGCAATCATCGACCTCAAAGACATCGCCGCCACCGCGAGCCAGTTGCAGGACACGCTGGTGCATGACCCGGCCGAACTGCAACGCGTTGAGGACCGCTTGGCTGCAATCTACTCGCTGCAGCGGCGTCATAATGTCGCCGACCCCGACGAACTGGTGGCCCTACGCGAGTCGCTCTGTGCACGATTGCAGAGTATTGACCATAGCGATGAGCAAACGGCAGCACTCGAGGCTGAAATCTTCGCATCGCGAGACGCGCTGCTCATCAAGGCCACCACGCTCAGTTGCCGCCGCATGCGCGCCGCCGAGGCACTGCGCGACGAGATGGAACGTCAGGCAGCCACGTTAGCCATGCCACACTTGCGCTTTGTGATTGACTTCACAACGTCTGATGAGCCCGGTCCCGTCGGTGTCGACTCGGTAGAGTTCCGCTTTGCATTTAACAAAAACCAGACGCCGATGCCCGTTGGAGCCACAGCCTCCGGAGGCGAAATTTCGCGCGTGATGCTATGCGTAAAAACGATTGTCGCACGCTCAATGCAACTGCCCACCATCATCTTTGATGAGGTGGATACCGGAGTGAGCGGCGACGTGGCCGCACGCATCGGCGAGATGATGCACGACATCGCCGGACACATTCAGGTGCTTGCCATCACCCATTTGCCGCAGGTGGCCGCGCGCGGCGACCATCACTGGCGAGTGTTCAAGAGCGATACCGAGCAGGGCACCGTCACGGCCGTCGAGACCCTTGACGATGAGGGACACGTGCTGGAGGTGGCACGTATGCTCGCCGGGCACGATGTTGACGCGGCTGCTGTCGCCAACGCGCGCTCTTTAATCAATTCTAAATTAGATTCAAAATGAACGATATGATATATGGGTTGCATCCGGTGATTGAGGCGCTTGAGGCCGGACGCACGATAGATAAAATTCTGATGCGTCGCGGGCTTGTGGGCGACAACGTGTCACAACTATTGCAGTTGGCTCGCGAGCACCGCGTGCCGGTGCAACGGGTTCCGCCCGAGAAACTGGACCGCGTCACGCGCAAGAACCATCAGGGCGTAATTGCTCTGCTGGCCGCTGTGGACTACTGCCGCTTGTCGGATGTGCTGCCGGGCTTGTTTGAGCAAGGCGTCAATCCGCTCATTGTCGTGCTGGACGGTGTGACCGACGTGCGCAACTTTGGTGCAATCGCCCGCACTTGTGACTGCGCTGGAGTGAACGCGCTTGTTATTGCCGAGCGGGGCAGCGTGACCGTTGGCGCCGATGCGATGAAAACCAGTGCCGGAGCGTTGAACTATGTGACCGTTTGTCGAGAGCATAATTTGGCAGGCGCGTTGCGCTACCTGCGCGACAGCGGCGTGATGGTGATTGCCACCGCCGGTGGCACCGCCACGGCCCACACTGCCGCCGACTATACCGGCCCCGTTGCCATTGTGCTGGGTGCGGAAGGCGAAGGCATCAGCGATGAAGTGCTCGAGGTGTGCAACACGCGAGTGGCTATCCCGGAGTTTGGGCACATTAATTCTCTCAACGTGTCGGTGGCCGCAGGTGTGGTAATCTACGAGGCGGTTCGTCAGCGTCTTGCCGATTTATAATTGATAATTAGTAATTCGTGAGTTACTTCGTACTTTGTACTTCGTACTTTGTACTTCGTACTTTTTTTCGTACCTTTGCACTTGAATTTGTAATATAGATAATGATAAACCGAGTTTTGATACGCATCAAGGTGCTGCAACTGTTGTACAGTTATATGCTCAACCGCGATGACGTGAACGGCTATGAGCGTGACATGCAGCAGGAACTGGCCGCCTGCTTTGAAGACTGCTATCTGCTCTACTTCCACCTGCTCAAGTTGCCGGTGGACTTGACCTACCTCAGGCTACGTCGACTTGATGACGCGATGTATAACAACACGTTGACGAGTAATCGTATTGACCCGGCCAACGACCGCTTTGTGAACAACAAAGTGGTGGCTGCGCTGGAGCATGACGAGGTGATGGCGCGCTTTGTCGACACCCACCCTGATGTCGCTTGGGATCGCGACGCATTGTTCCTCAAACGCATGCTGGACAAGGTGCTCGAGAGCGAGCCTTACCGCTGGTATATGTCGCGCCAGGAAACAACAATCATCGACGACGGACGCCTATGGCGGCAATTACTGCACGATGTGCTTTTTAATGACGAGGAGTTCCTGCAAAACATCGAGGAAACCAACTCGATGTGGAGCGAGGACGACGTGGAACTCATCGGGCAGTTCGCGCTCAAGACGTTAAAGCAGATTGAGTATGGCAACATGCAGCCGATGCTGCCCATGTTCCGTGAGCCGGACGACCGTTACGACGACTGGGAGAGCGACGCCCACTTTGGTGAGCGCCTGATGCGGGCCACGCTGGCCAATTACGAGAACAATTCGCAGTTGATTGACAGCCTGATTAACGGCAAGAAATGGGATGCCGAGCGCATTGCCGTTATGGACCGTATAATCCTTTGTATGGCCATCGCCGAGGTTATAGAGTTTGACACAATCCCTGCTGTGGTGACTATCAACGAGGCGGTGGAGTTGGCCAAAAACTTCAGCACCGATAATAGCGGAGCCTATGTGAACGGTATCCTCCATTCTGCAATTGTGAAGTTGCGTGCTGATGGGGTAATTCTCAAGTAAACAAATATTTAACAATTATATTATTATGCTTAATTTGATTTTGATGCAAGAGCCGGCGGCTGCCGGCAGCGGTTGGAGTTCAATCATTATGATTGTGCTGCTGATTGCGATATTCTACTTTTTCATGATTCGTCCGCAGTCGCAAAAGCAGAAGAAGATTCAAGAGTTCCGCAAGTCGCTCAAGAAAGGTAGCAAGGTGATGACTGCCAGCGGCGTGTATGGTCGCATTGTTGACATCAACGACGAGACCGGCGAAGTGAAACTTGAGATTGCTCGCGACACTGTGATTCGCATCGATATCAATTTCGTTTACGAGTCGGCGGATAGCGCCGCCGAGTCAACGGCCGAACAGGCCAAGTGAAAAACTCGCTGAGGCTCGATTACAAAAAACACTCCTGCTATGGCCGGGAAGGTGAAAAAGATAACGTCGATGGTGCGCCGTCCGGCGATGCACACTGTGGCGGTGTTCACAGGCTTCTTGCTTGTGGCGGTGCTGCTGTGGTGCTTTGTGTCGTTCAACCGCGATGTGACGCTCAAGCAGGTGCCCGTTGTGGTGTCCGTCACCAACTGCCCGCCCGGCTATCGGTTTGTGGACCACGTTCCCGACACTGTGCTGTGCAACGTGAGCGGAGCCGGAATGAAGTTGCTTGTCGCCTTCTCGGGCGAAGTGCCGAGGCTGACGATTGACTTCGACAAGTTCGCTAACAAGGTGGATCACGTTTTGAGCGTTCCGTCGGTCAAGTCGCTGCTGTCGGCTCAACTGTCGACAAGCGGCATCACGGTGACAGATGTTGGCGTGACGTCGATTCACGCCCGCTATGCCGACTCGTCCAAGCGCGTGATGGTGGCGGTGATGGTGGATGAAAACAAGTTTGACATCACCGACGAGATTTTGCTTCAGCCTGACTCGGTGACCATCTTTGGCAGCCAAGCGCAGTTAGACACCATCAACGACATTGAGGCACCGGTAATACTCGAGGAGGGTGTGCGAGCCTACGATATCCGTCTGCTGCCTCCAGGCAGCGCTCTGCTAGCCGACCCGCCGTCGGTTCATGTTGAGGTGAACTTCATCAAGAAGGTGACGACGACCGAGACCGTCGTGCTCAGTGTGGTGAACGTGCCGCCCGATCTTGATGTGACTCTCGTGCCGGGCAAGGTGCAAGCGACCTACACTACCACGCTCGACCGCCGTAGCGACCGCCTGGACACTATCGCGTTTGACTATACCAACATCAAGCAACGGGCCGGACGACGTTTACCGCTCGACACCTCCTTGATGATGATGTCTCATCATGTTGAGAATATGGCTTTCAACACCGATAGTGTGGAGGTCGTTGTGGAGCGAAAACCATGATGAACGGGAAGCGGCGGCTGATTGCTATAACAGGAGGCATTGGCAGCGGCAAATCGGTTGTGAGCCGATTGTTGCGCTTGATGGGTTATGGCGTGTTTGACTGCGATAGTGAGGCCAAACGCCTCATGAATAGCGACCGCGCCATGCAAGACCGCCTGCGACGTGAGTTTGGCGACGATATCTTTACCGCAGCCGGCCTTATAGACAGGCCGGTGCTGGCGCAGAGGGTGTTTGCTGACTCTGACGCCCTGCAACGCCTTAATGCCATCGTTCATCCAGCGGTCACCAATGCCTTGCGGCAATGGCGTGAGAGCCAAGAGCGCCCCTTGTGTTTTGTCGAAACGGCAATTTTGACCGAAAGCGGGCTGGATGCTGTGGTTGACGGCGCGTGGCATGTGACGGCTCCGGAGGCCGTGCGCGTCGGGCGTGCCGTGGACAGAGGCGGACTGACGGCCGAGCAAGCGCTTGCTCGAGTGCGAAGCCAGCGTGATAATCCGGCGGACTATCGATGCCCACACCGTGACATTGACAACAGCGGCTCCATCGCCCTCATCCCGCAAGTGGAGCGCTTGCTAACGACTAATGACTAACAACTAACGACTAACAAAATATGTTGAAAAAAATTCTTTCTATCGCCGGCAAGTCCGGCCTCTACAAACTGGTGTCCTACGGTAAGAGTATGCTCATCGTTGAGAATCTGGAAACCGGCAAACGCACTCCTGCCTATGCGCGCGACAAAATTGTGTCGCTTGGCGACATCTCTATCTATACCCTCGAGGAGGATAAGCCGTTAGGCGAAGTGCTGCAGGCTCTTCTTGACAAGCAAGAGGGCAAGGCTGTCGATGCTGACGTCGCTAAGGATAACGACGCATTGGTCTCTCTGATGGCTCAAGTGTTGCCAAATTATGACCCGGATCGAGTTCACCTGAGCGACATCAAGAAACTCGTGCAGTGGTATAACCTGCTCGTGGCCACCGACAACACCGAGTTTAAAGAGGCTCAAGAGGAGCCGGCCGAGGATAAGGCTGAGTAATAATTATAACCTTTTCTAAGAGTTCTAAGATTAATCTTAGAACTCTTAGAATGCTAAATCACCTGCGATATGCGTCGTGCCGCTTGTTACATACTGATGTTAGCGATGTTGCTGCTTGTCGCTTGCCGCGGCAAGCGTGAGACGCGCCGCGCCAGTTTCAAGCCGCATGACCGCACCGAGAAAACGACAAAGCGTGGGGACAACGGTAGCGCGACAACGACGGTGACTGATGATGACGGTTGGGCTACGCTCACTATCAAACTCGGCCGCCGCGATAACCACAAACTCTATGAAGAGTGCCGTGAGTGGCTGGGCGTGCCTTACCTCTACGGCGGCCAAGAGAAAGACGGCACCGACTGCTCCGGCTTTGTGATGCAGGTCTATAAGGCGGTTTATGACCGCAAGATTGAGCGCAACTCGGCGCGTATTTTTGAGCGCAACTGCGAGGAGATTGACAAGGATGAATTGCGCGAGGGCGATCTCGTGTTTTTCGCCACGGGTCGCACGAGCCGTATCTCTCACGTGGGGATCTACCTCAAGGACGGCAAGTTTGTCCACGCGTCGTCGTCTCGCGGAGTGAGGGTGAGTGACCTGAGCGAGCGTTACTACGTCAAGCACTTCAAGTGTGCCGGCCGCGTCAAGAAGTAATTCCATAATTCATAATTCATAAGTCATAATTCATAATGCGCAATTCACACTTACTTCGTACTACCTGCTACTTGCTATGTGCTACTTGCTACGTGCTACTGTTGTTTGGCGTGGATGCCTTAGCCTGCACGAGTGCCATCGTGAGCGGTCGGCTGACGGCTAACGGACGTCCGCTCTTGTGGAAGCACCGCGACACCGGCGAGCCTAACAACCGCGTCAAGCGCATTGAGGCTCACGATGGGCTGATGGAGTTTGTGGCGCTATTCGATGCTCGCGACCTGCGCGACACGGCGGCGTGGATTGGTATGAACACAGCCGGCTTTGCCATCATGAACACGGCTTCCTACAACCTGAACGCCGATGATGTGCCAACGAGCCAAATGGACCGCGAGGGCGTGGTGATGCGTTTGGCGCTTGAGCGCTGCGTTAGCCTTGCCGATTTCGAGACGCTGCTCGACACGCTGTCTCGTCCGTTGGGGGTGGAGGCAAATTTTGGCGTGATGGACGCCGCGGGCCATGCGGCCTACTACGAGACGGGCAACTACAGTTACCGCAAGTTTGACGTTGACGACGCCCCCGAGGGGTATATCGTGCGCACCAACTACAGCCACAGCGGTCGCGAAGGCGAGGGACACGGCTACATCCGTGAGCGCAACGCATTGGAATTGCTGGCGCCCCACGTGGTGGCGCGCGACATTTGTCCGGCCACTTTCACCGAGGAATTATCGCGCACATTCTATAATTCACTCACTCGCGAGTTTCACCTGCCTGACACTCGGGCAGACCGCTGGATAGTCGACCAGGACTTCATTCCGCGGCGCATCTCCACAGCCTCGGTTGTTATCGAGGGCGTCTTGCCCGGAGAGGGCGGCGACCGCTCGGTGATGTGGACCGCGTTGGGCTATCCGCCGTGTGCCGTGGTATGCCCGGTGACGACCGGCGAAGGGGGAGTGCCCGAGCGATTGACAGGTCAGGGTCCGAAAAATCACGCGCCGGAGTGTGACGAGGTGTTGAGTCGCAAGGCTCAAGTGTTCTCTATCAGCCGCGGCAACGGTAGCCGCTACATCGACTTTGACGTGCTCTATAACAATGATGGCACCGGCTACTGCCAGACGTTGCGTCGCCGCGCGATGGAAGTTTACCGCAATTATTCGCGTTGAATTGCAAAGCACATTCCCACTAGCAACTTTTCTGACAAAAAAATATATAGAAAAGGAAGAAAAACTTCCTTTTCTATATATTTTTTTGTAATTTTGCGGTCTTAAAAGGAAACAATATGGCGCGAAATCCGTTATTGCAGTTATCCCAAGCACCAATGACAACAGCGATGGTCGAGGCGTTGTTTCCTCACCTACACTCGCCGCTCAAAAAGGTGCAGGCACTTGAAAAACAAGGAGACTTGTTGCGCTTGCGTCGCGGACTTTATGTCGCGGTCAGCGATGTGCTCGGCAACCAGCCGGGTGTGGAATTGTGTGCCAACCATATCTATGGCCCGTCTTACGTATCGCTGCATAGCGCATTGAGTAATTATGGCATGATTCCCGAGCGGTGAAACCATATTCGTTTTTCACACGATGCTTCACCCTGCCCGACTTGTTTGCCGGCAAAATGCACGCTTTGGTTTTCCGCAATTGGAAGTCGCGCGTCAAGGGACGCGACTGGTTTGACTTCGAGTGGTACGTCCGCAATGGTGTGGCACTCGACTTTGCCCATCTGCATCAACGCGTTCTTGAGTTTAATGGCCGCGATATGTCGTGTGATGAATTTATGGAAGAGTTGCGGCAGCGTTTGGCCACGACAGATATTGCCATGGTGAGGCGTGATGTGGAGAATTTTGTTGACCGTCCACGGGAGCTGGAGATTTGGTCCAACGACTATTTCCTGCGGTTGGCCGATATGATAAAATTCACCGCTTATAAATAAAATATTGGTATGCGACAGGCAAAGGCAGATTTTATCACAGAATCTCGGGTGGCGTACTGGTGCAAGGCGATTGCCCACTATGTGCTGCCCAAGTATCCTTATATAAAAAAGGAACAACAAATTATTGAACGCCTCACTGATAGCCAAATGGAGGAAGTGATGAGACGTGTCGACTACTATGTGGGCTTTGGCGAAGCGCCCTTGGAGACGGCAATGACGAGCGTTGGTGATTTCACATTTCCTTATTTGGCGCGTCATCGCTTCTCCCTTTATTTTTTTGACCTTTATAGGATAGTAAGCCACTTCAAGAAGGAACTGTGGTTTAATTACCTCTTTGGCGATATTATCCACAACACAACTGAGCCGACGTTTGTCAAAAGCCGTCCCATCAGGCAGGGCGAGACGTTGTCGACAATAATGAAA
The DNA here is from genome assembly GCA_017454355.1 of Muribaculaceae bacterium. Taxonomy (GTDB): domain Bacteria; phylum Bacteroidota; class Bacteroidia; order Bacteroidales; family Muribaculaceae; genus Sodaliphilus. Next base: position 14,679 of record JAFTDD010000088.1, read on the forward strand.
CTCGATGCCCTGAGGCATTTCCGCTTCGTGAGCGACCCACGGCCGTTCGCCGCGAAAAAAGATATGTTGGTCTCGCGTAATTTCGTTACGCAGCCTCACCGCAAACTGCTGTTGGAGAAGTATATCAACCATCCGATGTGTGACCTGGGCAAAATCAATGTTGCGGTTGACGATGAGCATCCCGAATGGGTCAGGCCGTTTATGAGCCTCGATGAGCAATTGAGTTATAAGTTCATTTCGTGTATCGAGGGAAATGATGTGGCGACAAATCTTAAGTGGGTGATGTCGTCCAACTCGCTGGCGGTGATGCCGCGGCCGCGTTACGAGACTTGGTTCCGCGAGGCGGAACTGCAACCCGGGGTTCATTTTGTTGAGTTAAAGGCTGATTATTCCGACTTGATAGAGAAGATGGAATACTATATATCTCATCCCGACGAGGCACAGTTTATTATTGAGAATGCCCACAAATATGTTGCGCAATTCCGTGACGAGGAGATGGAGTTGGCAACGCAGTTGCTGACAGCAAAAGCCTATTTTGAGCGTACCGGCCAACTGTGAATTAGTAATTATCTAACATCTAACATCTAACATCTAATCTCAGGTATGACGTTAGGAGTAATTATTTCGACCTATAACAACCCGGAGTGGTTGGAAAAGACGCTGTGGGGCTATATGTGTCAGAGCCGCCCGGCAGATGAAATCGTGATTGCCGATGACGGTTCGAGGGACGACACCCGCCGCCTGATTGAACGCTATAGCGACCGGTTGCCGCTGCGTCACGTGTGGCACGAGGATGACGGCTTCCGGAAGACGAAAATTCTGAATGAGGCGTTGCGTGTGGCGCAGAGTGACTATCTGGTGTTTACCGACCAAGACTGTGTGCCACGGCGCGACTTTCTTGCCGTGCATACCGCTGCGGCCGAGCCCGGACGCTTCCTTAGCGGCGGCGCCTTCCGCCTGCCGATGGACATCAGTCGGCTGATGTCGCGCGATGACATTGAGAGCGGTCGCGCGTTTGATCTCACCTGGCTGCGTGCCAATGGACTGCCGCTGTCGTTCAAGTGCACCAAACTGGTGCAGAAACCGTGGTTCTCACGATTGATGAACACGGTGACTCCGGCCGGGGCGACGTGGAACGGCGGCAACGCGTCCACGTGGCGCGAACTGCTGTTGGCGGCGCGCGGCTTTGACGAGCGGCTGCGCTACGGCGGTGAGGACCGCGAACTCGGAGAGCGTCTGGTGAATGCCGGGGTGCGTGGCAAGCAGGTACGTTACAGCGCTGTCATCCTTCATCTGGACCACGGTCGTCCGTACGTCAATCAAGAGGCTATCGAGGCCAACAATGCCATCCGCCGTGAGACACGTGCCAGAGGCATCACCGTCACCGAGCATGGGTTGTAATCACCGTCACGTAAATATTCTCCCGTGAAATATCGTGAATTTCCGTAAAATATTTTATTCACGATGATTAACGGGAATTCACGGGAGAAAAATCTTATGTATCTTATGTTCTTATGGCTATGAAAAATATAACAATAGAGCAGAATAACAATTTTGAAGAGATGTCAACTATCAAGGTGCGGTTGCTGTTTGTTTGTATGGGCAATATCTGTCGGTCGCCGGCGGCACAGGCTGTGATGCAACGCCTTGTGGACGAGCGCGGGCTGAGTGATTGTTTTGAGATTGACAGCGCGGGCACCATCGACTATCACGAGGGGGAACTGGCCGATGCCCGAATGCGCCGTGCGGCCGCCCGTCGCGGCCTTGAACTGACTCATCGTAGCCGCCCCGTGCGTCCGGAGCGCGACTTCGACTATTTTGACCACATCATCGTTATGGACGAGGCTAACCTGAGCTGGTTTGCCTCGCGCATGACGGCCATGGAGTGTGCGGCGAAAGTAATCCATCTGGGTCACTACATCCGCCACGAGTATGGCGGCCGCCGCTACGACGTTGTGCCCGACCCCTACTATGGCGGCCCGGCCGACTTTGAACTCGCTCTCGACCTGCTCGAGGACGCCTGCCCCGCCCTGCTCGACGCCCTGCTGGCCCTCCACCGCTGTCACAGTCTATCAAGAATTATTGCTGTCCGGTAAAATCCATTAGGATTGTCAAAGACTGTAGGGCCTCGCCTTGGCGTGGCCGCAAGCGGCGACAAATGTGAGCCCCGTCAGGGGCGACAGCTCCTAGGCGGGGGCGCTAGCCCCCGTGACTATGGTGTGAGTTTTTTCTCCAACAAAGCCCTGTAAGGGCGACAGAAACGTGCGGAGACTGTCGCCCCTACGGGGCTGCGGTTACTTGTAGTGGCAGAATTTATTCTGCCCATCATGTTTACGGGGGCTGGCGCCCCCGCCTATGTGCTGTCGCCCCCTATCGGGGGCTCTTGGCCTCGCCTTGGCGAGGCCATAGAGTAAGCCCCGACAATGACAAAGACGCCTAAATTGCTATAATATAATCGATTATCTGAACGTTTGTTTAATTTACCGGACAGTAATAATCAAGAGTATAAAGAGACAATGGGAACGCCACTCCTACGGCGTTCCCATTGCCACTAATTATTATTATTTGTATAGCAGGTGATACGGATTTAGTCTTTTTCGAAGACTATATCGTAAGTCTTGTCGGCAATGATGTCGCCCTTGGAGCCTTGAGACTTGACGGTCATGTGAACCTTATGGGATTTGCCGTCAAAGAGATTCTCCACGTTGGTGAAGCGGATAATGTAAGAATTTTCAAGTGCTCCGCTGACCGGGAGGTCGCTCAGTTTGACCGTGTTGCCATTGATATCACGGAAGTTGCTATTGGTGAATAGCATAGTGCCGTCGGTGTAAACCGATAGATCCCACGGGTAGTTTTCTCCGATGTATTCGCTGTAGTCATTTGCCCATGCGGCGGAACGGGTATAAACCGTGTGAATGGTGCCCATCGTGGATGTCCAGTTGTCTTTCACCCATTGTGTGCTGAACAGTTGAGGCTTGTCTGCGGGTTGGTTAGGCTCGTCGGTGATGTTGACGTACACACGGTTCGCTCCGCGGCGGAAGGAGAACAGGTCGTTGGCAAATCGCAATGCCATCACTCCACACTCATTATAATCCGGGTCGCTCCAATTGGTGTAAGAATAGTAGTTGCTGACGACGCGGTAGTTCTCGTCATTGGCCGCGGCCTCAAGGGTTGCGGCGTCACTTCCGGCGAAACCGCGTGTGCGCCACACGCCGTTCACGTTGCTGCTCATCCACGATTTATTCTCAAGATAGTCCTTGAGTTGCGGCGCGGTGGTAAGGTTGATTGCACCGCTGACAAAGCCACCGTAGCCAACGCATGCAAAGCGGATGTCGAGAGTGGATGACAGTTGCTCCGCCCATTCGATGATGTCGCGGCAGATGGCATCGGCCTCTTCGCTCATGCTGGTAGAGTTGTCCACCAAGAAAACAAGATCAACCGCGGGGTCCGGTAGGGTAGCCAATTCATCGATGGTGTTGGTCAACGAGAAGCCTTTGGGGACTCCGTCGAGTTCAATCCACGCGTTTTGGGTGCTGGCGTTGGTGGGACCATAGAGTTTCATCCAGTCTTTGGTGAACGGGTCCTGAACGCCTGTCATGTCGAGGCGAACCACTTTCCAGCCATTCTCTGTAGAAACACTGTAACTGACGTTGGGAAGCACAGTGTTGAGGTCTTCACTGCTAACAACCGGGTTAGCGGTGGCATTGTCGTCTGATGGAATGCCGCTGACAGACGGTGTCTTGTCTTTGTCGTTGCAGCCGACAAGAGCAAAACCTGCCATCAAGGCGAGTGCAATGAGTTTGAATTGCTTTTTCATTGGCTTTGAAAATTAAGAGATTAATAAAATAATAGATATTGATAAAAGACTACAGCGGTGCAAAATTACATAATAATTACAAGACGTGGATGGTCGTGAAATGGATATTGTTTGACTTGCACGGTTTAATGTATGAGTCAAGCCGTTTCCGTGACGAACCGCCACACAACCCTTCCACCGAGTGCTTCCTGGCGGCGAAAAAGAGGCGGATAGGACGTTGTGTAGCGAAGCGCCCTATCCGCCTTCTTTGGCTTAAACAACAAGGTGTACGTCAGAACTCATCGGCGTAGAAGAGCATGTTAATGCCGAAGGGCGTGCCGTTTTCAAAGTCTTCAACAGTAATGCCTTGCAGGAATCGTGAACTCTTTATCAGTTCAGAGGCCGGACTCTCAGTAACCCATTCGTCGAGGTCTGTGATTTCTTCGACCATTTTTTCTCCACTAATCGAAGTGACAGTCTGCTTGATGGCATAGATTTTGTTTGATTTCACAAGGAATTGTTGCGATAGTTGCTTGACTCCTTCAACAATATACCATGCTTGTCCGGGTTTGAGACTGATGGAGTAGGTGAGGTTATCGCTATCCCAAGTGCCGTACAATGGTGTTGTGGGCAAACTATTTACGTATGGATAGTAGTCGTAGAAGCCTGATGAACTGTATTCCTCATGTTCTTTGCACCAGACCTCGAAATCGACGAGGGCGCGGAGGTCGCTGACTTTGTAATTGTGTTTGAGGAACGGGAGGAATTCAAAGAACACATTCTTGCCGTTGATATAGATGCCGTAGTCGCTGGCCGATGCCGCTTTCTTGCGTCCGGCCTTGTTGGCGGTGCGTCCGGCTTTGCCTATTATCTTTGCGGGAGCGTAGTACTCGTAGTCTCCGTTACCCATATTGAGAACCATGTTGTAGAATTCGCGGGCATCGGCCTCGTTCTGGAAAGCGAAGACGGCCATCGCGTCTGCGACGTTGCCGTTGTTGGCGGCCACGGCAAGGTAGGAGGTTCTGTCTTTGCGCGATGAAGTGGGCTTGAAGTAGCAGATGCCGTTAGAGGTCTCGCCGCTCCATCCGTTGGTGGTGGGGGTGGTCAGGTCCTCAATCTTGAGAGTGCCGCCACCTCCTGAAGCCGGCTCGTCATTCTTCTTGTCGTTGCCGCAAGCCACAAGACAAGCGATGCCAATCAGAGAAGCGGCAACAAAAGATGTTTTTAATAAGTTCATAGGAGTTAAAAAATGCGTCTATACGTTTATTGTCGGGTGAATGTTCTGGAAGAGGAGCCCCAATAGCCGCGGGTGGTGCTATTGGCGGGCGTGAGAGTCAACTTGCCGCCGCTGAGTTCGTAGTCAAATAACCATTCGTAGGTGTCATCGCTATCGTAGTAGGTTGGGGTAATAATCATTGCCACCGTTTTTGCCTCGGTGTCAATGACGCAGGTGCCTTCGTAAGTCTCGATGTCATCATCGTAACCGCGTTCTGTCCACTTTTCGATAAAAGAGACCTTATTTCCATTGAATTTAAAGGTCAGGGTGCCTTCTGAATCCTTGTCGGAAAGATTTCGTAGCACCCATGTGCCGCCAAGGGCGCCTTTAGGCTCGTCGCTACCGCAGGAGTAGAGAGCCACGCAGGCCAGAGCAAGCACAGCGAACAAAAAGAATGATAGTTTTTTCATTGTTGAAAATAGTTTTTGTGTCGAGTTCAAAATCAAGTGGAGGTGTCGTAGAGCGGCACCTCCACTTGGATTAGTTAGACAAAAAGCCGTGGGCGTGTTGTTAGAAGCAGTAGCCGAGCGAAATTTCGGCGCCGCGCAACTTGCCGGGATAATCCTTGCCGCCGGAAATCTTGTTGAAGTCGGTGCCATAGGAAACTCCGACAAGGATTTTATCGATGAAGCGTGCCTTCACACCGAGTTGCCAACCGATTTGAAAACGCTTCCACGCATAGTCTCCCATCTCATCATCGCTGCTACTGAAGAGGTTGACGCTATTTGACTCTTTTTCGCCTCTGTAACTGACTTCATCTTTGGCTTGTCCCCACAGATTGCCGCGCAGTGAAAGTCCGAAGAACGGGATAATGTCAACACGGCTGTTAGGGATACGCCACTTGTACATGAAGTTGATGGGCACCTTGAGCGATGCCAGTTGAATCTTCGAGGTAGCCTTTTCGCCGCCATCGCTGTCGCTCTCGCTCCAGAAAGAGTACTGCATCGCCAGACCGGTCTCGAGGTAGATGGGCACGGACTTGGTCAGTGCAAAAGCGTGGCTGTAGCCAAGCGCGAGTCCGTTGAAGGATTGGTCGTCAGAACTGTTGTTACCCTTATAGTGAAGGGTCATCGGGTTGTACTGGAAGTAGACGGTGTTCCAGCCCGAGTTGTCGGCTGCGTCGGCCGAGCCTCCGCTGTTGGAGAACTGGGCCGAGGCGGTGAGGCCGATGACGGCCGCCGCCGCGAGAAGTAAAATCTTTTTCATTTCTTTTACTTTGTTGTTTAAAGGTTAATAATTATTGAATTAATTGTTTGTCAGAATGGCTCGGTGAACGTCATGCGCCAGACGTTGGCCGTCGCCGTGGCGCTGCCGCGCTGTGAGATGAAGTAGATGTAACGTCCGTCGCGGCTCCACACGGGGCTGAGGTCATCGGCTGCGTGGTAGGTGAGTTGAGTGACTTGTGTGCCGTCGGTGCGGCAGACAAAGATGTCGGTGTTGCCGTACTGCATGCTGCCGTTGATGAGCACATTGCTGCCGGTGAACACAATCCATCGTCCGTCGGGCGAAAGTTGCGGAGTGGAGTAACTGCGTACGGGGTCGGCGAGGATACATTCCTCAATGCCCGTCTCATAGTCCACCATCCAAATTTCGCCGCGTCCGTCAGTGCCGGTGCGCGTGCATAGGATTGAGTTGCCCGAGGCCATCGGGTAGGGGTTGTAACCGCGGGTGTAACTCGAGAGGAAATTGTTCTTGATGTTATAACTCCACACGCTGGCGCCGTTGACTTCTTGACGGGCGAAGAAGATGTTTGACATATCAGGCGAGTAGACCGGTGTGAAATCCTTGTTGTTGCTGGTGATTTGCCGGCAAACATATCCGCTGGTGGCGCTTGTCTGATAGATCTGGTTGTTGCGTCCTATCTTCTCGCAGAAGCAGATGTATTTGCCGTCGGGCGAGTAGGAAAAATCGATGACTGCCTGACGGTTGGTGCGTTGCACCGAACTGCCTTGCTTGTAGATGTTCTTGATGAAGATGTTAGAGGTCTTGTTGCGTATCGAGAGGTAGGCAAGGTTGTTGCCGTCGGTTGACACATCGATAACGCGGTTGGTGAACCAACTCACCTTGCCGCCCATACCGCGGTTTACTTCGGGCATAGCGACGAAGTCGTTTTCTGTTGTGATTTGTGTGAAGTCGATGCCGGCCTCCTCCGGCACGCTGAGCACCGAGTAGTCCACGCCGGCTATTGCCGTCAGCGGCAGGCATGCCATGGCCGCCAATGTGGTTTTCAAAAATCCATTTCTCATTGTTACTATATTATAATGTGTAAACATAAATCGGCTGCCGGTAATGGCAACAACGGCACAAAGGTACTGTGTTTTCAGTAAACGGGAGGGCAAAGCCGCGTGCGCAATTGTTACACAATTGTAATGAAGTTGTTACGTCTTTTTTCGGCGGTCGGTGAGGGGATGTGATTTTTTTTGAATTTGTTGCACGGTTCATTTTTTGTTTGTACTTTTGCGGCATAAAACGATGCTCGGCCAATGCCGGGCTGCGGTCTTGAACATCAATGATGTCAGGGCCGTCGAGACATATAACGAAAGCGTCTTTGCTTGATTCCTTCCAAAGAAATCGCCAATTTCAATACCAAGGGAGTCGGGCAGTCCAAGAGTGCCTTCGCTGAGTGCCTATCTCCACCCCTAGGCCAGCCTGGGGTTGGGGGAGATAGCCGCACATTGCGTGGGGTGGACTGTTTGTTTTTGGTAGGGTGTTTGGCGATACCTTTTGGAGAACAGACAGGCAAGCGTCCCACGCATTTCGTGTTTTGTGTTGAATTTCCCATGGGACGTGGGGAGGCAAAGAGCACGAGCCATCGATGATAAACATCGGCCAAGCAATCAAGGATGAGTTAGAGCGCCAGGAGCGCACGGTAACGTGGTTCGCCGCCAAGGTGGGCTGCGACCGCCAGACGGTGTACCGCATCTTCAAGAAGTACAGCATAGACAGCGGCTTGCTGCTGCGCATCTGTCAGGTGCTACACCGCGACTTCTTCAAGGAACTCAGCGACAGCCTGAGAGGGGGTGCGCCGAGTGACGCGTCATGCCCAACCGATGATGAGATGATATAGATATGAAATCGTTATATGATATCAGTGTGGGAGCGGCGAGCGGCGCCGCAACGTTATTCGCAAAGGCTATAGATACTCTCACTAATGGGGAATGCAAGAGCAAGACGGCACAGTTCTGTCAAATGCAGAGAGATGTGTTTGATAAACTTAACGCCGCGCTTGCCGACAATGGTTGGCGCGATGCCTCCACGAGCGGTCCTGCATATTGGTTTCATGCGTCGTCGCTTGGCGAATATGCTGTGGCACGTCCTTTGATGCGCGCTCTCAAAGAAGCGAATCACGGTTGCCGCATTTTGCTGACATTCTTTTCTCCTACCGGGGTCAATGCTTTGAAGGGAGCCGCCACATTGCCGTGTGACATCGTTGTGCCCATGCCGCTTGACACGCCCGAAAACGCGGCCCGTTTTTTGGACCTTGTAAAGCCGGACCGCGCCGTGTTCATGGTATCGGAGTTATGGCCGAACTATATGTCGGAGTTGACGCGACGTGGCATTCCGTCGTTTCTGATATCGTACGTCGCCAAGCCCGGCACGGCCCTGCGCAAACCGTGGGGCGGACTATTGCGTGACGTGGTGAAAGGCTTCACGGCATGCACAGCACTTGACGACAACTCGGCCGCAGTGTTGCTTGAATCGGGCGCCCGCTCGGTGACGGTGTGCGGTAATCCGGCTTTGGATAATGCGATTGAAGTGTCACGGATGGACTACCGCAATGATGTGGTTGAGAAATTTGTCAAGGCGGCCGGGGGCGCGGGCGTGTTTATTGCCGGCAGTGTGAGCGACCGTCGTGACACAGAGATGATTGCCGATTTGGCTAACGATAATCCCGGCACGCGCTTTATTGTGGTGCCGCATGAGATCAGTGAGGAGCGCCTCAACACACTGCGTATGCACTTCAAGGGGAACAGCGCGCTATATAGCGAATGTGACGCGGATAGCGACTTCACATCAATCCAGGTACTGGTGATAGACTTTGTGGGCGCTTTGGCCCGTCTTTATCGTTATGGCCGTTGGGCATACGTTGGCGGCGGTTTCACCCGGCTGTTGCATAGCGTGATAGAGCCGGTGGCGTATGGGCTGCCGGTGTCTTTCGGCCCTCGTGTGGAGCGTCAGGCCGCGCCTCGCCATCTTATTGATATCGGAGTGGGGACGATTGTGGAGAATAGCGCGGCCCTGGCGCGTTGGTTTGCCGCGGTAAAAGATGACGACGATAAATTGGCGCTGGTAAAGAGGCTGGCGTTGGATTACGTCAGCCATCAGAGCGGAGCCACCGCGCGCGTTGTTGAGATTATACGTTGAGCAGATGGATGCCGCGGACAAGATGAAGGCGCAGTGTGCGTTATGGCTGCTGCAATTGTTGGCGTTGCCGCCTTTGCGGGTATTATATGCTATCAGCACAGTGATGGCATGGGTGCTGCGTGTGGTGGTGAGATACCGTCGCAAGGTAGTGAGGCGTAATCTTGAACGGGCTTTGCCGGAAGTGGGGAAGGAAAGACTCCGGGAGATAGAGCTGCAGTTCTATATTCACTTGTGTGACGTGTTTTTCGAGGCGATAAAGATGTTGTATATCAGCATGGACGAGTTACGCCGTCGTGTGGAGTTCACCAACGCGCCGTTGATGGCAGACTTGGCATCGCGGGGCAATTCGGTGATTCTCTATCTTGGCCATTATGGCAATTGGGAGTGGTTGCAACTTATCGGCGACCATGTCCCGCTGCCCAAAAGCCACAAGATGGAGGTATACAGGCCTATGCATTACGATTGGATAGACTTTGTTGTGAGACACATCCGCGACCGTTTCGACACCACTCTTGTCGCTCAAGACGCTGTGGTAAGGCAAGCGTTGGGGTTCCACCATGCCGGTGAGCCGTTCGCGTGCGCGTTCATCAATGACCAGCGCCCCAATAGTTACAACCTGCGTCATTGGGCTGAGTTCCTGCATCAAGACACGGCCATCTCGACGGGTGGCGAGCGCATTGGCCGCAAGGTGGGAGCAACGTTTGTCTATGTTGACGTGGAGAAGGTTGACCGTGGCCGCTACCGCGTGACCTATGTCCCGATGGAAGATGACGGCCGTGAGAACAGTTACTCGTTGCAGTTCCTGGGGTTGATGGAAACGACTATCCGCCGCGCGCCGCAATATTGGTTGTGGTCACATGACCGGTGGCGTTTCACCCGTGACCGCCAGCATGATTGAGAAGATTGAGGATTTTCAGAATATACTGTTAAACCAAATAATACAGAGATATGAATATCTTGTGTGTAATTCCGGCTCGCGCCGAGTCGAGCCGTTTTTTTGAGAAACCGTTGGCGCTGATTGCCGGCAAGCCGATGATTCAGTGGGTGTATCAACACTGCATGGCTGTGCAAGAATTTGACCGGGTGGTGGTGGCAACAGACAGCGAAAAGATTGCCGCTGCGTGCCGCTCTTTTGGCGCACAGGTCGTTATGACATCGTCCAGTCACGACACGGCTACAGAGCGCCTCTATGAGGTGTCAACACTGATTGACGCGGACTTGTATGTGATGGTCAACGGTGACGAGCCTTTGCTCACGCGTGAGGCTATCGTGCAGTGCATTCCCGACGTGGTTGACCGTGACGCGATTTATGTCTCCAATCTGATGACCGACTTCAGCAATCCGGTTGAGGTGGTTGACGCCACCAATCTGAAGATTGTGACCGACGCTCATGACCGCTGCCTGTTTATCTCGCGCAGCCCGATTCCTTATCCGAAAGGGAATATGGACTATGTGTACCACAAGTTTGTTGGGGTGGGGGCATTCAACCGCAAGGCTTTGGAGTTTTATCACAACACAGCCCGTGGCCCGATTGAGAAGATTGAGGAGAATGATTCGTTCCGTTTTATCGAGAACGGTGTTCCAATCTATTATTATAACTGTCATTGCAAGTCACTCTCGGTAGACACTCGCAAGGACATCGCCGGTGTTGAGGCATATTTGGCTACCCAAGGGCACTGATGGCGCGCATTGGTTTTGACGGCAAGAAGGCTGTATGTAATCTGACGGGCATCGGCAATTATAGTCGTCGCGTTGTTAACGCGCTGGCTACAAAGTTCGGCCCGGAAGATGAGTTGTTGCTCTATGTGCCGTTTCGCATGAATGTTGAGGCTGTCAGACGTCTTGACAGTCGAGTGTCGTTGCGTGCAGGCCACAGTAGCGGATGGCGGTATCAGTTATGGCGCGCGATGCGGCAATGGCATGCCGTGAAGGCTGATGGTGTTGACATCTACCACGGCTTGAGTAACGAGTTGCCGTGGCGCGTGAACGATGCCGGGTGTCGTAGCGTGGTGACGGTTCACGACTTGATTTTCATGCGCCACCCGCAGTGGTTTGGCACGATGGCTCGCGCTTTGCTGCGTTGGAAAGTCGCATACGCCTGCCGTGTGGCAAACCATATTATCGCAATCAGTGAGTGTACGCGCCGCGACATCATTGACCTGCTGGGTGTGGAGCCGTCGAGGGTGAGTGTCGTTTATCAGAGCATTGACCCGTGCTTTGCCGCGGTGAGACCATCGCCGGACGACAAACTTGCTTTGAGAGCGCGTCTGGGTATCGGCGCAGACTATGTTGTTGCGGTAGGGACAATTGAGCGCCGTAAGAATCAAATTAATATAGTGAAAGCGATGCAGGCTGTGCCTGAGGATTTGAGCCTTGTTATAGCCGGACGGCCCACGTCATATCTGCGTGAGGTGATGGCCACGGCGCAATCGATGGGACTTGGCGACCGCGTGAAGGTACTCCACAACGTGGCGCAACAGGACTTGCCGTTGTTATATAATGGTGCGGTGGCGAGCGTTTATCTGTCGCGTTACGAGGGATTTGGGCTGCCGGTGGCCGAGGCACAGGCGGCGGGCGCTCCCGTGATTGCCGCCACCGGGTCGTGCCTGGAGGAGGCTGGCGGTGACGCCGCGATTTATGTCTCGCCTGACGCGGTGCGTGATGTGGCTGAGGCGATTGCCGCGATATGGGGCGACACGGGCAGGCGTGATGGCATGATTGCCCGTGGCAGTGTGAACGCGGCACGCTTTAACGACAATGCGATGGCTGACGGATTGCTCGGAGTATATAGCAAAGTGACGAGATGAGTGGTGGCAGTGATAGGGTAGTGCTGATTGTCAGGCTCTCGGCGTTGGGCGATGTCGCGATGACGGTGCCGGCGATTTATTCGGTAGCGCGGTGCTACAGTGAAACGTCGTTTAAAGTGCTGACGCGACGGCTGCCGGCGCGCTTGTTTGTGAACTCACCGTCGAATGTGACAGTGATCACTGCCAATGATGATGAGATTGGCAGTATGACGGGGTTATACCGTTTGTTGAGGCGTTTGGCCGAGGAGGGCGTGACAGATGTGGCTGATTTGCACAATGTGTTGCGGTCATGGATTATCGATGGGTATTTCATGGCAAGAGGGAGGCGCGTGGCGATGGTTGACAAGCAGCGGTTGGAGCGTTATCGCCGTCATGAGTCTAAACGTCCGTTTGTGGAACGCTATTTCGATGTGTTCAAGCGGCTTGGTCTTGGGGCGGCTGATACATTTGACGGTGTGCTGCCTCATGTGGCTGACGGTGGTGGCTGTCGTCGTGTGGGAATCGCTCCTTTTGCGCGATATAAGAGTAAGACCTATCCGCTGGCAATGATGCGCAGGGTTGTCGATGAGTTATCCGTACGGAGCGATGTGAAGATTTTCCTTTTTGGCGGTCGCGGTACCGAAGCGGATGAACTGGCCGTGTGGGCATCGGGCAAGGACAATGTGACTTCTGTGGCCGGTGCCGGCGTGTTGGAGAGCGAATTGTCGCTGATGGCGACATTGGATTTGATGGTGAGCATGGACTCGGCGAATATGCATCTTGCCTCGCTGGTTGGCACACGGGTGTTGAGCGTGTGGGGCGGCACTACGCCGGACTGTGGCTTCCTGGGTCACGGTCAGCGTCGCGAGGATACGATAGAGGTGGGCCTGGGTTGCCAGCCGTGCACAACGGCCGGCGGTGATGGCTGCCGCTACGGTGACTTCCGCTGCCTGGCCGCGATCTCGCCCGAATATATCGTTTCGAGGATAGAGGAGATTTTAGTAATTAGTGATTAGTAATTTTGATGTGTCATATTTATTTGAAGAGAGATTTATGAAACGTGTGGTTTTGTTTTTGCTGCTATTCTGTGGTATTTCACTTCTGTTTTTTCTATCAGTGCAGAAACCGTTATTCTTAATATATAACGGAATATATGGCTCTGGAATGGAGTTTGCGGACGTGATTAGTATTTATAAGAATGGTTTTGCATTGGACGTGTCGGCGGCTTGTTATATGACAGCGGTGCCGTTGTTATTGTGTTGGATAGGAGTGATGTGTCAAGGTTTCAATATGCTGCGGTGGTTGCGTGGTTACACTATATTGATATCATTTGTTGTGGTTCTGATTTCGTGTGCCGATGCTTATTTGTATGAGTTTTGGGAATTTAAGTTGGACAATACTGTGTTTCTCTATCTTGATGATCCTAAAAATGCTTTTGCAAGTGTGACAGTACCATATATTGTATTGCGAACTCTATTGCTGGCTGGTCTGTCTTGCTTATTGTTCATGGCTTTATCTGTACCGCAACGATTGTTAAGTAAAAATTATTGTTGGCCATCAGGGAAGAGGTGGAAGAAGTCTTGTGTGATGATAGTGATGGCTGCGCTTGTGTTTGTTGGTATTAGGGGAGTGCGCGTGTGGCCGAATACTCCGGCAAGAGCCTATTATAGCAGTGTGCAATTTTTTAACCACACTGCCGTGAATCCATTGGAGAATGTTATTTATTCAATGTCAAAACGAAATGATTTCTCCTCGCAGTTCCGTTTCTTTGACTCAAAGGAAGTGACCGAAGTTTGTGCCGAGTTATTCCCTTTGACTAGCGACAGTGTGCATGTCGTGATTGATAATCGTCATCCTGATGTTGTTGTTATAGTACTTGAGGGTTTCGGCTCATTGTTTATCGAGAGTTTGGGGGGCATGGAAGGAGTGGCGCCTAATATGAGCCGATTGTGTGATGAGTCGTTCTGCTTCACACACTGCTATTGCAGCAGTTTTCGCACCGACCGTGGCATTGTGTCGGCAATCAGCGGCTATCCGGGTCAGCCAACCACGAGCATCATGCGCTACACCCACAAGATTAAAAAATTGCCGGGGTTGCCAAAGTCTCTAAAAAGAGCGGGGTATCGGACCGCAGCCCTGTACGGAGGTGACGCGTCGTTTTTCAATATGAGTGATTGGATGCTGGCCAGTGGCCACGATAGAATAGTCAGTATCAATGACTTCCCTAAAGAGTGCCGCACCACAGAGTGGGGCGTGCCGGATCATGTGATGTTTGACTACTTGTTTCGCGACTTGAACAAGGAGGCGTATGACAGTGTGCATCCCCGTTATATGACGTTGCTCACAATCAGTTCACACTCGCCATTTGATGTGCCATATCATCGGTTGTCCGATCCGAAACTCAACGCGTTTGCCTATACCGACAGTTGTATGGGTGATTTCGTTAACCGACTGCGCTTGACGCCCGCTTGGGATAATCTTCTTATAGTAGTCACGGCCGACCACGGTTTCAACCACAATCGAACTGATACCGCCGACTTCCCGTTCATTCCGTTATTGTTGACCGGCGGTGCTGTTAATGTAGAGCCATGTCGTGTCGATAAGTTAGTCAACCAGACAGATATTCCGGCCATCGTGTTAGGGCAGTTGGGATTGCCGCATGACGAGTATCTCTTCAGCCGCGATGTTTTGGCCAAAAATTATCGGTATCCGTTTGCGTTCAACACGTTCAATAATGGCTTCAACTACCGTGATAACACCGGTTGTACGGTTTGGGACAACGTCGCTGATAAGGCCATCGAGGGAGATGACCGTCGTCGCGAGCGTCTGGGTAAAACAATCCTTCAGCAGTTATACAGCAATCTGTCAGGTTTATGACAAGGTGTAGAAAATATGATAAGATGACTAGAACAGTTTCCCTATTATTGATGTTGATAGTGTGCGATTATTCAATCGCGCAAGATAGCATTAATAGGGAATGTGTTGATTCCGTGTCGATAATTGAGACCCGTACAAAATTCAATTATCGTCAGTTGGCAGTACCTTCGGTTATGATTGCGGTTGGCGCGTTTGGCGTTTCCAATAATTGGTTTGTGAAGCGCAAGACACAGTTGCGTGGTAAGATAGGAGCATGGCGAGGCGATAATCGTTTTCGTATTGACGATTACGCGCAATATCTGCCTGTGGTGTCCAATGTGCTGATGGGGTGTGTTGGTGTTAAGTCCCGTCATAGTTTCAAAGAGCGGGTCGCGGTTACAGCGACCGCATACGCCGCGATGGGTATCATGGTGAATGGTGTGAAGTGGATGGTGAATGAGCGCCGTCCGGATTCGAGTAATTTGAATTCTTTTCCATCGGGACATACCGCGACCGCATTCATGGGAGCCGAGTTGATTCGGGTTGAATATGGAAATGTTTTTGGAACGATTGCCTATGTGTTTTCAACATGTATAGGCCTATTGCGGATATACAACGACCGGCATTGGCTCAATGATGTAATTGCCGGTGCCGGTTTTGGCATTCTTTCGGCGCGTATCGGTTATTGGTTATTGCCATTCGAGAGACGTTTGTTCGGGTGGAAGAAATCAAAGCCGGCAGTTGTGGTGTCGCCGTTCTATAATCCAAATCTCCGAGATGTGGGATTGGCCGTCTGTGTGGCTTTTTAACGGGTGTGAGATTAAGATGAGAATTAAGAATAGTGATATAATATTGGTCTTGGCGGCTCTTGTAGGCAATATTCTGCTTGCTTTAGTCTGCTATGCTGTGTGTAGGATAGTGTTCGTTATTGAGAATTGGAACATACTGGCTGTTCATTTAACTAAAGTTGATTTGGGCAGAGTAATAGCCGGTAGTCTTTTGTTTGACGGTGCGGCGATTGCCTACACTAATAGCCTATACGTGATACTGATGTTGCTGACGTTGCCGTCTGTGCAACCTAAGTTGCGTTGGTGGAACGGGCTTGTAAAGTTTTCCTATGTCATTCCAAATTCATTAAGCGTTATTGCCAACCTTTGTGATTCGGTTTATTTTCCGTTTACCAAGCAGCGCACCACATCGATCGTGTTTGATGAGTTTGCCAACGAGAATAACTTACTCACAATTTTCTGTATCGAGGCAATGCGGCATTGGTATCTGGTTTTGTTAGCCACCCTGTTAATATTTATCTTGTGGAAGTTTTACCGGCCAATTCAAAATAGTGAGCGAGCCAATGTCGCCTTTTATATAAGTCGTCTATTGGTTATTGTTGTCATGACCGCCTTGTCTCTTTGTGCAATGCGTGGCAAGTACACCGATTTCTCTTCGCGTCCGATTGCTATTAATGATGCTCACAAGTATGTGTCCTCTCCCATAATGACCGCTGTGGTGCTAAATACGCCGTTTGCCGTACTACGAACCATCGGAGAACGTCCGATGACTCTTCCCACATATTTCGCTGACTCTGCAACGTTGGATGCCACCTATACTCCAGTGCATCATCCTTGTGCCTATGCCCAACCGCTTCGCAAGAATGTGGTGATTCTGATTGTCGAAAGTTTTGCGGCGGAGTTTGTGGGCGCTCTTAACCGCGATTTAGAAAACGGTGCTTACCGTGGCTATACGCCATTTGCCGACTCGCTACTCTCAGTGAGCCTAACGTGGCGGGAATCATTTGCCAATGGAGGTATGAGCATTGATGCGATGCCGGCCGTGCTTGCCTCAATACCACGAATGGATACCCCCTTTGTGCTACAACCCTATTCTCTCAACAAAATTAACGCAATCGCGACCGAACTCAAGCGTTTGGGCTATCAGTCCGCCTTTTTCCATGGAGCGCCCAATGGCTCAATGGGCTTCGAAGCGTTCGCACGATTGGCCGGCTTTGATGAGTATGTTGGCAAAACGGAATATGAGGCGGATGCCCGTTTTGGGGGGGCTGACGACTTTGACGGCACTTGGGCCATCTGGGACGAGCCTTTTCTTCAGTTTTTCGCTCATCGCATGAGTGACATGCGTGAGCCATTTGTGACCGCTGTGTTCACCGCGTCGTCCCATCATCCGTTTAACGTGCCGGAGCAGTACCGTGACACATTCCCTGAAGAGGGCGCTTTCCCGATTCACAAGTGTATCCGCTACACTGACCATTCCCTTCGCCGTTTCTTTGATACAGCATCTCACCAACCATGGTATAACAATACTATTTTTGTGCTCACGGCCGACCATGCCAGTAGCCGAATCACTCACGATGAATATAAGACCGAGGTTGGTTTGTTCCGGGTGCCGATATTGTTTTTTGACCCTTCAGGCGAGATGGAGAGGGGATGCCGCGAGGGGATTGCCCAGCAGATAGACATCATGCCAACGTTATTGTCCTATTTGGGTTATGACCGTCCTTTTATCGCTTTCGGTAAGGACTTGCTGAGTACTCCGGTTGAGGATAGTTGGGCTTTTAACTGGGACCACATTCCTCAATATATACAAGGCGACTACACGATGCTCTTTGACGGCACGAGGGTCACTGGCCTATATAACTATAAGGACGACCCCTTGCTCCGCCACAATATTATGGGCAAGTGTGAGCGGCAGCCGCAAATGGAGTCGCGCATTAAGGCGATAATGCAGTCCTACATGGAGCGAATGAAGTCAAACAACATGACCCTCAAGTGACGTTGGCGAGTCAGTAGGTGAGACCGAAGAGCCAGAGGAGTAATAAAAGTATTACTGTCCGGTAAATTAAATAAACGTTCAGATAATCGATTATATTATAGCAATTTAGGCGCCTTTGTCATTGTCGGGGCTTACATATAGGCCACGCTGACGCGTGGGAAATCTTTCAAAATCCCAATTTTAAATTTCTCGCAAGCAGTCAAGTTGTTAGGGTGTAGGGGCAGAATTTATTCTGCCCGATTGCCGATGGGTGGGCAGAATAAATTGCTCCCGTTCGGTCGCGAGCTAAAGGTTCTGCCCCTACAAGTAACCGCAGCCCCGTAGGGGCGACAGTCTCCGCACGTTTCTGTCGCCCTTACAGGGC
>JAFTDD010000089.1 GCA_017454355.1 Muribaculaceae bacterium
GTAAATTTTCGTAAATCCACGTAAATTAATTTTAGTAATAATTTTCTGTGAATAAAATATTTACGAAAATTTACGCAAATTTACGAGAGATCTATTTTCGATAATTTTCGAGAGAGAAATATCAAGTTGCGGAATTAAGGTTTAAATAAAGTCTCCTGTCTAAAATTCATGGATATTCATGCTTAAAAAATACCGGTGGCAAACGGTTGCCTGAAAGAAAAAAATCTGACTGAAAGCCAAAAAATTTGGCTGTTTCAAAAATGTTTAGTAATTTTGCAGTCGTTTTTGCCCCCGTGGCAATTTTCCCGGCCCATTCGTCTATCGGTTAGGACGCAAGATTTTCATTCTTGAAAGAGCAGTTCGACTCTGCTATGGGCTACAATAAATCAATCGAAACAGAAATAAAATCAATCAGTTAAAACATTCAAATGGCAAATCACAAGTCTGCTAAGAAGAGAATCCGCCAGTCGGAGGCCCGTCGTCTCCGCAATCGTTACTATGCCAAGACGATGCGCAACGCCGTGCGTGACATCCGCAAGATGAACGACGCCGCCGCAGTTGCCGAGGCCCTGCCGCGCGTCACCTCGATGCTCGACAAACTCGCCCGCAAGAACGTGATCTCGAAGAACAAAGCCGCCAACCTCAAGTCAAAGTTGGCTCTCCACCTCAACAAGTTGGCTCCGGCCAAGGCTTGAGGCAACCGATAACGCTGAACTTTCCGGCCCATTCGTCTATCGGTTAGGACGCAAGATTTTCATTCTTGAAAGAGCAGTTCGACTCTGCTATGGGCTACGTCAGCCGCCCGATGGGGCGATTGTTGGCGTGAGGCGCATCGCCCTTACCGGCGGTGTGCGCTTTGTTGTTGTCTGACTCGCCGTCCTGTTTACGGCGCGAAAAGGTCGTTGAGAGTTACCACGGCGGCGATGTACTCGCTATATGCGTTCACGGCGAGCGCATTGGTGGTCACGATGACCGGCATGACGCCGCCTTTATAGGCCGTCGAGCGAACAAACAAATCGATGCGCCGTTGCAAGCGCTCATGCTCCGGTTTGGACAGGGCGTACTCCCGTTGGCTATATTTCATCTCGCAGATGTTGGCGATGCGGTCGGCGCGCTCGATGACCAAATCGATTTGCGCCCGCTCACCGCTGCTCTCATCGTGCCCGCGCCACGCGTAGTACTCGGTGCGTATCGTGTCGATGTGCAGGGCACGCTTGAGTTGCTCGACATGCTTGACACACACACGCTCAAACGCCAACCCAAGCCAAGTGTTCTGCACCGGCGTGTTGAGGCTGTTTTGCCAATAGTTGCGGTCGGTGGTCGCCTCCTTGACAAACTTCATGAAAAAGTTGCTGAACATGTCTGTCAACTGGTAAATGCCGCCGCGAGTGGAAATCTTTTTCTCTTTGGTGCGGTAAAATCTCACGATGTCACAGTCAAGAAGGTTTCGCAGCATCGCCGTCAAGCGGCCGTTAGGCTCGATGTTGAGGGCGGTGGCCACTTCGGCGCGTGTGAGGCCTTGTTGCTTTTTTGCCAAAGCCTCCACGATGGCAACGTAGGGCTCAGGCGATGAAAACAGTGTGGAATACAGCCGGTTGAATTCCCGTTTCATTTCCGCTCCGTCGTCAAAGAACAGGCGGTCGATGTTTTGCGCCAGGCTTTCCTCCTTTGCCATCATGTCAAGATAATAAGGCACTCCGCCGCAAATCATGTATGCCTGCAGGATGGTGAGGCGGTCCCAAAGAAATCCGTTGGATTTGAGGAATAGTTCGGTGTCGTGCAGCGTGAACTCTCTCAGGTGCATCTCGTGGGTGATGCGGTCATGCAGTCCACCGTGACTGTCGATGATGTTTTTCATCATCCACGAGGTTGACGAACCGCACACGATGAGCATCATCTCCGGCTGCTGCACCGCCCAACTGTTCCAGAAGTAACCCAGCGCGTTGGCAAAGTCTGACCTCATAGTGTCGAAGCACGGCAACTCGTCGATAAAAACGATGCAGCGCTCACCTTTGACGATGCGTTTGGTCAAAAAGCGTCGCAAAACGGCAAACGCCTCATACCAATCATGCGGCATTTTCTCGACGGGGCTGCCAAAAATATCCATCGCGTCGATAAAGGCATGCATTTGTGCCGTGGCATCGCCACCAATCACGCCTGTTGTGGCATAAGTCATCCGCTGCCGGAAAACGTTCTGGATGAGAAAGGTTTTCCCCACGCGCCGCCTGCCGTAAATCGCGATAAATTCCGGTTTCCCGGATTGGGCATAGCGGTTGAGCAACTCAATCTCGCGTTGGCGACCGATTATTTTATTGTTTGAGGCCATAGTAACAAGAAATTTCCGGGTGCAAAGTTACAAAAAAAACGGCGAGAAAGTGCTAAATCGATAAAAAAATCTTCGGTTTAGCACTTTTTGGAAGCGAAAAAGTGCTAAATCGATTAAAAAATCTTCGATTTAGCACTTTCTCGCGTCAGCCGGCGGGCATGAAGCGGCGGATGTGGCCCGCCTTGAACACCCAGCACGTGTTGGCGTCCATCACCGCGCGCAGCCCTGGCGGCGCCGGCCTGCCGGGGTCGGGCACCTTCACCATCGTCACGATGCCCACCACGCTGGTGCCGTCGAGCACCGGGCAGCCGCTGCACCCGTTGGTGATGTGGTCCACAGTGGCCATCAGCAGGTAGCCGTCCTCCGGGGCGTCGCCCAGCGTGACGCCGCGCGTGGCCACGCGTCGCACGCCGCCCTCGCGCCATTGCCAGCACAGCACGTCCACCTCGGCGTGGCCGCCGATGTCCTCGGTGGCCAGAGTGAGCGCGCTCTTCACGCCCGGCATCGGGTAGATGGTCACGTCATACTCCAGTTTGTCGGCAGACGGCAACAACGTGGGCGACCACAGCCCGGGCTCGAGTGTGACAAATTGTCGGTCAATCAAGGCATAGTAAGGCTGATAGTCTGTCACAACGTGTCCGGCCGTAATCAGATGACCGTCAATGAGGAAGCCGGTGCCGGCCCATGACGGGCGGCTGCAGATGCTGCGGTATATCGGTATGACAAATTGCTGCAAGTCCATTAGTCATTCTCTTAAAACCCATTTCCAGCAACAACCATGCCACCTGCCCCGGCCCGCCCCGGAAACCCACCGGATACAAAAACTTCGTACTTCGTACCTCGTACTTCGTACTTTTTTCGTACCTTTGCACTCTCAATTGTGATGAGCAACCCATTGTTGCCATATTGCTTTGTCCCCCAGTACAAACACGTCATCTGGGGTGGGACACGTATCGGCGCCTTCAAGGGCGTCGACCTTGGTGTGCACACCCACGTGGGCGAGAGTTGGGAACTTAGCGGCCTGGAGGGTCACGAGAGTGTGGTGGCCACCGGGCCGGAGGCCGGTATGCCGCTGAGCGAGTTGATCGCGCGCCACGGCGAGTGGCTGGTGGGGCGTCGTGTGCTGGAACGCTACGGCACCCGGTTTCCGCTTCTGTTCAAGTTTATTGACGCGCGGCGCGACTTGAGCGTGCAGGTGCACCCCGGCGACGAGATGGCGCGGCGCCTGCACGGCTGCATGGGCAAGAGCGAGATGTGGTATGTGGTCGACGCCGAGCCCGGCTCCCACATCGCCGCCGGCGTGACCGCCGGTCACGATGTGGCGAGTGTGGCATCGCTGCTGCGGCAGCGGCGTGTGGCAGAGGCTCTGGCGATATTCGACACACGTCCCGGCGATGTGTTTGACCTGCCTGCCGGCAGCCTCCACATGATTGGCGCCGGCAACCTCATCGCCGAGGTGCAGCAGGCCAGCGACATCACCTATCGCGTGTGGGACTACGACCGCGTGGACGCCGACGGGCGCCGCCGCGAGTTGCACACCGAGTTGGCCCTCGAGGCTTTCCGCCCCGAGCGCGGCGGACGACTGTCGCCGCGCGAGGTCTCGCCCGGAGTGAGCCCGCTGGTGAACAATTCCGCCTTTGCCGTGACGTTGCTCAATGTGGAGGGTTCCCTGCGTCTGGATATGGCCGACGACGCCTGCCGCGTGCTGATGACACTCGACGCTCCGGCCACGCTCATGCTCGACGGCGGGGTGGAGGTGGAGATGGGTCGCGGACAGACATGGCTCGTGCCCGCCGCCGCCCGAGTGATGCAACTGAGCGGCACCGCCCGCCTGCTGTGCACCGCCCCATGTTAACGAAAAAAACGTTCGGTGTGCGGCCACACCGTGGCCGCTCCTCTAACGACTAACGACTAACGACTATATATGAACTTTGTAGAAGAACTGAAATGGCGCGGGATGATTAACAACATCATGCCCGGCACCGAAGAACAACTCAACAAGGAGATGACCTCGGCCTACGTTGGTATCGACCCCACGGCCGATAGCCTCCACATCGGCCACCTGGTGAGCATCATGATGCTCAAGCACCTGCAGCGCGCGGGCCATCGCCCCATCGCGCTCGTGGGCGGAGCGACGGGAATGATTGGCGACCCGTCGATGAAGAGCCAGGAGCGCGTGCTCATCGACGAACCTACGCTGCGCCACAACCAGGAGTGCATCCGCAAGCAACTCGCGCGCTTCCTCGACTTTGACAGCGACGCGCCCAACCACGCCGTGCTCGTCAACAACTACGACTGGATGAAGGAGTTCTCCTTCCTGGGCTTTATCCGCGACATCGGCAAGCACATCACCGTGAACTATATGATGGCCAAGGACAGCGTGAAAAAGCGCCTCGCGGCAAACGCCGACCACGGCATGTCGTTCACCGAGTTCAGTTACCAACTGCTGCAGGGCTACGACTTCCTGTACCTCTACGAGCACGAGGGCTGCCGACTGCAGATGGGCGGCAGCGACCAGTGGGGCAACATCACCACAGGCACAGAACTCATCCGGCGCATCGCCGGCGGCGAGGCCTTCGCTATCACCTGCCCGCTCATCACCAAGGCCGACGGCACCAAGTTCGGCAAGACCGAGGGTGGCAACGTATGGCTCGACCCCGAGCGCACCAGCCCCTATAAGTTCTACCAGTTCTGGCTCAACGTGAGCGACGAGGACGCCGCCCGCTACATCAAGATTTTCACCGACCTCAACCGGGAGGAGATCGCCGCCCTCGAGGCCGAGCAGGCAGCCGACCCCGGCGCGCGACCGTTGCAGCGCCGCTTGGCACGCGAAATCACCACTATGGTCCACAGCGAGAAAGACTGTGAGATGGCCATTGAGGCGTCAAAGATTCTGTTCTCCAAAAACGCCACCGAGGCGCTCCATCACATCGACGAGCGCACCCTGCTGCAAGTCTTTGACGGCGTGAAGCAGTTTGAGGTGCCGCGCTCACTGATTGAGGCCGGCGTGCCCGCCATCGTGCTGCTCACCGAGCATGCCCCGATCTTCCCGAGCAAGGGCGAGATGCGCAAGATGACGATGAACGGCGGCGTGAGCGTCAACAAGGAGAAACTCACCGACCAGAACACCGTCATCAACACGTCGCACCTGCTCGGCGACAAGTACATCCTCGCCCAAAAAGGTAAGAAAGAGTACTGCCTGCTGCGCGTCATCTGACCCGTTTTTTAAAACACGAATATCCATTAATATCCATTAATTGTAGACAATCATTATACTCTTGATTTGGATGATGTAGGGCCTGGCCTTGGCCTGGCCGCCCATCGACAACGGTTAGCCCCGTTAGGGGCGACAGAAACCGCGTCGACAACGAGCGGGGACGGTTCTTCTGTTTCACAGCTTGCTGCTGTGAAACAGAAGAACCGTCCCCTTGTCGCTAATAGATTTTTGATAGTTTTCCCACACCCCGTCGCGACCGAATAAGTCCGCTGTGCGGTGAATGTAGGGACACAATTCATTGTATTAATGGATATTCGTGTTAATAAAAAAGGTGGGGCTCGTGGCGGAGGGTGTAAGTGTTGCGGAGGGTCTCGAAGGCGGCGGGTTGTGACTTGAGGGCGGCGGTGTCGGCCAGCGGGTCGTAGCCAAGGGCGTCCCACGTGAGGTGCTCGATGCCGGTGGCGGGCACGTCAGGCCAAGCGATGTCAAGGTTGAGGCCAAAATGGGTCTCGAGCGCCTCGAGCACCATCGCCGCGCCGCGTTGCTTACCCTCGAGGCTGTAGCCGGCGATGTGCGGCGTGGCGACCATAGCGCGCTCCAGCAGCGGCAGCGACAGGCGCGGCTCGTCCTCCCAGCAGTCGATGGCCAAGGCCAGCGAGGACGGCGCCTCGAGCAGAGCCGCCGTGTCGCACACCGCGCCACGTGCCGCGTTGAGCAGCAGTCGGCAACGGCGCGCGCGCGCCAGTGTCTCGCGGTTAATCAGATGACGGGTAGCGTCGGCGCCGGTGTGTGACAGCGGTACGTGCAGCGTAATCACGTCGGCGCGCTCGAGCACCTCGTCAAACGTCACGAAGCCGTCGTCGCCCTCGCGTCGAGCGCGCGGCGGGTCACACAGCAGTACGTCCATACCCAGGTCGGCGGCCCATCTGGCCACAATCGACCCCACATGGCCCACTCCGACGACCCCGACAGTCTTTCGTTGTTCGTTATTCGTACTTTGTACTTCGTACTTTGTACTTCGTACTTGGCGCATCGCGCCCATCACCCATTGCGCCACGGCGGGCGCGTTGCAGCCGGGTGCCGAGGCCACGGCGATGCCGTGGGCGGCGCACCACTCGCGGTCGATATGGTCGGTGCCGATGGTGGCTGTGGCCACTATCGACACACGGCTGCCCTCGAGCAGCGCCGCGTCACACCGCGTGCGCGTTCGCACCACTACCGCGTCGGCATCGCGCACCACAGCCGGCGTGATCGCTTCCGGCGGCACACTCTCCACCACGGCGTGGCCGCGCAGCGCGTCGGCAACAAAGGGCACATGGCTCTCAACAATAACCTTTTTCATTCCGAAATCAATCTTTTCTCTCCCTTAATCCCGTAACTCGATGTTTCTCTCTCGAAAATTCTCGAAAAATATTTTATCTCGTAAATTTCCGTAAATCTACGTAAATTAAAATTTTAAGTTTCTATGGTAGGCCTGTTGCCATAAATCACCTTGTTATATATTGCCGTTCCTCTAAACCACCTTCTAAAGTGTGGTCAAATTTCAGTCCGGAGGGCGTTATTTATGTAACCCCCAACGCCAGTGGGGGGTAGGTTGGCGATAAGATGCAGTGAATAAAATATTTACGAAAATTTACGCAAATTTACGAGAGATTGTTTTTCGATAATTTTCGGAGATTTACGTGTGGATATCAAAGGTCGCGGATTCAGACGTCAATTGTGACGACTAAGCAGACGATGAAGAGCACCGGCACGGCGAGCAGCAGCAACAGCGGCAGCAGGTAGCGCAGCGGCGAGCGGCTGTGGGCCGTGAACTGCGTCACCTCGTGGGCCGCCGTCAGGCACAGCAGCGGCAGCAGCGTGGGCACGCTGTCCACGTCGACGAGCATGGCCACAACCACGGTGACGCCCGTCAGGTGGAACACCGAGTTGTGGACGCGCAGCACCAGCCGGTTGCTCTCGGTGGCCGCCACGTTGGCAATCATCAGCGAGAGTGTGACTATGCACAACGCGATCAGCGACATCCTGGCCACCGTATTGGCCACCATTATCCGCGAGTAGCCGATGTCTAACACGCTGAGGGTGACCGGCTCCACGTGCGGCACGTTGAATTGCGACAGATGGGCCAAGCCGGTGGCCAGCACAATCCACGGCGGGGCGATAAGGCCGAGCGCGGTGGCGATAGCCGTCTTGACGTTCATCGCCTTGGCGTTAATCATGCCGATCACTATGGGCGGCAGCAGCACGGCAAATGCGTAGTCAAACAGGCATCCGGTCGAGATGACGGCGGCTGCCGTGAGGCAGCGGCGTTGTGAGGCTGGCTGCTCATAGGACTCAAAAACGAGGATCACAAGCAGCGTGAACAGCAGCGGTAGCACCATCGCCGTGCCGCACACCACCGCCGCCGGCCATGCTGCCAGCAACGCCGCCAACAGAGTGGCCTGCAGGTTGGTCACGGCGCGGATAAAGGTGTATACCTTGTTGAGCAGCAGCAACATCAGTGCGGCGGCCACGCCCAGCGCGATGGCAAGTGCCCGAGCCAACGGTGGCGAACAGATGTAACTCACCCGCGTGGTGTAGAACAGGCCGTGGTGCACCTCATCTAACGCCGGTGGGTAAATCCACAACATCGCGGCGGCAATCGCCATGACTGCCACCGCTACCGTTGTTGCGCCGATGTGGGCGCCTATTTTCTCCAGAAATCTCACTTCGCGATTTTTAACGCCAATTTCTTTGAAGATAATAATGCTATAAAGACAATTTTATATTTTGTTTTAATAGTTCTGATTTGTCCTTAAATATCTCTAAATCAAAAATATTGCCTTTAAATTAAACGATTGTCGTTAATTTACTTATTGTCGTTGTTGCCGTCGGGTTTGCGGCGTCGCTCGCGCATCACGGGCACCGTTTTGTCCTCGCCCAACTGCGGCTCGCGTCCACGCAGCACCCGGCGGGCATACTCCTCGCTGTGGCGGTCCTCGCTGTCGCTGTCGCGTCGCGGGCGGTCGTTAAACTCGCGTCGCGGGCGGTCGTTAAACTCGCGTCGCGGACGGTCGTTAAACTCGCGCCGCGGGCGGTCGTCGCCGTCACGTCGCGGACGGTCGGCGCGCATCTCGCGGAAGCGGCGGTGCTCGCCGCGATGCTCGTCGCTGGCGCGGAACTCGCCGCCGCGAATGGTCTCGCCGCGGCCGCGCATCTCGTCATATTTACCCTCAAACATCACGTAGTGCAACAGGTTACACTCGATGGCGCCGTTCAACAGCGGATAGCGTTGCGATGGCTTGAGGCCGATGTGGCGCACGAGTTCCTTGTCGTCGATGCAAATCAGCCACGCGTTGCAGCCCTTGAACACGTGCTTGAGGCGCTCGCCGATGGCGGCATAGAGTGCCTGCAGGTTCTCGTCGCCGCCCAGGCGCTTGCCGTAGGGCGGGTTGCTGATCACCGTGCAGCCCTGCGGCGCGCTCTCGATGGTGGTAAGGTCGCGCAGTTCGAGTTCGATGTGGCGAGCCATGCCGGCGCTCTTGGCGTTGGCGCGAGCGATGGCGATTGCCTTGCCCGAGAGGTCGCTGCCGTAAATCTTGTGGGTGAACTCGCGCTCCTCGCTGTCGTCGTTGTAAATCTCGTCGTAGAGGTCGGCGTCATAGTCCGGCCAGCGCTGGAAGGCATAGTCGTTGCGGAAGACGCCCGGCGCGGTGTTGGTGGCAATCATCGCCGCTTCCACCAGGAACGTGCCGCTGCCGCACATCGGGTCCACCAGGTCGCTCTCGCCTCGCCAGCCGCTGAGCAACACGATGCCGGCCGCCAGCACCTCGTTGATGGGAGCATCGGTTTGGCCCACGCGCCACCCACGCTTGTAGAGCGGGTCGCCGCTGCTGTTGAGCGACAGCGTGACCTCGGTGCCGGCGATGTGAACGTCAAAGCGCACGTCGGGGTTGGTGACGCGGATTGACGGACGCTTGTCGCCGTGAGAGGTGAAGTAGTCCACGATGGCGTCCTTCACGCGATAGGTCACAAACTGCGTGTTGCGGAACTCGTTGCCCGAGGCGGTGACGCTGATGGCAAACGTCTGGTTGACGGACATTATCCGGCTCCAGTCGTAGTCCAGCAGGCGCCGATAGAGGTCGTCAACATCGTCACTGCGGAATTTATAGAACGGTTTGAGGATCGACAACGCCGTGCGGCAAGCGAAGTTGGCCTTATACATCAGCCGCTTGTCGCCGCGGAATGATACCATGCGCACGCCCTGCGCCACCTCGTCGGCACCCAGTGCCGTCAACTCGTCGGCAAGCACACCTTCCAGGCCCTGGAAGGTCTTGGCGACCATTTCAAAAGTGGAATTGTTGCTCACAAGAAAAGATCTCTAATGATTTGAGACCACAAAGGTACAAAATAAGTACGAAGTACGAAGTACAAAGTACGAAGTTTTTCGGGTCACTCGGCAAGTTTGGTGTGAAGTTGCCTTTTTTGGTGGCACCACCGGCAATGATAATGTCGCCGCTGGGGGTCAACGTGGGTTGTGAATAGCCTGCCTCGGGCACTGGCCGGCTGACGTGCAACGTCATCGGCGCCGTCCGTCCGTCGAGGGCCGGCGCATAGCCGACCTCAACAATATAGAAGCGGCGGGTGGCGTCTATGCCCACGAGGTAGGCGCGCTGTGTGCTGCGGTCGGCGATGACCTCTGAGGGATAGGTGATGCTGTCGCCGCGGAACACACGGGGAATGGGCGCCGACAGCCTCAGCAGGGCGAAGGACGGCTCGCTGTCCGTACCTCCGGTGACGCGCATCAGAGCCATCTCGCCTTGGGCATTCTCGACCGTGATGAGGTAGTCATAGACTCCGGAGGCTTCGTTGCCGATGAAACTGTTGGAACTGCGGCGCTGTGTGTGGACATGACGTGGGCGCCACGTCTGAAGCAGTGGTGGCCGCAGGCTCCCGCCTTGCAGCCGGTCCACAATGACGCTGTCGAGAGGGTCACCTCTGGTGTCGACGGCTCCGAAGATGACGGCATCGTCAGGTGCCGTCTGCAGCACGCAGGGCTGCGAGCGTTGCTGTGCTGTGGCGGCCAGGGCCACGCATTGACGCTCGCCATTGAACATCTCGGTGGCGTCGCGCTCGTACTAGTTGCCGCTGATGACGACCTTGCCGCCGCCCAGCGCTGTCCCGTCGGCATAGGCGCGTTTGGTGTCGAGACACCCGAACCCTTCGAAGGTGTGCGTCGCGGGGTCGTACAACTCTAGGGTGAATGTCTGTCCTATGCCTAAGGACTGCTCATGGCCGCCGGCGAGGAGGATGCGGCCTGTGTGAAGAGGTACCATCAAGGCTTGGTCGTGGGTGTACACCATCGGCATGACATGCCACACGCCATTGCTGTAGCGTTCGGCCGTCGGCGTAGGCACAAAGCCATGTGTGTGACCGCCAAAGACCACAATCTCGCCACCCGCTGCCACTGTGGCGTGGCCCGCACGGGCGATGTTGAGGTCTGGCAGCCGCTGCACTGGCATCTCCACCACGGGACAACCGTTGCCGAGGCTGTCCGCGATTGCCGCTGCCCGCGACGGCAGCGACAGACAAAGGGTGAGACACAAACTGATGATAAGACGCTCGATAGCCATTTGGCTACAAAGGTACATAAAAATCGGGTTACCTGCAAAATCCTGTGTTTATAACAGCCTTACCCATGCAAGTCGAGACTTGCACATGTGTGAAACTCCACGAGCTCCGTCACGTGGGTGCAGAGACGGCCCTTTTGTCTCGGGTTGTGAGACAAAAGGGCCGTCACAGTGGTTCGCCAAAACTCACTCAACGCTTGTCGCCGCGCTCGAGTTGGCGCTTGAGGGCGTCAACACAGAGGTCGACAGCCTCCTCAAAGGTGTCGGCCGTCTTGTTGGCGAACAGGTCGTCGCGCTGCGACACCTGCAACTTCACTGACGCCTCCTTGTTCATGGCGGTCTCGGGCTTGACGACCTTGAGGGTCACCTCCACGGCACTAATCTCCTCGTGCTTGCGCGCGAGTTTGTCGATCTTCTTCTCGATGAAGTCCTGCAACTTCTCGGTTGCGTCAAAGTGGATGGCTTTAATCTTGAGTTCCATAATCTTACTGTTGTTTAGAAGCCCGTGGGTGGGCTTGTTTATAATTATGTTGTAGTTCACTCATTGTTACGTGGGTGTAGACCTGGGTGGCGGCCAGCGACTGGTGGCCGAGCAGTTCCTTGACGCTCTGCAGGCCGGCGCCGTCGCTCAGCAGCGCGCTGGCGTAACTGTGGCGCAGCACGTGGGGGCTCACCTGTCCGGAGGCGCCCGCTTGGCGCAGGCTGTCGTGCACGATGTGCCACACCAGCGATGGGTAGAGCGGTTTGCCCGACGCCGTGACCAAAAACGGCTCGTCGCCGCCGGCCACCGGGCCGCGCGCGGCGCGCCACCGCTCAATCATCGCGGCCAGTTCCGGTCCGTAGGGCACGATGCGCTGCTTGTCGCGCTTGCCGGTCACCTTGAGTTCGCGACGCACGTTGTCCACGTCGCTGTCGCGCAGGCCGATGAGTTCGGCGCGGCGTATGCCGGTCTCATAGAGCATGGCGACCACCAGGCGGTCGCGCACGGCCGTGCTGTCGCCCTCGTCCAGCGGCTCGTCGAGCACGGCGTCCATTGTTGCCGGACGCACCCATTGCGGCAACCTCACCGGCAGTTTGGCCGCCTCGATGTCGCGCGTGGGGTCGCCGTCGGCGATGCCTTTCTTGACCAGATAGCGCCACAGCGCGCGCGTGGCGGCAACCTTGCGACGCAACGTGCGCGCGCTGTCGCCGCCGCCCGCCCGCGCGGCGAGCCACAGGCGCAGGTCGCCCGTGGTTAGCGACACCAGCGACGCCGCGTCGCGAGCCGGAGCCAAATAGTCGGCCATCTGCTCCAGGTCGTTGCGATAAGCGTCAACGGTCAGTTGCGACCGGTTGAGTTCATAGCGTGCGTAGTATAGAAATTGCTCTATCAGGTTCATCTTTTGTTTCGTGCCACGAATATACGACTTTTTCCTGACTTGTGCAACTTTTTCTCAACAATTCACACTTTGACCATTCGATTGCTCTACTTATGGCCGCAGTTGCCAGCATGCGACGGCCGTGGCGGCGGCCACGTTGAGCGAGTCGATGCCGCGCGCCATGGGTATAGTCACCACGTGGGTGGCGCTGTCGATGACGTCTTGCGGCAGGCCGTCGCCCTCGGTGCCCATCACCAGCGCCAGGCGCGGCAGCGCCTTCAGGCGGGGGTCGTCGAGAGTCAGCGCGTCGCGGTGTAGCGCCATAGCAAGCGTGGCGAAGCCCAACGAGTGCAGTTGTTCCAGGCCGCCGGGCAGGCGCGTCCACGGTACGGCAAACACGGTGCCCATCGACACTCGCGCCGCGCGGCGGTTCAACGGGTCGCACGCGTCGGGCGACAACAGCACGCCGTCAACACCCAGCGCGGCCGCCGACCGGAAGATGGCGCCCACGTTGGTGGTGTCGCACACGCCGTGCACCACCACCAGGCGCCTCGCCCCCCGGCACACCTGCTCCACACCGGGCAACGGCCGCCGCCGCATCGCGCACAGCACGCCCCGGGTGAGCGTATAGCCCGTTAGGCGCGCCAACACCGGGCGCTCGCCGGTGTACACCGGCACCGCATCGGGCAGCCGCGCGATAATCGGTGCCGCGTCGCCCTCGATGTGGCGCCGCTCACACAGCAGCGACACCGCCTCATAGCCCGCGTCCAGCGCCATCGCGATCACCTTGGGGCTCTCGGCGATAAACACGCCGCGCTCCGGCTCCAGGCGGTTGCGCAGTTGTGCCTCGGTCAGCGCGCCGTACACCGCCACCCCCGGCTCTTGCTCGAGCGACTCGATCTCAATCGTCATCGTTTCAAAAGTTGACCGTTGACCGTTGACTGTTGACCGTGCCGCGCGCCCTCGCGCCGGCCGCTGCGGTCAACGGTCAACGGTCAACCTTTCACAATAAGTCAGTTGATTTGAATTACCAGGTAGTTGCTCAGTTCCCAGAAGGCACGGGCGTTGGTGATGCGCAGCGACTTGGTGGTGCCGTTGTCGATAATCTGATAGGAGCCGTCGGGGTGCTTGGAGAGCACGTTCACCTTCTTGCTGTGGAGATTGAGCGACGTGAGTTGGCGCTTGTCGGCCTGTGTGAAACTGCTGCGCTCAAAGTCGCCTTCCATAATCTTGGTGCGGCGCAGGAAGCCCCCCTCAATCACTTTGGCGGCCTTTAACTCTTTTTTGGTGCCGATGATGTAGTAGCACACGTTCAGTTCGTCGCGCGTGCGCTCGGTCTCCTCGCGGGCCTGCTCACGCTGTTCGGTCACCGCCTCGTTGGCCACGCGCAGGCTGTCGACATTGCCACGCAGGTTGGTGATGTCGGCCTTGGCTTGGGCCAACTGTGAGGTGAGCGAGGCGATAATCGTCTGCTGGTCGGCAAGTTGGGCCTTGAGGCTCTCGATGTTGCGCTTGAGTTGCTCGTTGTAGTTCTCGCCGCTCTTGAGGCGCTGCTCCAGCGAGGCCAGCCGCTGCTGTTTCTCGGCGATGGACTGTTGGATGAGCCGCATGTCGTTGCGCAACTGCTGCTTCTGGCTCGACGTCTCGCGCGACAGGTCGCTCGAGGCGACAATCTGCTGCATGTCCTTGATTTTCACCAGGCCGTCGCCAATCTCGGTCATCAGCGCCAGCAGGGTGTCCTTCTCGGCGTTGGCGCGCGCGAGCGAGTCCACAAGGCTCTGGTTGACGTTGGTCAGGTTGGCCACCTGCTGCTCGCGCTGTTGCTTGTCGCCGTCGCAGGCCGTCACGACGACGGCCAGCAGCACGGCGGCGATGATAAACTTAATGTGTTTCATCTTTTTATCTTTTTTAGTTACTTTCTATGGTGTGGAGTGCACAACGGCCTTGCCGCTGTGAGGCTCACTCTTGATGCTTGAAGCGGGCATACTTGTCCACCTTTTCTTTTGGGGCGGTGGCGGCGCCGGCCACCACGAGCACAATCTCGCCGCGCGGCGCCTCGGCCGTGAAGTGCTCTACAAGGGTGGCGAGAGTGCCGTGCACTGTGGTCTCGTGCAACTTGCTGATTTCGCGGCACACCGTCGCCTCGCGCTCGGCGCCAAAGGCCTCGGCCAACTGGCTCAACGTCTTGACCAGACGCACCGGCGACTCATAGATTACCATCGTGCGCGGCTCCACTGCCAACTCGGCCAGCCGCGTGGCGCGCCCCTTCTTGACGGGCAGGAAGCCCTCGAACACAAACCGGTCGCATGGCAGCCCGCTGTTGACGAGCGCGGGCACCATCGCCGTGGCGCCGGGCAGCGTCTCCACCGTGATGCCGTGGCGGCGGCACTCGCGCGAGAGCAGGAAACCGGGGTCGCTCACTCCGGGAGTGCCCGCGTCGCTAATCAGCGCCAGCGTGGCACCGCCGGCCAACTGCTCCACAAGGGGCGCGACGGTCTCGTGCTCGTTAAACTT
Source organism: Muribaculaceae bacterium (assembly GCA_017454355.1). Lineage (GTDB taxonomy): Bacteria > Bacteroidota > Bacteroidia > Bacteroidales > Muribaculaceae > Sodaliphilus. The sequence goes on from JAFTDD010000089.1 coordinate 15,025, forward strand.
GTGGTGGCTGCGCAGCGGCGTGGTGATGCCAAAGTGGCGCAGCAGCGGCGCGCTGGTGCGAGTGTCCTCGGCCAAAACAGCGTCTACGCTGCGCAGCACCTCCACCGCGCGCGGCGTCATGTCGCCCAGGTTGCCCACCGGAGTGGGCACAATGTATAATTTGCCTGCCATCAAATTAATTCATAATTCATAATGCATAATTCTGATGCTCTGCTGAACTCTGCCGAACTCTCAGATGTTACTCAACTGAGGTGGTTGCGCACTATGGCGAGAAAGTCGGCGGCGGTGGCGTCGTCTGCGTCCCAACCAAGGTCTTGCAGGAAGTAGCGCTCGGCCTCGGCGTAACTCGTCATGCCTTCGATGCGGCGCAAGGCGTCGTCCATCAGGGCATCGTTGCCGCGGAACAGTTCGCGGCGGAAGCGGAAGCGATCGTTCAGCGAGAAGGCGCGGCGCAGTTCGCGCGCTATGGCCCGCTGCAGTTTCTCGTCCACGCGCATTGTCTCCTCGGGGGCCGACGCGGGGGCGTCGGCATGGCCAACGGGAGCCGACGCGGGGTCAACCGGAGCCGACGCGGGGGCGTCGGCATGGCCAACCTTGGGAGGCTCTGTGTATTCGGCCGCGCCGAACATTTCGCGCGGCTCGTCCTCGTCGCTGTGGTCCGGCTGGTCGTCCCCACGTGCGTCCCCGCCAAGGCGAGGCCCTACATCCTCCGAACCGTCCCCGCCAAGGCGAGGCTCAGCATCAACACGCGCCTCGACGATTGCCGATAATTGCCGCGTCTTGTCGCGCAGCAACTCCAACGCCTCGGCCGGTGCCTCGTCGCCGCGTCTGTCGAGCAGCAGCGCCAGACTCTCCACCTCGAGAGCCAGTTTTAATATCTCGTTCATCTCTTTTTTCTAGTGTTTCTAGTTTTTCTAGGGATTCTAGTTTTTCTAGGGATTCTGGGGTTTCGGGCCGAACAGGTTCACCAGCAGTTGCCCCAGGCCGCCGCGCAGCGTGCGCCGCGGGCAGGTGTAGTTGTTGACCAGCGTGGCCCACGTGTAGCGCGGCTCGTCGGCCGGCCAGTAACCCACAAAGCATTGCACATCGCTCATGCTGCCGCTCTTGAGCACAATCTCGCCGGCCAGCGGCGACCCCGTGAGCGGCTCGCCCACGCGTGCGGCGGCCTGCGGCATCAAGTGCCGCAGTTTGATGTCGCCGGCATACATGCGGCTCTCGGCCACACGCAGCATATCGGCAAAAAAGCGCGCCGACGACTTGTTAGCCCTTGCCAGGCCGCTGCCGTCGCGCATGAATAGCGGCGCGGTGTCTATGCCCAGGCCTTTGAGGCAGCGCTTGACGGCGGCCACACCGGCCACGTCGAGGTCGACAGCCTCGCCGGCGGCGCACGCCGCCAGATAGGCGCTGTCGCGCACGGCCACGGCGCGCAGCAGCGAGTGGGCAAACATATTGTCGCTACGGTCGAGCAACGACCGGATAATCTCGGCCACAGTGGGCGAGTGGTGCGTCAGCAGCAACTCGCGGTCCTCGCCGTGGCCCGGTTGCTCGCCCATTGGGATGCCGGCACGCTCGAGGGCGGCGCGCAGTTCGGCCTCAAACAGTGCCGCCGGCAGCGGGTTGGCCGCCGTGAAACCGTGATGACGCCGGTCCACCTCGCCGTGCACCACAATCGTGGGCACACCGTAGCCGGCGGTGCAGTCGAGCGTGTTGCCTCGTGCCACCACTGTGGTGTTGTCGACAAGCGTCAGCCCCGGCACGCTCGGCGTGGTGTAGAGGATTGCGATGCCATCGCGGTCCACATCCAGCGACAACTCGATGAGGTTGTCGCGCCAGTTGAAGGAGTGCACGCCCGCGCCGTAGTCCCACGCCAGGTCGTTGACACACCAGTCGACCTGATAGGGCGTGGTGTTGCCGTAGAGCGAGCCGTCCACGCGCAGGCAACCCATCACGCGCTTGATGCCGCGCCGCTGCAGGGCGGCAACGATTTGCTGCACCAGGTCGCTGTCCTGCTTGATATATCGCGAGGCCATCGCCGGGTCGCCGCTGCCCGTCACCATCAGGTCGCCGTGCAGCGTGCCGTCACGGTCCACCTTGCCGCAGGTCCACACCGGCGTGGCAAAGCGGTAGTCGGCGCCAAGCGTCTCCAGGGCGGTGAGCGATGTGACGGTCTTCATCGTCGAGGCGGTGATCTCGCTGCAGTCCACATCGTGGCCGGCAACCATCTCGCCCGTGGCGATGTCCATCACGGCCACGCCCAGCGACGCGTGTCGCATATACGGCTTGCCGGCAAGCGTATCCACCGCCCACTGCGGCGGCACGGCCGCGACGCTCAGGCAGCATAGAAGCAGTCCGGCTACCAGCCCCATTCTGAAGGAGGGCGTGATGAGTGTCTCGATTATTTTCTTCAGCATTTGTTATTTGGTTGATTCGAGTGGTCGAGTAGTCGATTATTAGAATGCAAAGGTACAAAAAAGTTTTTACAATCGTTATTTTAAACGTTCTTGTTTCATGATTTGCCACATTTTTTATACCTTTGTGCCATCTAACGACTATCGTTGAGGGGTTGAGCGTTGAGAGGTTGAGCCAATCGCTGTTGCGATTGGGAAGGAATGTAGGGTCCGGCAAAGACAAGGCAAGCCTCGTCCCTACAACCTGACTGCAAGCAGAGACAAATCAATTCTCTCCGAGCGCGTCAGCGCGAGGCTCAACCTCTCAACCTCTCAACCTCTCAACCTCTAAACGACTAAATATGATTACAGTGAAAGTTGTCAACCGTTCGCCGCACGCGCTGCCGTCGGCGGCCACCGCGCTGAGCGCGGGCATGGACCTGCGGGCATGGCTGCCCGAGGGACCGCTCACGTTGCAGCCGCTCGCGCGCGCCCTGGTGCCCACAGGCCTGTTTATCGAGTTGCCCGCCGGCTATGAGTGTCAGGTGAGGCCACGCAGCGGGCTCGCCCTCAAGCGCGGTCTGACGGTGCTCAACACGCCGGGCACGATCGATGCCGACTATCGCGGCGAGGTGGGCGTGATTTTGGTAAACCTGGACGCTGAGCCGCAGACCATCGCCGACGGCGACCGCATCGCCCAGATGGTGGTGGCGCGCCATGAGACTGTTGAATGGCGGCCCGTCGACGCCCTCGACCACAGCGACCGCGGCGCCGGCGGCTTTGGCCACACCGGCCGCCGCTAACCCTCCCCAATCGCCAAAAAAACCGTAACTTTGCAACCAATAATAATTTATCAGACCTGATTATGAATAACGCAGATTTTTGGGCTTCCGTTCGCAGTATTATTGCCGAGGGCTTCTCGCCTGAAGGTCTGCTAAAACTAGATAGTTATGCAGAACAGTTTATCAGTGGAAGGCTTGTATATCAACGATTTTCATCGCGAGAACAGTATGGCTGCGCAATTGGCGGTACGACAAATGTCATTGCGTCCCTACTCGCGGGAGCAGAAGATTGCCCAAATCAAGATGTTGCACACACTCTCAGCGACTTCCAAAGTGAACTCGAACGCGGAGCGAAGCAGGAGACTGTTATAGAGTGTTGGGCTAAGGCAGTTGGTTGCTGGAATGATAACGTTGACTCATTGCTACAAAGTTCCTTTGGTGAGGAAATCGCTGAAGGTGGTGAAGCGATGGTGTACGATCACGGTGCAACTTTAATAAAGAGTATAGGCCTAGATTATTTTATTTTGCCCATTTTAGCATTGGATAGAATATCTCTCCACAATGCATATTTTCCCGAAACACAATTGATCGTGTTGGGATTCGGCAGGGATAGCAAAAACGAGTTCAAAATTATATGTGAACAACCATTCATTGTGGGCTCACATGTCAGCGACAATGAAATTGCGGGATATATGCGTCGCATGGGGTTTGAACTGAAAAATGCCCGCAACTGGACTTATGCAACACCTGACATCTATTTGAGCGATATGCATGATGAGAATGTGATAATTGCCGAAAACGGAGCGTTCTGTGTCGTGGATTGCGACATCAGAATTAATACTCCTGAACTAAGGCAGGGAGGCATAAGAAAACTCACCACTAAAGTGAAGTTTTTGTGAGCCTTTCACCAAGAATCTCCATACAAGATGTTAATGAAAATGCTCGAAAAAATCGAAATTTGAGAATGATAAAGAAACTGATAAAGAACGTCATCTCCCACTCCTTCGGGAGGGTGGCGATACTATGCCTGCTCGCTTGTTGCTTTGTTTTCTCCTCCTCCTTTAGGGGGGGGGTTGGGGGAGGACTTGCTCTGGCCGGCGACGACGACGCGCGCTGGCGCCGCGCCAAGAGCGAGTACGCCTTTGAGGAGGCGTTGCGCATGGACGCCCTCGACAGTGCCGAGGCCACTGTGGCCTTGCTGCGCCACGCGCTCGCCCTGGACAGCACCAACACCGCTGCGGCCTACTATCTGGGTCTGGCCGGCATGGCGCAACAAGGCCGCGACATGGAACACTATCAAGAGGCGCTTGCCATGATGAAACGGCACTTTGACGCTCACCCCGGCGACTACTACGAGGCGATGATCTACGGCGACGCGTGCGCCGCCATCGGTCAGCCGCGGCAGGCGCTGGCCGCCGCCCAAGCCATCGCGGCCGTGGAGCCCAATAAGTTTGAGGTGCTGGCGCGTCTGGCCCGGGCCTACTCCATCAACCGTATGCCCGAGCGGGCGCTGGCCGTCTATGACAGCATCGAGGCCATGCACGGCACGAGCCAGGCCGTGACCGACCGCAAGATCGAGTGCCGCCTGCAGATGGGCGACAGCGCCGGCGCTGTCGCCGAGCAGCGCACCCTGTTGGCCACCGCGCCCCAGAGCGTGGAGTACACCCTGGCGATGGCCAACGTGATGTTCCAACTTGACCGGCGCGACAGCGCGTTGGTCTATCTTGACCGCGCCGAGGCCATCGCCCCGAGCGACGGCAACGTGTTCGCCACGCGCGCTCTGTTCTATAACGCCGTGGGCGACAGCGTGAACTACCTCAAGGAGACCTATCGCGCGCTCACCAGCGATAACCTCGACCTGGACGACAAGCAGCGGCTGCTGGTGAACGCCGCGCGGCGCCTCTATGTGCCCGGCGACACGAGCGCGCGGGCGGCGACACTCTTCGAGACGCTCATCGCCCGTCACCCCCACGAACCCGTCTTCCACCGCAACTACGCCGACTATCTGGTGGCCTGCGAGCGCTACACCCAGGCGGCCGAGGAACTCTCCTACGCCCTCGACATGGACCCCACCGACGTCGAGTTGTGGCACCGCCTGATGATTGTGCAACTCATTGACCACGATTATGAGAAGACCATCGCCACCGCCGCCAAGGCCATCGAGTATAACGACAGCGACCCCGAGGTGCACTCCTACGTTGGCCAGGCCTATTACCAGATGCAGCGCTATGACGAGGCCGTGGCGGCCTACGACCGCGCGTTGGCATTGAGCGACAGCACCGATGTGGAGGAACTGTCCAACCTGACGGGAGTGCGCGGCGACGCCCTCTTCCAGGCCGGCGACACCGTGGCCGCCTTTCAAGCCTACGAGCAGTCGCTCGCCCTCAACCCCGATAACGCCGGCATACTCAATAATTACGCCTACTTCCTCGCCCTGAGCAACCGCGACTTGGACCGCGCCCTGCAGATGGCGCGGCGCGCCGTGGATCTCACTCCCGGCAGCGCCACCTACCTTGACACCCTCGCCTGGGTCTACCACATGCTCGGCGACCGCGACAACGCCCTGCTCTACATCCGTCAGGCCATCGACGCCGAGCCTGACCCCCAGGGCGAACTGCTCGACCACCTCCACGCCATTGAGTCCTCCCAATAATTCACAATTCATAATGTGTAATGCAAAAATATTTTGTACCTTTGCATTTCAAAAACAAAACCCGTTCGGTGTGCAACCCCTCGTGGCTGTCCCCGGCGACCAATGACCAACGAATAACGACAAACGACCAACTATGACGATAAAAACCTTACTTTTTGCGCTCGCGGCGGTCTCGCCGCTGGCAATGGCCGCCCAGCCGTCTACGATGGGCGCGATGCCGCCGGCCTTTGTTGAACGTGCCGACCTGATGTTCGACTCGCGCAACCCGGCCGGAGCCATCGACCAACTCAAGCACGCCGCCATCAACGACTACAGCAACGAGCACAGCGAACTGCTGATGGCGCTGGCCCACTTTGAGCGGGGCGAGAGCGACACCCCCGACCTGCTCACCGCCTTTATCGAGCAATATCCGGGCTCGCCGCTGGCCACCGAGGCGCAGATGCGTCTTGCCGACTGGTACTTCTACCACGGCGACTACGAGAACGCGTGGGCCTGCTATGAGTTCGTCAGGTCGCGCTCGCTTGACGGCGACACCGACGAGGACTTGATTTACCGCCGGGCCTACTGCCTGCTGCGGCTGCAACGCTACGACGAGGCCACCGACCTCTACTCGAGCCTGGCCACCAGCAAGCGATATGGCGCGGCGACGTGGTTCTATAAGGCCTATATCGACTACGCCGACGGACGCTACACCGAGGCCGCCGAGAAGTTCCGCGCCGTGGGCACACACGGCGAACTGGGCTATCAGGCGCAATACTACCTGACGCAGATGGACTACCTCAAGGCCGACTATCCCGCCACCATCGCCGCCGGCACACAACTGCTGCAGGAGGGCAAAAACGACTACTTTGACGCCGAACTCAACCGCATGGTGGGCGAGAGTTACTACCACACCGGCGACAACCGTCTGGCGCGCCGCTTCCTGCAACAATACTTCGACACCACCGAGGACGAGCCGACACCCTCGGCGCAATACACGATGGGTGTGCTCGACTTCCAGGCCGCCGACTACGCTTCGGCAGTCAGCCACTTGAGCAAGGCCATCGACGGCGACGACGCCATCGCCCAGAGCGCGCTGCTGCACCTGGGCCTGTCACACCTCAAGCAGGGCGACTCGCGCGCTGCCATGCTTGACCTGGAGCGCGCCGCCACAATGCGCCACGACGACAAGGCGCGCGAGGCCGCGCTCTACAACTACGCCGTGGGCCTGAGCCGCGGCGAGCGCACCACCTTCGACCGCTCGATCGACATGTTTGAGACCTTCCTCAACGACTATCCCAACAGCAAGCACTACAACGAGGTGGAGGGTTATCTGGTGGACACCTACGCCAGCAGCAGCGACCACGCGCGCGCCCTGCAGAGCATCAACCGCATCAAGAAACCCGGCCGCCGCGTGCTCCAGGTCAAGCAGCGCGTGCTCTACAACCTGGGCGTGCAGGAGGTTGCCTCGGGCGATAATAAGAGCGCGATTGCCCACCTCAAGGAGGCCGCCACGATGGGCACATACGACGCGACGGCGGCCGCCGAGAGCCGCCTGTGGCTCGCCGAGGCGCAGTATCGCGACGGCGACTATGCCGCCGCCGCCAAGAGCCAGCAGGAATATGTCAAGGGCGGTACCTCGCAGCAAAACTACGGCCTGGCTCAGTACAACCTGGGCTACAGCCTGTTCCAGCAGCGCAAGTACGCCGACGCCCGCCGCGCCTTTGAGAAAGCCGTCAAGGCCGGCACGCTCTCCAAAGACCTCATCGCCGACGCCTATAACCGCATCGGCGACACCCAATACTACGACAAGCAGTTTGCCGCCGCCCGCGACAGTTACGCCCTCGCCGTGAAGGCCGACGGCGCCGCCGCCGGCGACTACGCCCTCTATCAGCAGGCCGTCATGAGCGGCCACGCCCGCCAGAGCGAACTGCAGGTGCAGCAACTGGACGAGTTGCTGGCCGCCTATCCCGCCTCGCAGTATGCCGCCGCCGCGATGGCCGACAAGGCCGCCGCCCTGGCCACCATGGGACGCGGCGAGGACGCCGTGAAGGCCTACGACGCCTTGCTGGCCGCCTATCCCAAGAGCGAGCAGGCACGCAAAGGCCTCTTGCAGAAGGCTATCGTACTCGCCAATATGGGTCGCGCGGACGACGCCCTCGAGGCCAACCGTCAAGTCATCGCCACCTATCCCACGAGCGACGAGGCGCAGGCCGCCGCCGAGGCCCTTAAACTGGCCTACGCCGAGCAGGGCCGGTTGGGCGAACTTGACGCGTTCCTCGCCGGCGTGCCGGGCGCGCCGCGCCTCGACGTGAACGAGGTGGAGCGCCTCACCTTTGACGCCGCCGAGAAGGCCGCCATCGCCACCAAACCCTCCACCGCCCGCATGAGCGACTACCTCAAGCAATATCCGGCCGGAGCCTTCGCCGCCAAGGCTCATTACTACATCGGCCGCCAACTCTATATCGACGGCAAGGACAACCGCAAGGCGCTCGACGAACTCTCGACGGCCCTCGAGGGTAACACGGCGGCGCCGTGGGCCGAGGACGCGATGACCATGCAGGCCGCGCTGCTCAGCCGCGCCGGCGACCACAGTGCCGCCTTGAAGGCCTATCGCGAACTGGATGAGATCGCCACCACGCCCGATAACCGCGTGGCTGCCCGCCTGGGCCTGCTGCGCGCCTCCGAGGCCGCCGGCGACTACGCCACCGTGGCCGCTACGGCCGCCACACTGCTCTCCGACGGTGGCCTGACGGCAGCCGAGGAACTCGACACGCGACTGGCTCAGGCCATGGCCAACAAGCGGCAGGGACGCATGACGGAGGCCATCGCCCAACTCGAGGCGCTCGTCGCCGACCCGCAGACCGAGCAGGGCGCCCGCGCAGCCTACGAGTTGGCGCAACTCCACTACGACAACGGCAACCACAGCCGCGCCGAGGCCACCGCAACGGCACTCATCGACGCCGGCACGCCGCACGCCTACTGGCTCGCGCGCACCTTTATCGTCCTGGCCGACACCTACAGCGCCACCGGACGCAAGGCCGACGCCCGCGCCTACCTCCAGAGCCTGCGCAGCAACTACCCCGGCAAGGAGGCCGACATCAAGCAAGCAATTGACGCCCGCCTCAAGGCCCTGAAATAAAGGAGACCGAACCCTAGGAATCCTAGAAACCCTAGAAACCCTAGGAACCCTAGAAACCCTAGGAACCCTAGAAACCCTAGGAACCCTAGAAACCCTAGGAACCCTAGGAACCCTAGAAAAACAAGAAAAAACAGAAACGACTATGAGATATAATATATTGCCAGCGGCGGCCTTGGCCGCGATGTGCGTGACGCTGGGCGCCGCCGCCCAGCAGCAGCCGGACCTCACCCGCCAAATCGAACTCGAGAAGGAAGTGGTGCCCGTCGAGAAAAAAGCCACCAAGAAGAATAAGTTGCCCGGCGTGGCCCCGTCGGCCATCACCGCGCCACCGGCCACACTGCGCTATGCCGACGGCGCCGTGCTCACCGACGTGCCCGCCACCATCCCCACCATGCAGCCCTACGGCTACCGCACGCTGCACAATTTCTCCGACTCGCGCGGATACTTTGACTTTGGCGGAGGCACCCATGCCAACTTCACCGGCTCGCTGGGCTACCGCATCCTCGACAGCGAGGCGACAAAACTCGCCGCGTGGGTCCAGCACAACAGCACCTGGGCCGGGCGCAACACGTCCACCGTCGAGCCCGTGTGGGGCATCGACCCCGCCACATTAGGCGGCACGCTGGGAGACCCCGTCAAGCAGGAGTTCAACGACAACCTGCTGGGCATCGACTTCAGCCACAAGTTGGGCGCCGGCACACTGCTCGCCAACGGACGCCTCCACTTCGACAGTTTCAACTACTATGGCGGCCGCTCGTTCCTGCCCATCGGGAACGGCATCGCCCAGGCGCTGCCCACAATCGACTGGCAAGACCTCAAGCAGAGTTACCTCGCCGCCGACCTCGCCGTGGGCTGGGAGAGCACCGTCGCTATCGGCGACCGCTCGCTGGGCTATAACGCCGCGCTCTCGCTGGGCTACGCCGCTTTGAGCAAGGCCCTCGACACCCGCCACGACAAGGGCGCCAAGGACTTTGACCTGCGCGTGGACCTGGGCGCGAACTATACTCTCAACGACAACCTCACCCTGGGACTGGATCTGAGCCTGGAGCGCGACGCGTTCAATAACCGAGCCAACGCCATCCTCGCCGACTGGACCGGCCTCTATTACAACAAGCGCAACAAACTGCTGTTCACCGCGCTGCCCAACATCGCCTATCGCGGCGGAAACGTGTCGCTACTGGCCGGACTGCGCATTGACGTCACCAACGCCGACGCCGAGATCTATGACGGCGCCAAGAAGGTGAGCCTCTCGCCCGAGTTGAACCTTGACGTGGCTCTGGGCCGCGGCATCGGCCTCTTTGCCACCGCCACCGGCGGACGCGTCATCGACCGTATCACCACCGCCCACGACAACTTCCGCTACGTCAACCCCAACGCCGCTCTGGCCGTGCGCTACACGCCCGTCGAGGCGCTCGTGGGTCTTAACATCGGCCCGTTCAGCGGCTTCAGCGCCAAGGCATACGTGGGCTACGGCATGAGCAAGTTCACCAACAACGCCCTGGTCATGCCGGCCAGCGCGTTCAACATGGCCCTCATGGGCGGCTCGATACAGAACATCGCTGTGGACTGCAGCGGCATGATTTTCGGCGCCGAATTGGAGTATAAATACCGGTCGCTGCTGGAGGCGCGCCTCAAATGGGCCTACTCGCCGTCGGACGACGACTTTGACGCCGGCCACGGCTACGTCACGCCGTTGAGCACCGCCATGGAGGTTGCCGGCATCTCGATGCTAAACCGCACCGGCGTCTTCTACAGCGGCTACGGCATCGACGAGTACGGCTCATCGATGATGCTCGAGGCCGAGGTGGACGTCCACCCCATCAAGCGCCTCACTGTCGGCGTGGGATTTGAATTGCGCAAGGATGTCTCCATCTTTGCCGCCGACGATGTCGCCGTGACGATCAACGACGACGGGGCGCCGGACTATAACCTCACCAGCCACGTGGGCCTGGTGGACGTGCCGGACATCATCAACCTCAAGGCGCATGCCCGCTACCAGTTCAACAAGACTCTGGCGGCGTGGGTCAAAGCCGACAACCTGCTGGGCCGCCACTACGACCTGAACTACGGCATGGGCGCACAGCGCTTCGCCGTCATCGCCGGCCTGGCCGTCAACTTCTGACTGTGAAAGGATGAGAGGTTGAGTGTTGAGGGGTTGAGCCATTTGCTGTAGCAAATGGGGAGAAATGTAGGGCCTGGCCTTGGCCTGGCCGCGTGCGGAGCCAAATCCATTATTCCCGAGCGCGCTAGCGCGAGGCTCAACCCCTCAACTTTCAACCCCTCAACCCTCACCCCCTCAACCCTCACCCCCCTCAACGATATAGATGACTTACCGGATTGAGACGCTGGGTTGCAAACTCAACTTCAGCGAGAGCGCCACCATCGGAGCGCGTCTGCAGCAGGCCGGCATCACGCCGGCCTGCGACGGCGACATGCCCGATGTGGTGGTGGTGAACACCTGTTCGGTCACGTCGATGGCCGACCGCAAGTGCCGCCAGCAAATCCGCCATCTCACGCGCCTCTACCCCGCGGCGCTCGTGGTGGTGACAGGCTGCTACGCCCAACTGCAAAGCCGCGAGGTGGCCGCCATCGACGGCGTGGACATCGTGCTCGGCGCCGAGCAGAAAGGCAACCTCGTGGACTACGTGCTGGCCGAAATTAAGGAGGGAGGAAAACTGGTGGACGTCAGCCCGCTGCGCGACATACGGACGTTCGCCCCGTCGTGTGAGCGCGGCGAGCGCACTCGCTATTGGCTCAAGGTTCAGGACGGCTGTGACTACTACTGCAGTTATTGCACTATCCCGCGCGCTCGCGGCCGCAGCCGTAGCGGCTCCATCGCCTCGCTCGTCGACCAGGCACGCGCCGTGGCCGATGCCGGCGGCCTCGAGATTGTCATCACCGGCGTGAATATCGGCGACTTCGGCAAGAACACCGGCGAGCGGTTTATCGACCTGCTGCGCGCCCTCGACGCCGTCGATGGCATCGCACGCTACCGCATCTCGAGCCTCGAGCCGGACCTGCTCACCGACGAGATTATCGACTTTGTGGCCGCCTCGCGGGCTTTCATGCCACACTGGCACCTGCCGCTGCAAAGCGGCAGCGACACCGTGCTGCGCCTCATGGGTCGCCACTACGACGCCGCCCTGTTCCGCGACCGTGTGGAGCGGGTGCGACGCGTGATGCCCGACTGCTTCATCGGCGTCGACGTGATGACCGGCTGCCGCGGCGAGACGCCCGAGTGCCACCGCGAGAGCCTCGCCCTGCTGCGCGACCTCGACGTGCAGCACCTGCACGTGTTTCCCTACAGCGAGCGTCCCGGCACACGCGCGCTGGCTATTCCCTACATCGTCAGCGCAGCCGACAAGACGGCGCGCGCCCGCGAGTTGCAGGCCTTGAGCGACCGGAAGGAGGCCGAGTTTGCCGCACGCTTTGTCGGCACCGTGCGCCCTGTCCTGTTCGAGCACCCCCACGGTGCCCCCGTCATGCACGGCTACACCGACAACTACATCCGCGTCAGCCGTCCCGCCGACCCCTCCCTGCTCGACCGCCTCGTCCCCGTCACCCTCTAACCCCCCACATCCACGCGGATTATTAAACACCAATAACCATAAATTCTCCATTCCGCCAACCTGTAGGGACAGAATTTATTCTGCCCACACCGCGCGTGGAGGACGAAGCGTTAGCCCCGTTAGGGGCGGCAGCCCGTAGGCGGGATTTGTTGACATTAATTGTCGGTGGCCCCGTCAACTTGTAGGGGCAGAATTTATTCTGCCCACACCGAGCGGGGAGGACGAAGCGTGAGCCCCGTTAGGGGCGACAGTCCGTAGGCGGGGGCGTTAGCCCCCGTAACCATCGCGTGCCCCCACACAAATATAGCCCCGTAGAAGGGCGCGCAGGCCGTCGTCGGCGTTTCTGTCGCCCCTACGGGGCATTGATTGAGGAAAAAATCACGTCATAGTCACGGGGGCTAACGCCCCCGCCTATGGGCTGTCACCCGCTCCGCGGGTTTGGCGACGCCGCCCCTTGCGACTCTTATCGGCCGCGCCGCCGCGCGTGAAATTCTCAAAAATCTAAATTTGTTGACTTTAATTGTCGGCCGTTGGGGTGGGCAGAATGAATTCTGCCCTACATTCTCGGCATCGAGGATTTATCGGCCGCGCCGCCTTCGGCGGGAAATCTTTCAAAATCTTTTATGGTAATTCGCGTTTATAAATTTGCGGTGGAATAGTGGGCGCTTGGCGTTTTTTTTGTATATTTGCAGGATAAAAGTGTTGAACGATGGGCATACGTGTGTTTTACATACTGGCGGCGGCGCTGACGGTGGCGCTGGCGGCGTGCAACCGTGGGCCGGGCGACGTGCCCGGCGCGGTGCCGGCAGCGGTGTACTATTGGCGGACGACGATGTCGCTCGACAGCGCGGAGCGGGCCTTTCTCACGCGCCATCATGTGGAGAAGATGTACGTGCGCTTCTTCGACGTGGTGCTGCGCGGCGGCCACGCTGTGCCCAACGCCACCATCACCGGGTTAGACTCGGTGCCGCCGGGTGTGGAGGTCGTGCCAACGGTGTTTATTATGGAGAACAGCCTGCGCGCCGACAGCGCGCTGCTGCCCGGGCTGCTGGTCAAGCGCGTCAAGCAGATGTGTGAGACCCACGGCATCGCGGCGCGCGAGTTGCAGGTGGACTGTGACTGGACGCTGCGCTCGATGCCGCTCTACTACAAGATGCTCGAGGCGATGCGCAGTCAGACCGGGGCTCTCGGGTGGCGGCTGAGCGCGACGGTGAGGCTGCACCAGTTGTCGATGCCGGCGCCGCCGGTCGACTACGGCGTGCTGATGATATACAACACGGGTGACGTGCGCCGCCGCGACGGCACCGACCCCATCCTCGACGCGCGCCATGTGGCGCCCTACCTGCGCCGTCTGGCCGACTATCCGTTGCCGCTGTGCGCGGCCTATCCGTGCTTCACTTGGCAACTGCTCTACGCCCACGGCGACGGCCACTTCAAGGCCATCCTGCGTGACGACGACTTGGGCGACACCACCCGCTTCCGCGGCATCTCAACCCTCAACTCTCAACCTCTCAACCTTTCATATCTGGTGACGCGCAACAGCGAGTTGCCCGAGAGCAACAGCGACGGCAGCGCCTCGACGCGTATGATGGTGGGCGACACGGTGGTGGTGGCGCGCCCCACCGAGCATGACATCCTCGCCACGCGCGACGCTCTGGAGGCCCACCGGCCGGGCATCAACCGCCAGGTGGTGCTCTACAGCATGAACAGCAATCAAATGAAACATTATAACGACAGCCTTTATGAAAAGATTTTCAATCCTTAGCATTGTGGCGCTCGCCGCGTGGACGGCGGTGATGGCGTGCGGCCCGTGGGCGCGGCCGGACTACTACGTCTTCAGCGTGTACCACCGCTCGCAGTTGAGCGACGCGGCCCTCAAGCCGATGTATGACTTCTGGCAGCAGTATGGCGGCGCGGACAACGTGAGCACATGGGATGTTGACGGCCTGTCGCGGGTGTCGCCCGACGAACTGCAGACCACCGACAACCCCATCGTTCAGGCTGCGCGCACCCGTGGCGACAGCGAGATGATGGCCTACCTGCGGCAGTTGACGTCCTACCTGCAGTTGGCCGAGCCGGCCGACACGTGGGACTACCCGTCGCGCTCGCAGCAGGCCGACCGCAAGGCTCGCCTGCAGGCCATCGAGCAGGCCGCGTGCGCCTACAAGGGATCGCGCCTGCGCGACCAGTATGCCCTGCTCACCGTGCGCGCCCTCACCCGCCTGGGCGACGCCCCCGGCGTGATTGACTATTGGGAGAAAACCTTCAGCCGCCGGCCGCAGAGCGTCTATAGCGACATGGCGCGCGGCCTTTATGCCTGGGCGCTCATCAGCCAGGGACGCCAGCGCGACGCCATCAACGTCTACGGCGAGATGGGCGACATGACCTCCATCAAGTGGCTCATGGAGAAGAAGCGCAACCTGCGCGGCATTCGTGACGAGTATGCCGCCGACCCCAACTCGCCGGCGCTGCTCTTCCTCGTGCAGGACTTTGTGAACAACACTGTCGATAGTTACACCCATCAGCGCGCGTTCCTCGCCCATTACGACGACGAGGAGATGAGCGCCGCGACCGCTCAGACTCAGGTCGAGATCACGGACTTTATCAAGTTCTGCCGTCAGGTGGTGGATCAGGGCAAGACCCGGTGCCCGTCGATGTGGATGGCGGCGGCGGGTTTCGCGGCCTATAAGGTGGGCGACACGGCGCAGTGCATGCCG
The DNA here is from genome assembly GCA_017454355.1 of Muribaculaceae bacterium. Lineage (GTDB taxonomy): Bacteria > Bacteroidota > Bacteroidia > Bacteroidales > Muribaculaceae > Sodaliphilus. The sequence goes on from JAFTDD010000089.1 coordinate 30,254, forward strand.
CTGCTCAACCGTGCCGTCACGCTCGACGGCACGCCGCGTATGCTCGACAACGCGCGCGTGTGCCGCATGGTGGCCAGCGCCGCCGTCGAGCACGACCTCACCGTGGGCTACGACAACCGCCTGCTGGGCGAACTGAAGTGGCTGCGCTCCAAGGTGGAGAGCGAGCCCACGCTCGACAACGCTTACGGCTTCCACGGCAACCACTATATGGAGGTGCTGTCCAATTTGGTTTACGACCGGTTGGTGCCCTTCTATCAGGAACACGGCGGCGCGAGCACGGCGGCCGCGCTCTGCGGCGCGCAGCAGGCCTACGAGCGCAGTTACAACAGCGAGGACAACGGCTACTACGCCAACGGCGACTACGACTACCTGCTCGACCGCATGACCAGCCAAGAGATGATCAACTACCGCGCGATGATCCTGCGCGGCGGCGACGGCGACCTCGACCGCTGGGCCATCGCCCAACTCGACACGGACAACGACCCGCTTTACTTCATCGACCGCATCGGCACCAAACTGATGCGCGAGGGCGAGTTCCGGCAGGCTCTCGAGTGGGTGGAACAGGTGCCGGCGAGTTACGTCTCGCAGCAGGGCATCAGCCGCTATATGGCGCGCCGCGACTACACGCTCGACCGCTGGTTTGTGCGCCAAGTGGTGGACCGCGACTGGAACGATATTTACGAGCCCACGCCCACCGCGCTCTACAGTAACCAGAAGGTGAACTACTGCCGCGACGTGCTGGCCGCACAGAAGACCGTCAACGACAACCCCAACGACGCCACCGCGCTCTACCGCCTGGCCTCGCTCTACTATCAGGCGAGTTGGTGGGGAGACTGCTGGTATCTGACCAACTACTCGTGGAGTGGCGCCGGACCGCAGGACTACCCGATGCAGAAGGACCTGCGCATGGAGGCCGTCGCGCTGCTGCTGCGCGCCAAGGCCAATGTGGGCAAGGACCGCGACCTGCGGCAGGCAATCCTCTACGCGCTGGCATTTATCCCCTACGACACGCCATACGTCACCTACGAGTACGACGCCGACTATAACCTCATCACCAAGTATAACTACGACTCGCCGGGCTATAAGGCGTTGGCCGAACTGGCCGACTTCTACGCCGCCAACCGCGGCAACGTGGCGCCCTACATCAGCCGCTGCGACGTCCTCAAGAATTTTATGTGATGAAAGGTTGAGGGGTTGAGCGTTGAGAGGTTGAGCGTTGAGAGGTTGAGCGTTGAGAGGTTGAGCCTCGCGCTATCGCGCTCGGTAATAATACATTTTTCCCATTTGCGATAGCAAATGGCTCAACCCTCAACGCTCAACCCCTCAACCTTTGAGAAAAAACGATGACGCGGTTTGAGTTGAACATACTGGGTTGCGGGTCGGCCACGTGTACGCGGCGCCACATGCCGTCGTGCCAGGTGCTGAACGTGCGCGACCGCCTGCTGATGATTGACTGCGGCGAGGCGGCGCAACTGCAGTTGCGCCGTATGCGCCTCAAGCCGTCGCGCCTGGGCCACATCTTCCTGAGCCACATGCACGGCGACCACGTGTTCGGCCTGCCGGGGCTGGTGTCGACGCTGGCGCTGCTCAACTGCCGCGGCACGCTCACGGTACACACCTTTGCCGAGGCGGCCGAGGTGCTGCGCCGGTTTATCGACACTTTCTGCCAGCGTGTGAACCTCGACCTGCGCTTCAATGTGATCTCGCCGGAGGGCGGCGAGACGGTGCTTGACGAGGCGGGCTTCACCGTGAGCACGTTCAAACTCTACCACCGGGTGCCCTGCGTGGGCTTTCTGGTGAGGGAGAAACCAAAACTGCGACACATCAACGGCGAGATGGCGCGCTTTCACGGTGTGCCGACCTACGCGATGCAGGCGCTGCGCGAGGGTGCCGACTGGGAAGCACCCGACGGCCGCGTGATCCCCAACGAGTGGCTCACCACGCCCGCCGACGCTTCCATCAGTTACGCCTATTGCAGCGACACCGTTTACGACCGCCGTGTGGCCGCCGCCGTGCAAGGCGTCGACTGGCTCTACCATGAGGCAACCTACGGCGACGACGCGGCGCCAAAGGCCATGCCGCGCGGCCACAGCACCGCGCGCCAGGCGGCGATGGTGGCGCGCGAGGCCGGCGTGAAACGGCTGATTATCGGACACTACAGTTCGCAATACAACGACGAGGAGCCGCTGCTGGCCCAGGCCCGCGAGGTCTTCCCCGACACCCTCCTCGCCACCGAGGGCCTCCGCCTCAACCTGCAACACCCATCAACTGAATGAGCAAGAGATCGCTGATAATAATTATTGTGATGCTGGTCGTTGTGAACGTGCTGGCCGGCCTCTACTACCTGGGCGCGCGCATGGAGAGCGAGGGCCGCGGCCTTGAGTTGCCGAGCGGCGACACCCTCAGCGAGCGCGCCGACACGGTGGATATCGTCACCGTGGCAGACGTGTTCCTGCCGTGGGAGTCGCGCCGCAAGACGTATGTGAGCCCCGTCGACAGCGATGCCGCCGGCCGCCAGAGGGTGTGCGCGCTGGCCGTGAAGATGCGTCTTCCCTCGAGCGTCAACGGCAACGACAGCCTGTCGCACCTGCGGCGCGAACTGGCGCGTGCCGCCTTCGGCGGCAACCCGCTCTCGCTCGACGCCGCCATCACCGACTTTCTCGCGCGTCCGCAGTGGAACACCTCGACAATGGCAATCACCGTGACCATCGAGCCGCGTATGACCTCACAGCGACTGCTCGTGCTGGCTGCCGAACGCACCGTGGCGACACCGGCCGACACGACCACCACCACAACCTACGTCCACTACGACCGCCTGACACATCACGTGCTCGCGCGAGCAGACATCCTGTTGCCACAAGCCGAGCGCGAACTCCTGAAACGGATTAACGATAAGATTGCCGTGCTCAACGACGAGAAGCACCTCGACCTGCAGGCCGCCTCGCGTGTGCCCTCCAGTTTCCGCGCACAGCGCACCGGACTGCTGTTCTGCTACAACGAGGGCGAACTCACATCGCCACGCCGAGGCTCCATCGACGTGCTCGTCAGTTACAAAGTGCTCGGCCCCTGCCTCACCCCAGCCTTCAAACACCTGCTCTGGAACAACGCCGACTACCGCAACCTCTGACTGGTGGGGACGGTTCTTCTGTTTCAGCCGCGAAGCGGTGAAACAGAAGAACCGTCCCCGCGTGCCGCAAGGGAAAAGGTTATTGGAAGAGGTCATCGAGAGTTATTTGTTGGTTGACATCTTTGCAGTGCCCATTGGGCGTGAGGCCGGCCGTTGTGACCATGACGAGTTGGACGGAGTGGGTCTTGGTGTGCTGACGGCTGTGCAGAAAAGCGTCGATTTTGTTTTCCAACTCTGTCTCATATTGCTTGTCGATGGTGAACCGGTGTTCGCTGAACTTCATCTCACAGAGGTAATCGGTGCGTTCACCTTTCCATTCGAGCACCAAGTCAATCTGGTGTCTGTCACCGTCCGGAGCGGCGCCATTCCAGCAGTAGTTGCGTGAGATGGTGGCGATGCGCAGTTTGTCTTTGATTTGAGGCAAGTGTTCGATGCATAACATCTCAAAGGTGTTGCCAGCCCATGTGAAGAATGACGGGGTGCGCTGGAGGGCGCGCCAATTGCCTGTATCGGTGCCCTTGCGGTGGATAAAATGCAAGTAGAAGAGTGAGAAAAAGTCTTTCAGTTGGTAGACTGTTTCGACGCGTTGCTTGCCGTAGCGCGGGTATTGCCTGATGATGCCTGACTCGTGGAGGTTGCTCAAGATTTTGCTCAATGTGCCCCCCGGTTCGATGCCTACGGTTGCCGCGAGTTCCCTGCGCGTCATGCCGTAGAATTTTGTGCAAAGTGCTTTGACGATGTCTATATATCTTTCTGAGGTGACGTATAGACCGGTGTATACGTCGCGGAATTCCCGGTCACTGCTGCCGTCAAAGAAGAACGCGTCAATGTTCTCCGAGAGATTTTTCTCGTTGTCGATGCGGTCAAGATAATATGGAATGCCTCCCAGTGCCATATAGGCGATAGCAATCTCATAGCGCGAGAGGTGGAAGCCGTGCCGCTTGAAGTAGGTTTCGGTTTCTTTGAGAGTGAAGGGCAGCAGTCGTATGGTGCTGGTCAGCCGGCCGTGTAGTCCTCCATAATCACTGATGACGTTGTCCAGCATCCAACTTGTCGCCGAGCCACACACCACGAGTACGATGTTGCGTTGCCGGTCGGCCCATGAGTTCCAAAAGTAACCCAGTTCCGAAATCATTTCGGAGGACTGCGGTCCGGCGAGCCACGGCAGTTCGTCGAGAAAGATGACGCGTCGCTTGGACTTTAATCCATTCAAGAAGTTGCGCAGCAGTCTGAATGCCTCTCGCCAGTTGGTCGGGCGCGGCGTGTCGTTCGGCATGCCGCTATTGAGGAGGCTGTCGTGGAAATGGTCGAGTTGCGTTTGCCTGTAACTTTTCTCATCGCCTGCCTTGAGATAGGAACCCACGGCTCTGAAAACGATATTGTTGCGGTAGACTTCCTCGACGAGAAAAGACTTGCCGACTCTTCGTCGCCCGTAGATTGCGACGAATTCCGACTTTGAGGACTTTAGGATTTTTTTCAGTTTTTTGATTTCCTCAATTCGCCCGATGATATTGTGATATTCCATTTGTCTTGTGTTTTTGATGGTGCAAAGGTAGTAAAATGTATCCGATTTGCAAGATAAAAGTCAGCCGTTTTCAAGATTTTTTTTGAAAACGGCTGACTTTTGACATTGCAAGTTGTTTTTTAACATCAATTCCGCAACTTTTTGCAGCGGACTCATTATTTTGGTCGTTAAGTAAATTTTTGTTTTTGATTGTCCTTGATTGTCTTTGGGTTAACTCTTGTCTTTAGGCAGGGTGGCGAGGTGGGCGGCGATGCGGGCGGCGACGGCGTCGATGCCGCCAGTGCCCTGCACGGCGTGGTAGAGGCCGCGTTCGCGGTAGTAGTCGCGCAGCGGCGAGGTCTGGCGGTGGTAAACGTCGAGACGTTTTTGGGCCGTCTCGAGGGTGTCGTCGCTGCGGCCGGTGAGGCGTCCGCGGTTGAGGATGCGCTCGATGAGTTCCTGCTCGTCGACCTCGAGGCCGATGACGGTGGTGACGGAGGTGCCCCGCCGGGCGAGCATTTGCTCGAGGGCCTCGGCTTGGGCGATGGTGCGCGGAAAGCCGTCGAAGATGACGCCGCGGGCTGCGGCCTCCCGGTTGTCGTCGAGCACGCCGGCCAGGATGTCGATCATCAGTTCGTCGGGGATGAGTTGACCGCGGTCGATAAATTGGCGGGCGGTGTTGCCCAGTTCGGTGCCGCGGCGCATGTGGTCGCGCAGCACGTCGCCGGTGCTGATGTGGAACAGGCCGTAGTTCGCGATGAGCCTGTCGCTTTGGGTGCCTTTGCCGCTGCCGGGGGCGCCGAAGATAACGATGTTGAGCATAGTGTTAAAAAGGTTGAAGGTTGAGAGGTTGAGAGTTGAGGGTTGAGAGGTTGAGCATCGAAGTGGGCAGAATAAATTCTGCCCCTACAAGCGATTGGGGATGATGGATTGGACATCGCTCGCGGCCAGGCCAAGGCCAGGTCCTACAATTATCCCTAGCGCGACAGCGCGAGGCTCAACCTCTCAACCTCTCAACGCTCAACCTCTCAACTCTTGAGGACGTAGATGTCGGGCAGGTTGCGCGCCAGACCGTCAAGGTCGAGGCCGTAGCCGATGATAAACTTGGAGGGGATGTTGAAGCCGACGTACTCCGGTGCTTCTCCAGCCTTGAGCGAGTCGGGCTTGAAGAGCAGGGTGGCCATTGCCACGCGTTTTGGCTGTTGCTCGAGGAGTTTGCGGCGCAGGTGGTCGGCGGTGAGGCCGGTGTCGACGATGTCCTCGATGATGATCACGGTGCGGCCCTTGATGTCGGTGTCAAGGCCCATGACCTCATTGATTTTGCCTGTGCTGGAGGTTCCCTCATAACTTTTGAAGCGAATGAAGGCGATTTCGGCGTTTTGGATGCCGCACTCGCGGAAGAGGTCCGCGGCAAAGATGTATGCTCCGTTGAGCACACACAGGAAAAGCGGGATCTCGCCCGGGTCGATGTCGCGCCGGATTTCGGCGGCGACGCGTTTGACTTGCTCGGCGATGGCGTCTCGCGTGATGTAGGGCTCGAAGGTGAGTCCGTTGTAAGTAACCTCTGCCATGACTGTTGTTTATCTGTTTAAAATGAAATATCGCAGGGATACGAGACATTGTCTCGCATTAGGAAACATATATATCAAAGGGGCGTTTTTTTGAAAAATTTGCACAAAGTTACGAAACAATCGCGTGTTATCAAAATTTATAGTGACAAAAATTTTTTTTCTGTGATTTTGTTATGTTGCTGCCTATGGTATGGATAAAAATTTGTAATTTTGTAGGCTTTAACCAGAAAAAAAGATTTAATGAAGATATTCACAACCGAGACAATACGTCAGATTGGCGAGGCGTCGATTAAGGCCGAAGGCATCAGCACGCTCGATATGGTTGAGCGTGAGGCCGCTGCGGCGGCCTATGAGATTATGTCGCGCTGGCGCCCCTCGAAACGCATCTATATTTTTGCCGGCCCGGGCAACAACGGCGCCGACGCGCTTGCCGTGTCGCGCCTGCTTCACGACCAGGGCTATAAGCCCACGACCTATCTGTTCAACACGCGCAACAGTCACCTGACGGCGGCTTGCTCGGTCAACCGCGAGCGGTTGCTGCAGGTGGAGGGGGCGGACTTCAACGAGATAGAGCGCACCTTTGAGCCGCCGGAGTTGACGGCAGACGATGTGGTTGTCGACGGCCTGTTCGGCACGGGGCTGTCGGCGCCCCTCACCGGCGGCTATAAGTCGCTGGTGCAGTTGTTCAACGAGAGTGAGGCGTTTGTGGTATCGCTCGACATACCCAGCGGCTTGTTTGGCGAGTGGAACACGGGCAACGACCGCCGCTATGTGGTCAAGGCGTCGCTCACGCTGTGCTACCAGTATCCGCGGTTGTCTTTCTATTTCGCCGAGAATGCCGAGCACATCGGCGAGGTGGTGATGCTCGACCTGGATCTGAACAAGGACGGCGAGTTGCGTCCGCAGAGCGACTTTTACCTTATCGAGCGGCGTCAGGCCAAGCGTCAGATTGTGGCGCGCGACCCTTATACCCAAAAGTATGACTACGGCACGGTGCTTCTGGTTGCCGGCAGTTACGGCATGATGGGCGCGGCGGTGCTGGCGGCGCGCGGCGCGATGCGCGCCGGCGCGGGTCTGGTGACGGTGCACGCGCCGCGATGTGGCTACGACGTGATACAGACGGCGGTGCCCGAGGCGCTTTTTGAGCCCGACGAGAGTCAACTGGTGAGTTCGCTCATCGAGACCAAGCGGCGTTACAGCGTCGTGGCCATCGGCCCGGGCATCAGCACAAGCCCCGAGACGGTGGATGCCATCGATGTGTTTCTCAAGCGGCACAAGGGACGCATCATCCTCGATGCCGACGCGCTGAACTGCATCTCGATGCGTCCGCAGTTGCTCAACTGCATTCCGCGCGGGTCGATTATCACGCCGAGCGCGATTGAGTTTGACCGCCTGTTCGGCCACCACGACACCGACGAGGAGCGGTTGAAGAAGGCCATCGACATGTCGCGTCGTCGCGACCTGACGATTGTGCTCAAGGGTCACCACACGATGACGGTGCGCCCCAACGGCAAAGTGTTTATCAACGACAGCGGCAACGCCGGCATGTCGACGGCCGGCAGCGGCGATGTGCTCACCGGAGTGATCGCGGGCTTGCTGGCACAGGGTTACGCGAGCGACACGGCGGTGGTGCTGGCGGTGTATATCCACGGGTTGGCCGGCGACTTGGCGGCCGAGGAGCACAGCGAGTTCGGCGTGATGGCGGGCGACATTGCCGACGGCATCGGCCGCGCCTTCCGCGCCCTGTCGCGATAAGTGGCACGCGCGGGGACGGTTCTTGTGTCTCACCGCTCAGCGGCTGAGACACAAGAACCGTCCCCGCGCAGGTCACAAAGGAGTCAATGGATGTCCTCGCTCTCGAGGATTGCCTTCAGGATGGCATTCACGTCGCCAACGTCGACTGCGTGGTCGCCGTTGGCGTCCATGCCGCTGTTGTAGTTGCTGTTGAGGATGGCATCAAGGACCTGGTTCACTTCGCCCACGTCCACAACGCCGTCGCCATTCATGTCATCAACGACCATCACATGGCATTCGACGGGCTGAGCGTCGCCCTGGGCGTCGCTCACGGTAACGGTCGCGAATCCAGGTTTGAGTCCCAGCGCCTGGATGCTGCCGCCTGACACTCGCGCGACGGCAACCTCGCCGTTGTCGCTTGCGGCACTCAGCACCGCGCCCAGCGGCACCACCGTGGGAGTGATCGTCACCATCTTGCCCACGCTCACAGCGACATGCTGGCGGTCAACGGCAATCTGGTCCGACACGATGATGTGGCACGATGCCTGATGGTCGGCACACTTGACGACAATGTCACACTTGCCAAATCCAACGGCAATGACGTTGACTTTAGTCGGCTCGGAGGAACTGTGGATGCATTTTGTCACTGTTGCCACGTTGTCGTCGCTCGAGGCAGCCCACACTTTTGACGCCATGTCGGCATTGTCGACATCGGCGGTGAGCAGCAGTTCCTTCTGTCCCTCATGCAACACCGCCTCGCTCTCGCTGAGCGTCAGCCTGAAGTCGGGATAAGGCACCTCGACGTGGCACACGGCGACCATGTCCAGGCAATGCGCCGTGATGTCACATTCGCCATAACCAACCGCGATCACCTCGCCACCGCTCGACACCTTGGCGACCCGGCTGTTGCTGGACGTAAAGCGGACCATGCTTTCATACAGCGCCTGCGGCTCGATGTTGACCTCGAGCGTCACCGTTTCGCCCTTCTCCAGGGTGAGGCTTTCGGTATTGAGCGTCAGCGACTCCATTGGCGCGATATCATTGTGCAGGTTGGCGAACTGGCTCCACTTCTCATCGGCGAAGTAGGCTGCCAGTGCTTGCTGTGGCACATGCAGCGTCGCGCCATAGCCGGCAAACGCATTGTCAAAGGCGGGCGGCGTGACGCCGAAACAGTATATTTCGCTCGGGTTCAGCTCCTTGAAGTCCGGCAGACGTGTCACGCCAGGCTCCACCACCAGCGACTGAACGCGTTGAACGCGCCAAGTCACTTTCCCGCGCTCATCCGGCGTGAGTTCGATGTCCTCAAAGGCACCCTCGCCGTTGAGTGTCAGCGAGGTGATGTTGGCGCCGTAGAAGGCGTCGGAGTGCATCTTGCGCAGCGTCGTCGGCAATGTGACGTGACTCACGTTGGTGCCATAGAAGATGTTTGCTCCCAACTCGGTGTATGCGCCGGGAAACTTTACCGTGGTCAGGCTCTTGCAACCATAGAACAACTGGCCGTAGATCGCTTTCACTCCATCGGGAATCTCCACACTCGACAACTTGGTGCAACCATAAAATGCGCCGCCGCCAATCGACGTCACCGACTGCGGAATGTCTATCGAGGTCAAGCCGCAGTTATAGAATGCGTTCGTGCCGATAGTGATCAGCGACTCGGGCAACAGGATGCTGGTTAACGACGGTTTATCGTAGAAGGCGCCACCGGCGATGCCAAGAGTGCCTTCGCGGATCTCAATCGGTTTGGACGAGGAGATTGAACCAACGTACTTGTACGCCACATTGCCTATGTACACCATCCCGGCACCAGACTGGCTCGACAGAAACCCCGTGTTCTCGAACGCGTTGAAGCCAATGGAGGCAAGGCTCTCGGGCAACGTGATGTCGGTCAGTGACGTGCAACCCATGAATGCAAGGTCGCCAATCTCGGTCAACCGTTCTTTCATGACGACTTTGGTCAGGTTGACACACTCTCCAAAGGCATTTGCCTTAATGCTTGTGATGTGGTCAGGTATAATGACTTCGTTCAGCATGGGGCAATTGAAATAGAGCCCTTCGGCAATAGCGGTGACATGTGACGGCAACGTGACTGCCGACAAATGGGTCTCGCGAAAGGCGTGGGATTGAATCTCAGTGATTGACTCAGGCAGGTTGATTGACGACAACTGCGTGCGGTAGAACGCATATGAGCCGATGCGTGTGATGGTCTCCGGCAACTGTATGCCAGTAACATCATAAATGAGGCTGAATGCGCCGTTGCCAATCGCCGTGACAGTGTAGGTCACGCCATCATGCACCACAGTGGCGGGAATCACGACAGTGCCCTCGCCTGTCGACTTTTGAGCCACCTCCACCTCGGTGCCGTCGCCAATGATTGTGAAGGCGAGGCTGCCCTCCTTGAAGTCGTATGCCGAAAGTTGAACCGTCGGCAACATGGCCATCGCTATGACCATCATGAGTTTTAATAGAGTTCATTCGAAAATATTTGTGTTATAAAGAGCTGATTTCCAGCACTTCGGGTTAATAATTCTATTTAATGGCAGACGAAAGAAAGCACACTGCTTGTGGCGGCATGCGGCTATTGTCGTCGGCGTTTAAGTTTTAAAACGA
>JAFTDD010000090.1 GCA_017454355.1 Muribaculaceae bacterium
AAAAACCGGGAAATTTCCGACTATTTCGACCTAACATGAGCGACAAGCGGCCGTCGGAACACGTCCGACAGCCGCCCGCAGCGTTTTTTGGCGGTTTTTCAGCCTATTTCATATAGTGCCTGAAATTGCGGTTTCTTTATTCACCTCAGCGCGGCCGAAACAAAAGAACCGTCCCCGTGTTTCGCAATGATGAACCCTTTTTTGGGGGAGATTTTTGCTACAAAAGGGGCTTTTTTTGCATTTTTTGACCGAAAAAATGCAGAAATTGTGAATTTGGTAATAGAAATTGTGAATTTGGTAGTCCTCGGATTGCTTTTCAGTTTAATTTTGCGGCAGAATTATACATTATACAAAACCGCGAAAACTATGAAAAAAATTTTACTTCTCATTGCGGCCTTCACGACATTGGAGTGCGGAGCGCAGAGTTTCAGCTCGGTGCCCAGCGCGACGCTGGAGCATAACGGAGAGGTGACAATCTACTACGGCGCGGCAGCGTTTGCCGCCGCATATCAGGCTGCGGCCGACACGCTCGACGTGATTTACCTCAGCGCGGGCGAGTTCAATAACCCGGGCGTAATCCAAAAGTCAATCACAGTTTACGGCGTGGGCTTTGAGACCGATCCCGCGACGAGCGTGTTGCGCACGAGCATCGCCGGCGAACTGGACATCACTCCCGCCGAGGGGAAGAAGGTGGGTGGCTGCCATTTCGAGGGCATCTGGTTTAACTCCCACTTCGACATTAATCGTGTGACGGTCAACGAGGAAGACCTGCACGTCTATAACATCAGTCTGATCAAGTGTGGTGTGAACGGCTCAATTCGATTGCAGGCCCCTACCCACTTCACGACCATCCGCCAGTGCCGTGTCAAAGACGATATCGCCGGCTCAGGCAACGACAACTACGGTGCAGCCCAGAGCCTGTTAATTACTAACTGCCACATTGGTGGTCGCATCTGTAATTTCCCCTTGAGCGTGACCAACATGAGCAGCGTTGTTGTCGACCATTGTGTGCTTTCGTATAGGACGTATAATGATTATTACCACGGCCCGTACATCTACAACAACACCATCTTCACGGCCGACTACTACGGCGGTCAGGTGAGCCAGGGCGCGACGCTGAACTATTGCGTCTATTACGGCCGTGATAATTACCCTGCCCGTTGCAGCGGCGTGGGCAATTACTTCGGCATCCGCGACTGGGCCAATGTGTTCACTGAGCCTGACAAGGCGACCCCCAACTATGATGAGACGCGCACGTTTGCCGTCAAGGAGGAACTGGTGGGCAGTGACGGCACACCCGTTGGTGTGGCCGGCGGTTTCGGCTGGCACAAGTTCACGTCGCTGCCGCGCGTGACAGAGTTGAGCACAGCGCTGAGTGAGGACGCCAAGAAGGTTACTGTTACCATAAAGGCCGACGTGCCGGAGTGACAATTTAATTCATAATTCATAATGCACAATGCAGAATTATAATGCCGTTTGCATCATGAAATATTTATCATTAATTATAATGGCGATGGTGGCGTGGACGGCGGCGCAGGCTCAACAGGCGTTGACGACAGCCCGCGTGTGGGTCGACGGCGACGTGGCCGGGGCGCGCGCGGTGTCGCTGAGCGGCGGCAGCGGTTTGCTGCAACTCGACGCGACGGCGTTGCCGCCGGGTGTGCACGTGCTGCACTCGCGCGTGGGCGACGGCACGCTGTGGGGCACCACGGCGAGCCACGCGTTCATCGTGCCCGGCCGCAGCGACCTCACTCCGGCCGCCACCAAGTACACCTATTGGGTGGACGACAACCGCGCCAAGGCCGTGACGGGCAACTTGAGTGCCGAGGGCATCGCCACGTTTGACTTCGACGCGACCGCGTTGTTGCCGGGCGTGCATGTGCTGCACTCGCGCGTGGGCGATGGCACGCGGTGGCACACCACTGCGAGCCACGCGTTCATCGTGCCCGGCCGCGGCGACCTCACCCCTGCCGCCACCAAGTACACCTATTGGGTGGACGACAACCGCGCCAAGGCCGTGACGGGTGACTTGAGTGCCGAGGGCATCGCCACGTTTGACCTCGACGTGGAGAACATGCGCGAAGGAATACACTTTGTACATTCGCGCATCGGCGACGGCACCACGTGGGGCGCGACGGCTTCCAGTGCCTTTGTGCTTACCCTCACCTCGTCCATCAGTTCGCGCCTGATAACGGGCTATGACTATTGGTTTAACAGCGATGTGATTCGCCACGTGGACCTTGAACCGATGGCCGCGCCGGTGACGCTCACCGCGCTGACGCTCGACATCACCGATGTGGTGGCCAACAGCCTCGAGAACTATACGTTTGACGCCTTGACCGGCTTGGTGACAGTGACCGACGACCTCACCTTCGGCTTCCGTCTGGTGAACGACCGGGGCGCCGGAGAGCCGCAACTCACGGTCTTTGAGGACTACAATATCACGCTCGACCCGCAGATTGTTCTGCTCGAGCACAAGCAGCCCTATAGCGGCGATGTGCCGCGCCGTGGCGCGATGCGTGGCTACAGCGTTGACTTTGTCACGCCGAGCGCCAATGTGTCGTTCTCAGTCGCGTGCGCCGGTTTGAAGGTAGACTTCTTTGACAACGACGGCAACCGGCTTGAGGCAAGCGTCGAGCCGGGCAATGAGGGCACGACGCTCTATCGCATGCGTCCCACGGTGAGCGGCAAGGTCTATGCGCTGGCCTATGACGTGACGGAGCCTGTCACCGCGCTTGACGTGATGTGGAAGGTGCTCACCTTCTGTGACACCAACGATGACGGCTATGTTGACGTGGGCGATGTGAACACCGTGTTGACCGATATCTTGCTTGGCGGCACCAATATGGACCTTGACGTGAACGGCGACGGACGCGTTGATGTGGGTGACGTGAACACCGTTCTCTGGACCATCCTTGAGCAATAGGCTCGATAACGAAATACCAGATTCTCTTTTAACCTTTTAACCAGTCGGGCCGGTGCCTCGCCTATCGAGCGACGCACCGGTCGTTTTTTTATTGCCGCTAATAAAGAGATTAATGTAGGGCCTGGCCTTGGCCTGGCCGCAATCGGCGACGATGTGAACCCGCAAAGCGGGTGAAAGAACATAGGCGGGGGTGAAGCGAAGCGGAACCCCCGTGAACATACGCGCCATATCAACGCAATTAGCCCCCACCCACTTCGTGGGTTTCCGTTATCGCCGGCCGAGGCTGTAAAAAACGAAGGGAACGTCTCGCGACGGTCCCTTGGTTCTTTTGGATTACTAATTTGTTGTGAAATCAGTATCACAATGTGTTGCCATTTGTCTTTTTTGTTGTCGCGACAAAGTTAGTGATTTTTTTGTCGCCACTTGCCGCCCGGCTTGAGAAAATGCGGCATGATTAACAATCTTTAACCGACTGTGGCCTTAATGCCACTGCCATCGGTAGTGGCTCGTGGCAATAGTCAATCGTCTTTGTCGTCCTTGTCGTCCTTATAGTAACTATTGTCGTGGCCGTATCCGTAACCGTATCCGTATCCGTAGCCATAACCATAGCCGTAACCGTAACGCTTCTTGTCCATCTTGATGTCGTTGATGAGCAGTGTCAGGTTCTTGATGCGGCCGTTGTTGCTCATCTGCTCCACCTCCTCGATGTAGTGCTTGTCGACGCGTCCGTCGCGCACAACATAGATGGTCAGGTCCACGTGGCGGTTTATGATAGCGGCATCGGCGATGATGGTGTAGGGCACGGTGTCGAGGATGACGTAGTCATACGCTTTCTTGAGTATCGCGATGAGTTGCTTGAGGCGGCTGGATGAGAGCAATCCAGTGGGATTGGGCGGGATGGTGCCCACACAAATTATGTCCAGGTTGTCGTGGAACTTGCTGTGGGAGATAATCTCGTCAACATCGTCGAGCGCGCCGCTCAGGTAGGCGCTCACGCCGGGCTTGGAGTTCTGCATACCGATATATTCCGAGAAACGTCCCTTGCGCAGGTCGAGGTCCACAGCCACCACGCGCTTGCCGTCGTGGGCGCAGGCGAGCGCGAGGTTGATGGCCACAAAACTCTTGCCCTCGCCGCTCATGGTGCTCGTGAATTGGATGACGGTACCCTCGATTTGCTTTTGGTCAACGAGGTAAGCCAGGTTGGAGCGCACGATGCGGAAGGCCTCGTTGAGGTTGTCGCGTCCGTGCTCGGACACGATGATTTCCTTGTCGCTCTTGTTTCGCTTGTTAGGCAACTCGCCCAGCACGGGCAGGTCGCAGACCTCCTCGATGTCGCGGCGAGTGTGTACCATCGTGTCGAGGGTGTAGTACCAGAAGATGCCGTAGAGCACTGCGGCCGGCAGCAGCAGACCGAGCAGCAAGCCGAAGAGCATGATGCGCTGTGGCACGGGCGAGACCGGCGTCGTGCTGCCGTTGGCGCTCTCAATCACCTTGGCGTTAGGCTCTGTGATGGCAAGTTGCAGGGCGTTCTCCTCACGCTTGTTGAGCAGGTAGAGGTAGAGTTGTTCCTTGATCTTCTGCTGACGGGTAACCTCGGTGATGGCTTTTTCTTGACTTGGCACCGCAATCATGCTGCCGGTGGCCACGCTGGCGCGGCTTACGGCTTGGCCCTTGCGCATCCTGAGGGTGTTGATGTAGTTGTTCAGACCCTGCATGATGTTGCCCTTGAGCGAGTTGAGCGTGTTGTTGAGTTCCACCATCACGGGGTTCTCGGCACTGGAGGTGCTGGCGATCTTCTGGTAGCGGAGCATCTGCTCATTGTATTGCGCGATTTGCTCCTCGATGCCGGTACTGGCGATGCCGGTGTTGCTGGGGATGAGTTGGTGTCCGCTCATCGAGTTGAGGTAGTCGCGGATGTATCCGGCCAGCGAGATTTGCATGTCGACGTCGGCTGCGCCTTCGGCATACTTGAGCGAGGTGCCCGGGTCGGCGTACATTGCGCTGTTGGCTGCATGCACCTTGAGTTGTGCCACCTGACTGTCGACGCCGCTGAGGTCCTTGCTCAAGGCTTCGACGCGCTCGGCGATAAAGGCCTCGGTGCTGCGCGCCACCAGATTTTTGTCGTTGATGGCATCTTGGTTGTAGGCCACGATGAGGTTGTCAAGCACGTCCTTGCACATCTGGTAGTTGTCGGTGCCGAGCGAGATGCGAATGACGTCGCTCGTCTTGTCGGCCAGGTCGACGGAGAGGTTGCCCACAAGGGCGCGAGCCATGGCGCCGGGCGTGTAGATGCGCACAATCACTTTGAAGTCTTCGGACGAACTCTTGAAGTGAGCGGTCTTGCTCACCATCACCGGGCCGCCGCTGGTCTGCACCTTGTTGCCGAAGCGCGCGCGCTTCCAGCCGTCCTCGTCGTTGACCTTGAACTCGTACTCGGTGTCGCTCTTTGGCTCGATGGTGAGCGTGAACGGCGCGGTGAGTTCACGCAGCAATGTCACCTCAACGGGCGAACTGCCGTAGATGTTGACATCGCGCAGGTAAACGTGGCCGTAGTACTGCACATTCAAGTCAAGAGCGTTCACCACGCTCTCCATCAGTTTGGTGCTGCGCAACTTGAACATCTCGTTGGGCAGATAACTCATACCGGTGCGGATGCCCAGGTCGCTGAAGGCTTGTGACTGCGTGCCGTTGGCGCTGTCCTTGGTTTTGACAAGGATGAGCGTTGACGCGCTGTAGCGCTGCGTCTGCGACTTGGTGTAGAGGTAGGCCAGCGCGCAGCAGATAACCAGCGAGATGACAAACCAATACCAATTGCGCGCGCACGACCTGAAGAAAGCGCTCAACGGGATTTGGTTATTGACCTTCTTCTTTGTCGTTCCGGCCGAGTTCTGATGTGAAGGACTCTCTTGAATAACTTCTTGCATCGTTTTAGACAACTAATTCTAAAAATATATTCAGTTTGCAAATTTACTCATTTTTTATCATACATCAAGAAAAATCGCCACTAAATTCAAAAAAATCACCAAAACAGCCCGCCGCGGCTGGCGGCAGGCCTTTTTGGTTGTGAGTAAGTGTGGGTTGTCGCGCGTCAGCGGACAACGACCTTATAGGGTCGGCGGCTGCTCGGCGTGGTGACGATGAGCATGCCGGCGGGCAACTTGATGAAGTCGTCGTTGCTCACCACCGGCAGGTGCTTGACGAGTTGGCCGGTGGGAGTGTAGACGCTCACGTCGCGCAGCGGCTCGCCACACTTGACGCGCACTCCGCCCTCGTCGACGAGCAGGGCCATTGGCAGGTCGGCGTCCACGCCGGTGATGCCGCTCGGGTCGATGGTGATTGTGTTGCTCTCCACGCTGGTGTAGCCCAGGCGCGAGGCCTGCACGGTGTAGGTGTGGGTTTCGCCCTCATGGCGGTCGTCAAAGGTGTAGAACGTGTCGTCGGTGGTGTAACTCTCGCTGCTGAGGATGTTGCCGTCGGGGTCATAGACGGTGCGGTTGACGATGTAGAAGTCGATGTCGTCGGTGCTCGCCTCCCAGTTGGCGGTGAAGCCGCCATCGGTGATATTGGTTGCCGGCAAAGCCTTGATGGCGGTGAGCGACGGCACATCGAGGCAGGAGCCGTTGAGCACGGCAGCCACCGAGCCCACGATGCCACCGTCGCTCACGAGGATTTTGCTCGTGTGGTTGCCCAGCGCGGTGGGGGTGTAGGTGATGGTGAGGGGGTAGCCGTCGTCGCTGTTGGCGGCGGTGCGCTCGATGCTCTTGACGGGGATGGTAAACATCGTCTTGTCGCCGCTATAGATTTGCACACTCAGGTTGCTGGTAAGGTGCTCGCCCTTGACGTAGATGGTGAGTTGCAGGCTCTTGCCAATGGCCACTTCGCCGAAGTTGAACACGGTGCCCTGTGTGGGCGAGATGAGGGTGGGCGTGCCGGTGTCATAGCCACCGCCCTGATTGTAGATTTGTCCTTGCTTGTCGCCCCAGATATACTCGACCAATTCGGGATTGTCGATAAAGGGGTTGCGGTTGTTCTGACTGCGCTGCACGGCGTCGTTGCGCAGCCGCTCCTTCTCGCTGACGGGGTCGGCGCGGTGCCATCGCAGCAGCATGCTGATTGCCCACTGGTTGAGCGACTGCCACGAACTGTTGCTCATCATCCAGGTGTACTTCCAGGTGTAGTCGCTGCCGTAGGTGGCGGCCATGTAGAAGTAGGTGCGGGCGAAGTCGCCTTTGTATCGGTCGTCCGGCTCAAACACGTTTGCCGAGCCACCTCCTTGTCCGCTTTTGGGAGCACCCACCTTGGTGCAGCCGTTGTCAAAACTGGTGCTGGACACCTCGCCCAGTGGGTAGTGCAGTTTGGCCAGGTTGGCGGGCTCGTCGCTGGGGTAGAGGTGGTTGAGGTCGGTGTAGGCGTTATAGCCATCCTCGGGGCCGTATCCTCCCCACCAACTTTTGGGCAACGAGTGCTCCTTATTCATGCCGCTCACGCTCTTGGTGCCGTTGAAGTAATAGACGTTGTCGCTATACATGTCCCACACGCGCGAGGGGTTGTCGGTGTAGCGGTCGGTGGCGGGGAAGTAGTTCCAGAGGCTGCCGTAACTGAGCACGGTGTGCTTGACAGTGATGTCGCGCACGGCCGTCTTCAGGGCCTGTCCGCTCTTGCCGTCGAGCGTCTTGTAGTAGCCCGCGGGGGCGTCGGCGCCGGCCGTGACGGTGCCCAGGGCAATCGCCGCAATTGCGGCGAGTAGGTAACAGTGTTTCATTAGGTTGTGATATAGTTTTTGTTATTGATTGTCTTGAGGTTGTTTCATGGTGCAAAGGTAGTGAAAAAGTACGAAGTACAAAGTACGAAGTTTTTATGTATTTTACTTCGTACTTTTTACTTCGTACTTCGTACTTTGCAAAGTATCAGCCCTTGAGAGCCTCGGCGTCGGCCTTGATCTTGGCCATGTTGACGCGGCGCTCTTTGATACGAGCCTTCTTGCCGGTGAGACCACGCAGGTAGTACAGTTTGGCGCGACGCACCTTGCCATACTTGTTGACGGTGATGCTCTCGATAAACGGCGACTCCAACGGGTAGATACGCTCCACGCCGATGTTACCGCTCACCTTGCGCACGGTAAAGCGCTTCTTCTCGCCCTCGCCCGTGATCTTGATGACCACGCCGCGGTAGTTCTGGATACGCTCCTTGTCACCTTCCTTGATGCGGTAAGCCACGGTGATGGTGTCGCCGGGGCCGAACTGCGGGTGCTTCTTACCGGTGGCAAAAGCCTGCTCTGCTACTTTAATCAGATCCATGATTGTTGTTAACTTTCTTGTGTAAGTTATTAATAATCACTCTGCAACATTCACAAGCCACACGTTCTTCTTGCCAGAGGTTGCCAAAGCGACTGCAAAGGTACAAAAAAAGTTTTAACTACAAGGTAAAAAAGTGGAAGTTTTTTCTATGGATCCTAGGGATTCTAGTTTTTCTAGGGATTCTAGTTTTTCTAGGGATTCTAGTTTTTCTAGGGATTCTAGTTTTTCTAGGGATTCTAGTTTTTCTAGAGATTCTAGTTTTTCTAGAGATCAACCTCTCAACTCTCAACCCCTCAACTCTCAACTCTCAACCTTTCATTTGATGTGGGTGCCGTGGTTGAGGTTGGCGATGCCGGCGGCACTGGTGATGATGACCTCTTTGACGCCGTGGTCGATGGCCGAGAAGGCGTTGTCGACCTTGTTGGCAAACCAGCCCTCGATGAGTTCCATGTCGCGGAAGGCCTTGTAGCGGCTGCGTGTGAGCGATGGCACGACGCTGTCCGGGTCGTTCACGTCGAGCAGCACGCCGTTGCGCTCAAAGCAATAGACGAGCGTGATTTCATATCTCATGGCCAGCGACTTGGCGACCTCGGCGGCCAGCGCGTCGGTCTCGTTGAAGAGGATGTTGCCCTTGCCGTCGTGGGTGAAAGGTGACAGCACGGGCACAATGTCGCCGTCGAGCAGCCGCGACAATGCTGTGGCGTTCACTTGGCGCACGATGCCGGTGGCGCCCAGGTCCGGCTCTTTCTGTCGCACACTTTGGATGAGGCCCATGTCGGCGCCGGTGAGGCCGGCGGCGTTCACCTTGCGGCCTTGCAATAGTGCCACAAGGCGGTTGTTCACCAGACCGGCGTAGACCATCACAAGCAGTTGCAGCGTCTTCTCGTCGACGATGGGGCGGTCGTTGTCGCTCTTGATGGTGACGCCAATCTTGTCGGCCACTTGGCTGGCCATCATAGCGCCGCTGTGGATGAGCAGTTTCTTGCCGCGAATGGCGGCGAAGCCCTTTACAAACGTCTTCAGCAGGTCGGGGTTCTCGACAATCTTGCCCGACACTTTCACTATCGTCAGTTTCATCTTGAAAAATTTTTGTCCTCCCCCCGCCCCTCCTAAAGGAGGGGGGCTTGCGGTAGCGTTGGGGACAACAGGAAGAATGTGGAAATAGTTAATCGGTTTTGTTAGCCCCCTCCTAAAGGAGGGGGAGGGGGGAGGACGTAGCGTTTTGTTTAGTCTTCGTTGAACTGCATGAGGTAGGCTTTGATAAAGTCGTCGATGTCGCCGTCCATCACACGGTTGACATCACTGGTCTGGTGGCCGGTGCGGTGGTCCTTGACGCGTCGGTCGTCGAAGACGTAACTTCGGATTTGGCTTCCCCACTCGATTTTCTTTTTTGAGTCCTCAATCTTGCGCTGCTCCTCGCGGCGGTGTTCCAACTCCTTATTATAAAGGATAGACTTGAGGTTCCGCAGGGCGTTCTCGCGGTTCTTGGGCTGGTCGCGCGTCTCGGTGTTCTCCACGAGGATTTCCTCCTCCTCTCCGGTGTACGGGTCCTTGAATTGGTATCGGACGCGCACTCCGCTCTCCACTTTGTTCACGTTCTGTCCGCCGGCGCCGCTGCTGCGGAAGGTGTCCCACGAGATGCGTGCCGGGTCAAGCACAATCTCGATTGTGTCGTCGACGAGCGGTGTGACGAATACCGAGGCAAACGAGGTCATGCGCTTGCCCTGGGCGTTGTAGGGCGACACGCGCACGAGGCGGTGCACGCCGTTCTCGCTTTTGAGGTAGCCGTAGGCAAAGTCGCCCTCGATGGTGATTGACACGCTCTTGATGCCAGCCTCCTCACCGTCCACCAGATGGGCGATGGACGTCTTATAGCCGTGCTGCTCACACCAGCGCAGGTACATGCGCATGAGCATTTCGGCCCAGTCTTGGCTCTCGGTGCCTCCGGCGCCACTGTTGATTTTGAGGATTGCGCTCAGTTTGTCCTCGTCGTGGCGCAGCATATTGCGCAACTCGAGTTTCTCGAGTGTCTCGACAGCGCCGGCGTAGAGGTTGTCGAGTTCCGCCTCGTCGATGAGGCCTTCCTTGACAAAGTCAAAGCCGGTGGCGACCTCCTGCACAGCGTTCTCCATTGCCGCGCAACTGTCAATCCAGAAGCGCAACTGCTTGATTTTGCGCATCTGTGCCTCGGCCGCCTTCTGGTCTTGCCAGAAGTCGGGCACGTGAGTGCGTAGTTCTTCCTCCTCGACTTGGATTCTCTTGCCATCCACGTCGAGGTATCGGGCCAGGGCCGCGCTGCGGTCCTGCAGTTCCTTCAATTGCTCTTGGGTTATCATTAATTGTTGTCGTTTTATAAAACTAAGAAGACTAAGAATTCTAAGAAGACTAAGAACTCTAAGAATGCTAAGTGCTCTTTATTTTTTCTTGCGGTAGTCGGCGGCGTAGAGGGCGTCGATCAGGGGAGCGTAGCGCTTGTTGATGACGGCGCGCTTGATCTTGAGGGTGTTGGTGAGTTCGCCGCTCTCCATCGAGAAGGGGCGCGGCAGGATGACGAAGCGCTTGATTTGCTCATAACTCGCCAAGTGCTGCTGGTAGCCCTCGATGCGCGCTTCGAGCATCTCGTGGAGGGCAGGGTCGTTGACCAACTCTTCGTTGCTCTCAAAAGGTATCTTTTGCTGCTCGGCCCAAGCCTTGATCTCCTCGAAGGCCGGCACGATAAGCGCCGACACGTACTTGCGGCCGTCGCCGATGATGGCCACCTGCTCGATGTATTTGTCTTGGCCCAACAGCGTTTCGAGCACCTGCGGCGCGATGTACTTGCCGTTGCTGGTCTTGTAGAGGTCTTTAAGGCGCTCGGTGATGATGATGTCGCCGTCCGGCGTCAACTCGCCGCAGTCGCCGGTGTGGAACCAGCCGTCGGCGTCGATGGCTTTGGCCGTCTCCTCGGGCTTGTTGAAGTAGCCCTGCATGATGGTCGAGCCTTTGAGCAGAATCTCGTTCTGGTCGCCGATGCGCACCTGCAGGTCGCCGATGGGTGTGCCCACGGTGCCGATCTGGTAGCCCTCGCTCTTGAAACACGACACGGTGGCGTTAGTCTCACTCAGGCCATATCCGATGCAGATGTTAATGCCGATGGCGTGGAGGAACTCGGTGATGTTGTCGCTGAGCATGGCGCCGGCGGTGGGGAAGAGTTTGCCGTTCTCCACGCCGATGGCCTGGCGCAACTTGCGGAAGACTTTGCTCTCGAAGTACTCATACTGCTTCTCGACCCAGAAGGGCGGCTTCTTGCCCAGGCGCACGTAGTTGAGGTTGCGGTCGCGACCCACGCTGATGGCGCGCTTGACGAGCATACGCACCAGCGGCTTGGCGCGCTGGAGATTGTCGTTGACGGCGGTGTAAACCTTCTCCCAGAAGCGTGGCACGCTGCACATCTCGTTGGGGCGGATTTCGCTGACGGCCTTCTGGATTTCTTTCGGGTTGCCGTTGATGGCGACGTGGATGCCGTTGGTTAGGCAGAACATTGTCCAACCCAGTTCAAAGATGTGGCTCAAGGGGAGGAAGCAGAGCGAGACGTCGTGGTCGCTCCACATTTGCAGCCGCTCGGCGTGGAAGTCCATAGCGGCGTTGAAGTTGCTATGGGTGAGCATGACGCCCTTGGGCACACCGGTGGTGCCGCTGGTGTAGATGAGGTACATCAGGTCGCTTGGCTCGCCGGCGCGACACGCGGTCTGGACGGCCGGAAGCAGTTCGCGGTGCCGCTCGCCCAGCGCCAGCAACTGTTGCCACGTGAGGCTGTCGCTGTCGGCCGGGTCATGGCGAATGGCCGGGTCAAAGGTGACGATATGCTTGAGTGACGGGTTCTTCTGCTTGATGTCCAGTGCGATATCGTATTGCCGCTGGTCGCCAACCATGAGGATGGAGGCGCCGCTGTCGGCCACGATATAGGCGGCCTCATCGCGGCTGCTGGTGGCGTAGATGGGCACCGGCACGGCGCGGTTATAGAAGGCGGCGAAATGGGTGAGCAGAATTTCGGGCGCGTTCTGCGAGAAGACGCACACCCTGCCGTGAGGCTCCAATTGCCAACCGGCAAAGGCGAGAGCGACGCTCTCGATTTGTGAGGCCATCTCGCGCCACGACAGCGACGTCCATTCCTGCGTGAAGTAGTCGCGATAGCGCAGGGCCTCGCGGTTGCCGTATTTTGCCGCCTGACGCGGTATCAATTCCACAAATTTGTTCATGTCAATCTCATTTAAGTTAGACAAACACTAAACCAATTTGCAAATTTACGAAAAAAAGTAAGAACCACCACCAATTCTCCAAACAACCTTCCGTAAAAAAACGTGAGAGCAAGAGGACAAGATGGCCTCCCACATTCGTCTCATGCCCCTTTGTTGTCATGCCCTCCTGTCTTTTTAGTTGCGAATGTGATTGTTGTTCCCCGAAATTTATTTATCTTTGCAACGTGATTAATTGAGACTTAGATATGAGCAAGTTCGAGATTCCTTTTTTGACAGCCTGTATCGGGGCTTTCAGCAGGCGCTTTTCCATGACGCGCCAGGCTGCTTTCCGCTATCTGCAAAAGCATAAAGGGTTAGCGTTCTTGATTGAATTTTATGACGTTGAGCACTTGCAGTCGATGGATGAAACAATAGATGACTTGCTCATTATCTGCAAAAAGAATGGAGGGTCTCTCGCATGAAACTATATCATGGCTCGAATGCCGACATAAAGTGTATCAACCTTTCTAAGGGGCTGCGTTATAAGGATTTTGGCAAGGGTTTTTATCTGACGCCTGAACTCTCTACCGCTATTCGTATGGCACAGAAGAAGGCTCGCCTTTTTGGCGGCGAGCCCACTCTGTTAACGTATGAGTTTGACGAGGCTGCTTTGTGCTCAGGGCTGAAAGTGAAGATTTTTCTTCACAAGTCTCAAATGGAAATATTATGAAACGGACATGAACGGCTTTCGCCAAAGTGAATGAAAAGTCATCGGAATTAGTTACCTTTGCCACGATTAACCAACCAACAGACTTTTCACTATGGCAAGAAAGAAGCAAGAAGTGACCTTTGAGCAGGTCGTG
>JAFTDD010000091.1 GCA_017454355.1 Muribaculaceae bacterium
GACGGTACCCTCGAGCACCTGACCCTTCTCGAGTTTGCTGATGATTTCGCGCTTCTGCTGCTCGAGTTCGGCCTCGATGAGGGCCTTGTGGCTCACCACCACGTTGTGATACTCCTGGTTGATTTTCACAACCTTGAATTCCATGGTCTTGCCAACGAACACATCGTAGTCGCGGATGGGCTTGACGTCGATCTGCGAGCCGGGCAGGAAGGCCTCGATGCCGAACACGTCGACAATCATGCCACCCTTGGTGCGGCACTTGATGAATCCCTTGATGACCTCGTTGTTGTCAAGCGCTTCGTTAACGCGATCCCAACTCTTGGCCATACGCGCCTTGCGGTGCGAGAGGATGAGTTGACCCTTCTTGTCCTCTTGGTTCTCGATGAACACCTCCACGGTGTCGCCCACCTTGAGGTCGGGGTTGTAACGGAACTCGTTAAGCGGAATGATGCCGTCCGACTTAGCACCGATGTTAACCACAACCTCGCGCTTGTTAATCGAGATCACGGTACCTTCGGTCACTTCCTTGTCACGGAATGAGCCAAGGCTCTCGTCGTAGGTTTTTTCCAGTTCTTCATGCGACTTGTCGCTCCGGGACTCGCCACGCTCGTAGGCGTCCCAGTCAAAGTCGGCGATCGGAGAATTAATTAATTCTTCTGCCATTGAAATTAAAAAGTTAATAAATATGAGTTAATTACGTGCGTTAGTGCCGGACACGTTCCCGACAAACGCGACTGCAAAGGTACAACTTTTTCGCGACATGACAAGCGTTTGTCTTAACTTTTTTTATTAAAAATTTAAGTAGAAAAATAGATAAATTGATAGTTGTGAGAAACAATACTTCGGTAAAAAAATGAAGAAGTGCTATAAAAAATTGTTTCGCGTCTATTTTCGTCTATAACAACGTCTATTATCGTCAATTTTTTGTCTACCTAAAATCCGCAACCATGAAAATTCTCACGAAAATTTCCGAAAATTATCGAAAATAATTTTCTCGTAAATTTGCGTAAATTGTCGTAAATATTTTATTTACAGAATATTATCACCCAAATTAAATTTACGTAGATTTACGAAAATTTACGAGAGATAAATATCGAGTTGCGGAATTAAGGGTCTAAAATAATTAAGATAGACGGAAATTGACGTTGTTATAGACGTGAATTGACGCTAACCCCAAAAATTACCGAACTATTGTGAGAAATGTAGGGGCAGAATTTATTCTGCCCGTTTGCGGCAGGCGGGCAGAATAAATTCTGCCCCTACAAGTAATCGCTTGTTATTAATGTGATTATCAATCATTTTTACATTAGGAACTTGAGTTAAAAAGACAATCGGGGACAATGGATAACAAATCCATTGTCCCCGATTGTATTAATGATAAGGCGGGGGTGTCAACGGCGGACGACGTAGTTTACTACGGGGAAGACCTGGCCGTTGAGCAGCATGTTGTAGCGGCAGAGGTTCCAGCGGAATGAACTGACGTTCTCGTTGAACTGCTTGGGTGCGGGCACCTCGCCGGCGATGGAGTGGCCGATGCCGGTGCTGTGTGAACTGCTCCAGTTCTCGCTGTGTCCATAGCCGAAGCCCACCTTGGCGCCGAAGACGGTATTCACCAACTCAAAATTGACGTTCAACTGGTGATCTTTAGTGTAGGTTGTGCTGTTCTCAACGCTATGGGTGAGCGCGGTAGACGTGCCGCCCTGCCCCAGGCCTTGCAGTTCGCCCTTGGGCAGTGCCCAGTAGACGCTGCTGCCGCAGTTGCTCTTGATCTCGTCCTCATATTGCGGGTAACTCATCGGGTCGCCCGGCGTGTTGTGGAGTACGGCCGTCAGGTCGGGAATCTCAGCATTGTCGGCGCGCATGAGCATATAGTCGGTCATGGCCACGTTCTGCTCGCTGCTGGTGTAGGGGCAGCCCACGGTGAGCATGGTGCCCACGGCGTCCTCGTTGTCGCTTGACACGCACTCGTAGTTATAGACAAAGTAGGGTGTGATGGTCATAATCACCGAGTTGTCCTCAAAGGCGGTGTATTCCTTGCCGTAGGTGATGACCTCCTCACTCTCCTCACCGAAGGTGTTGTTATACTCCACGCTGGCGGTGACGTCGATTTCGTAGGCCTTGCTGATGAAGCCCACCTCGTTGTTGTAGCCGGTGATCAGTTTGGCGCTATTGCTGCTGGAGCGTCCACTGCCGGTGCCGCTCGAACTGGTCTTGCCCCAACTGGTGGCGGCTATGGCATAGTTACCGTAGTCGGCCTCGGCATAGTAGGGCGCGGCGGCGAGTACGGCGTGGATCTGCGGATTGGTGAAAGTCACGTCCATCGAGCGGAAGCGGTAGGAGGCGCGGTGAGCGTCGGCCGCAGGAATCGGGCAGAAGGCGGGATGGGTATAGCAGTCAGACACCTCGTTGTCCTCTTTCCAACCCCACACATTGCCGATGCGCACACCGGCTCCGCGATCGTCGATACTCGTTTCGATGTTATGCCCCGAGAGGTAGCCATCGTAGGCGGTGTAGATGCGAATCAAGCCTCGCCATTGGGCTCCAATCCAGTATAAACTGCTGCTGCCATTCCACTTGTGCCACTGGCCATAGGCGTCAATAACCGAAAGAACCGCAATCTGGTCGACTCCGTCAGGCACTGATTTGTCAAACTTGCCGGCGTACACGTTATCTGCGGGGAAATAAATGAACTTATTGCCCTCATCCCAGCCTTGGAAGCCACCGGGATTTTCAATTGATGTCATTCCGGTCTTCTCGGTAGAGAATGAGTTGGTGCCGTCAAATCGATACAGACCGCCGGCTGCCAGAATATCGGCGGGATAGCCCATGCCTCTGACGTGTGCTACTGTGATGCACGAGTTTTGCAGATAATTATTCGTCTCCTCGATGGTGGAACCCTTGATGGGCGGCACAAGAGCCGAACTGCTACCTTGCTTAGCCCAGACGCTGGTCTTGGCAACATATTTGCGGTCGTCATTCACGTCTCCAACTTGGCAAATAAGGTCGGTGCGGTTAGGCACAACCACGTCGCCCATCTTAATGTCGAGCCAGGGCTCACGGTCGCTGTTGATGCGTGTGCCGAGTCCCGCGGTATAGGTGGCGGTGCCGTTAATCGTGCTTGGACCATCGCAGTAAACCTGTGCTAATATTTGGCCGTTAATCTCGGCGACAAACGCGATGTCGGCGTGTCCGTCACCGTTAAAGTCACCAGCTGTGGCACGCGTTGAGGTGCAATTGAAGGTGCGCTCGGCCAGAATGGTGTTGTAATCGGAACCGTCAATTATGAGGAACCGGCCGGCAATGCCCAACAGGATATCATCAACTTGGTCGTCGGTGAAGTCGGCGCACAGAATTTGTACGCGTTTGGCAAAGTAGTCATAAACGTCAAACATATCGGTCCACGTCGACTCGTTGTTTCCCCAGAATCTGAATCTATAAGCTTCCCAACCGTTTGGCATGGTGAACTCGCCGGGCAAGGTGAATGCTTCCACATTAGAGCCATCCTTGGCTATGATATCGAGTTTCGCCTGTCCGGTGCCGGCCCAGCCTTCGGTCTCGGAGTATCGGTTATAACCTCCTGTAATAAGGACTGCCTTGTTTCTGGAGCGCAGGAATGTTAATTTCGCTATCTTATGATTGTCAGGGGTGTATTGAATGGCAAACTTCTTGATGTTGTCGGGCGAGACAGCGTCATTGTTGATCTTGGTGAATGTGCCCTTTGCGTCAACACTAAAGAGGCCGTTGGCGGCGGGAACGTCGTCTTGCATCCACTCCCAGCCTCCTGCCGCGCCGGCGCCTTGAACCGTTTCTGTATTGCCCCAATCAACCAGCATATTGGAGATGCCGGTGTTTACCGTGTACATTTCGCCGATAGGCTGGCCGCTATACGGGTTGACGGGAGCCTTGGCGGCGACACGGCGCGCGGCATGTATCTCGTCGGAGAAGAATTTGTCCATCATGCCCTTATAGGGGCTAAAGCCCACGCGCACGCCGCGGATGTGGAAGCCGTTGTGCACGCTCGCTCCCTGGCTGCTGAACGTCACCGCGTCGCTGCCGTCTTTCAACTCGGCCCACATCGGGCGCTTGGAGAGCGTGGTGGAGGTTATGATGTAACCGCGCTGGTCATGCGAGGTCACATTGCCGTTGGAGTTGATGTATCCATGGGCGTTCAGACGCAGGTAGACCGAGTCGACATTCTCTTCCCACGAGCCCCAGTTGCTGTCGTCGCCGTGTGCCTTGAGCAGCGCGCCGGCGCGGTCGGCGCCGCCCAACTTGCGCAGCACGGTGTTCACCTCGTCGGCGGTGGGCAGGCGCCAGCCCTCGGGCAGGGCCTTTAGGGCACCCTCATAGTTATAATAGGCGTCGGCAACATCGCCGCCAATCACCATACACTTGGTGGCGGAGGCGTCCTGCCAGTCGGTCGCGTTGCTCACCTTGCTCACACCGCTGCGACGCGCGTAGCGCAGGTCCTCGGCCATCCACATCAGGCCTCCGGCCTCGATGATGGGGTAGCAGTATCCGTCGGCGTCCTTACACTCAAAGAATGAGAATGTGTTGGTGTGGCTGTTGGCTGGCTGCTGCATCAAGATGGTTGTCATGTCGCTGCTCTTGGCGGTGAAGCGCAACAGGTCGCCGGCGGTGAAGTCCATCGTCACCGTCTTGCCGGTGGCGCGCCGCGCAGCGCTGCGCCACTGCGTGGCCTGCACGCGTCCGGCGGCGTCGGTGAGGCGCACGGTGTATCGTCCGGCCTCCATCGCTTTCAGTTTGAGTGAGTTGCGGCCGGCTTTCGCTGTGACCACGCTGCGTGCCGCCACCTTGCCGTCGCGGTCAATCACCTCGATGGTGGTCGCGCCTGCCTTGGCGACGTCAAACGTCAGACGGGCGTCGGCCATCGATACGGCCGGACTGATTACCGGGCGCGGCAGCCGTCCCTTGTTCTCCTTTATGGAGTGCGCGCGGCGCTTCGCCGCTTCGCTGCCTTTGACGGCGAGCCGCAAGATGTCGTTGCCGCCCAGTTCGATTAAGTCGCCGGTGGTGACGTTCACCACGGTCACGGTTTCCACCGTCGGCGTGGCGCCATCGGCCCCCTGACCGGCAAAGTCGATGTCGATATACTCGAGGTTGTCGACAGAGGCGTCCACGTCGCCGCTGAGGATAACCTCCAGAATGAGGTTCACGTCGCCCACGTCGACGGCGCCGTCGCTGTTGGCGTCGAGGCCGGCGTCGTTGCTGTCGGCGAGAATGCCGGCGAGCACGGTGTTCACGTCGCCAACATCGACGATGCCGTCGTGGTTCACGTCACATTTGACGGCGAGCGGCGACAGCAACGGCGATGCCGCCGCAATGCCTGTCCAACAGGCAACCGCGGCTACAAGAATCAGTCGTAGTAGTCGTTTGTCCATAATGCTATTGATTAGATGAATAATTTATAGCGCAAATTTAACAAATCTTGCACGCTCGCGCGCAACGACAAGTTGTAGAGTTTTGTTTTTTGAAACAAAACTCTACACTATTTTCTACAAAACTCCACACAAAATGTTGTGTTTTTTACTACTGAAATATGGTGCGAAATGTAGGGGCAGAATTTATTCTGCCCGTTTGCGGCAGCAATAGTTCGGTAATTTTTTTGGGTTAGCGCCAATTCACGTCTATAACAACGTCAATTTCCGTCTATCTTAATTATTTTAGACCTTAATTCCGCAACTTGATATTTCTCTCTCGAAAATTATCGAAAATAGATCTCTCGTAAATTTGCGTAAATTTTCGTAAATATTTTATTCACAGAAAATTATTACTAAAATTAATTTACGTGGATTTACGAAAATTTAC
>JAFTDD010000092.1 GCA_017454355.1 Muribaculaceae bacterium
ATAATTTACGTAAATTTACGAGAGATTAAAATCTGCATAATAATATATACAATTGACGATAATAGACGTTGTTATAGACGAAAATAGACGCGAAACAATTATTTATAGCACTTCTTCATTTTTTTACCGAAGTATTGTTATTACAGTTTCTTGGTCACCAACCACCAGGCATACTTGACCAGATGCACCTGACGCTTAATGCGCTTGGGTTCACGCAGCAGGCGGTAAGCAAACTCCAGATTGTGCTCCACCCACCACTTCGGGGCACGCTCCACGCGTCCGGTGTACACATCAAAACTGCCGCCAAGGCCCTGAAAAATACAGTTGTGGCGCTCTTGGATCGCCTCCATCAGCAACTCTTGTTTGGGCGAGCCCATCGCCACAAACACCACGCCCGGTTGTTTGGCCACAATGTCATCGATTAGCGCGGCACGCTCCTCCTCTGTCTTGATGTAGCCGTTGCGGTAACCCACAATATTGATTGCCGGAAACTCCTCGCGCAACTTGGCCACCGTCGCGTCAATCACCTCTTGCTTGCCACCCACCAGATAGAACGTGTGGGTCGTCTCGAAGTGCTTCACAATCTTTAGCCACAACTCGCAGCCGGGTATCTTCACCGCGTTCTTCACGCCTTTTTGCTTCAAGGCCATCATCGCGCCGGCACCATCACAGTAACCGATGTTACGGTTAATGATAGCGCGTGTCTCATCTGTGGCGTGCAAGATTTTTTCGGCATTAATTGCCACCAAGATGCCCTTGTGGTCGTCAACGAACTCGAGCAACTGCTGCTCGCTCGTGAAGGGGTAAACCTGCACCCCGTTCAATGAAATTCTCTCCATATTCAGTCGTTAATTGTTAGTCGTTAGAGCGTAACTCAACGCGTAGAACATAAACGCGTTGCTCCAGCGCATATAAGGTATCTTGCTGCTAATGCCACGCTTGAGTTGATAATAAAAATAGCCTTCTTTCTTGTCCTGCATGTTATCCACTGTCCACTGCAACACGCGCTCGGCCAAATCCGCATTGCTTTCCAGCAGCCCCGTGCGGCTCAGCGTCACCAGCAGTTGACCCGGACAATGGATATCAATCGGCCACTTTGCGGTGTCGTAATACTTCGGGCAACCGTCTGCCTCAAAGAAGTTTGCAAGATAATACTTCAACCCCTTCTCCAGATAACTGTGGAACGTTGTGTCACCCGTCAACTCCTCGTAGGCTTGCAACGCGTCAAGGTTATAGCCAGTGTGGAAACTGTCCACCCAACTCTGCACCGGCAGCATTCCGTAAATCCACGCGCCATCGTCGCGTTGACCGGCACAGCACGCAATCACACTCTCGCGCGCCGCTTGGCGATACTCCTCGCGACCGGTATATTTATAGGCAAAACTCAACAAGCGGCTGCCCAGCAACGACGCGTTAAACACAGTGTCGTTGCCTTGCAACGGGCTATAACTGAACAAGAAACCGCCCTCATACGGCGTGCGGTGCAAGTCCTGCATCACAAATTCAGCCGACGTCAGCGCCACGTCGAGATACTCCTTATTGCCGGTCACCTCATAGGCACTCATCAACGCCGTTGCGGCGAAATTGGTTGCCACCACTGTCGGTGTGCCCTTGGGAAACAAAAACAGACGGCGAGCCTGCCAGTCGAAATTATAGCCCCAGCATGCTCCATGATAGTTCCCCACAGACCGCATCGAGATTAATAACCGCGACAACTCGTGTATTTGCTTGAGAATAGCCTCGGCCGAACCTAACTGAGCCTCCAACTCCGGACGGCGACTGACTGCCTCGTAGAGGTTGCAATATCCCTGCAAAAACAGCCCTATGCCCTTGGCGTTATGCTCCTTGGGCACCAAAAACAATCTGCGCAGGTTCCACGGACAGCGCTTAAAGCCCTGAATGACTACCAAACGGCATATCGCGCTCTTCTTTAGCAGCGGCAGGGCCTGAAACAACTTGGAGTTAAGACCGTCATACGGGTCCCACCCTTTGAACTGCTCCCGCTCGCAGTAAGACTTCAGCGGAAGAAGAGCATCAAGTATCACTTTGTCAATCACGTTTATCTATATTCTAAAATCTAATTATTCTGCAAAGTTACGGAAAAATGATGAACTACAAAAAACAAAACGCCAATAAAATAGATTATTCATTCTAAAAAACCTCACGGCCACATAAAAAAGAGGGCATGAGAGATTAGTGTCGTCTCTCACGCCCTCCTACGTGCTACACGCTACATGCTACACGCTACGTGCTACACGCTACATGCTAATCAGTCGGCCTTGCCATCGCTGCCGAGCACCTCCTTGATCTTGTGGACGTAGAGACGCTCCATCTCGTCGCGAGCCGGACCGCAGTACTTGCGCGGGTCAAACTCACCCGGCTTCTCGGCAAACACCTTGCGCACGGCGGCGGTGAATGCCAAACGACTATCGCTGTCGATGTTAATCTTGCACACCGCGCTCTTGGCGGCCTTGCGCAACTGCTCCTCGGGGATACCCACTGCGTCGGGCAACTTGCCACCGTTGGCATTGATGATGTCGACATACTCTTGAGGCACGCTGCTCGAGCCGTGCAACACGATGGGGAAACCGGGGAGTTTCTTCATAATCTCGTCGAGCACGTCAACGGCCAGAGGCGGCGGAACCAAACGACCGGTCTTCGGGTCACGGGTGCACTGCTCCGGAGTGAACTTGTAGGCACCATGGCTGGTACCAATCGAGATAGCCAGCGAGTCGCAACCGGTGCGGGTCGCGAAGTCAATCACCTCCTCGGGCTTGGTGTAGTGGCTCTCCTCGGCGACAACCTCATCCTCAACGCCGGCGAGCACACCAAGTTCGGCCTCGACAGTCACATCGAACTGATGGGCATACTCCACCACTTGGCGCGTCAAGGCGATGTTCTCCTCATAGGGCAGCGCGCTAGCGTCAATCATCACGCTCGAGAAACCGAAGTCAACGCAACTCTTGCACAACTCGAAACTGTTGCCGTGATCAAGGTGCAACGCAATCTGCGGATGCTCCCAACCCAACTCCTTCGCATACTCGACGGCTCCTTGAGCCATGTAGCGCAACAACGTCTGGTTCGCATACTTGCGGGCACCACTCGACACTTGAAGAATCACCGGGCTGTGCGTCTCGGCCGCTGCCTTGATGATTGCCTGCAACTGCTCCATGTTGTTGAAGTTGAATGCGGGGATAGCATAGCCGCCCTTCACTGCCTTGGCAAACATCTCACGGGTGTTGACAAGACCTAACTCTTTGTAACTTACCATGTTGTGAATTTATTGATTTTAAATAAATAATTGTTTAGTCTTTTACGAAGGCAAAATTACGAAAAAAGTGCGAAGTACAAAATACAAAATACTAAGTTTTTTGTTTATTTTGCACGATAAACCAATTTTTTTAACTATTTTTGCGGCTGTTATGAACGACTACTATAATAACCAACAATCATTTCAGAGCCCTCCTCCCACTCCTCCAAAAGAGGGAGGGCAGCGAGTCAATTGGGTGGCCATCGTCAGTTTCTTCATTCCCATCTTCGGATTGTTGATAATCTTAAACGACCCGTTTGACGACAGCGATTGGCTCTCAAACATCGGTATGATGCTCATCGGCTTGGGCATCAGCGGCTCGATACTCGCATGGTTCTTCAAGCCCCGATGGCAGGCCGCGCTGGGCTGTCTGCCCGCAATCGCCATCACATTGATGTTCCTGATTATCGGCTTTGCCTTCGGGCAGCACACCCCTCCGCGGCAAGAGCCCGAAGGCTATGACTCGACAGAGGTCACCCAAGAGGAGGCAGCGCTTCCTGATGCCGAAGACTCCGTTCAAAACAGCGTTGAAGTCTATGAGTAAACTTTCGCGAGCAATCAATGCCCTGTACAGCAACGGAGGATGCTCCCTCGCCGTCGCTGCCGCCGACGACTCTCTAACCACCTATTCACAACAAGGAGTGCGCGACCTGATGTACCTCCTTGACAACGAGCCGCAACGCTTGGCTGACGCCGTCATTGCCGACAAGGTCATCGGACGTGCTGCAGCGGGCATCGTGGCGCTCGCCGGAGTGAGACAACTATACGCCGCGGTGATTAGCGACAAGGCAATTCCCGTACTCGATGACGCCGGCATCGACTACGTTTGGGGGCAACGCGTCAGGGCAATAGTAATCCCGGAGGACGACAATCGCTGCCCTCTCGAGCAAATCACCGCAAACGAGCACTCCCCTGCCGAAATCGTCGCAGCCATGCGACACCATTGGCAACAGTTGGCCATGCCGCGCGCCCTCGCGCCGGCCCCACAAAACCAGTTGGCCATGCCGCGCGCCCTCGCGCCGGCCCCACAAAACCAGTTGGCCATGCCGCGCGCCCTCGCGCCGGCCCCACAAAACCGGTTGGCCATGCCGCGCGCCCTCGCGCCGGCCCCACAAAACCAGTTGGCCATGCCGCGCGCCCTCGCGCCGGCCCCACAAAACTAAAAACTAAAAACTAAAAAAATGGTTACTCTTTACAATCTCTCCTACAGACAATTATCGGCATGGACAGCAGCCTCATTGTTTATCATCGGCAACATCGCGCTGCCTCAACTATGCCACCTCGTGCCGGGCGGTGGCTTGACCTGGTTGCCAATCTACTTTTTCACCCTCATCGGAGCCTATAAGTATGGATGGCGCGTCGGCCTGCTCACCGCCCTGCTGTCACCCCTCATCAACAGCATCCTCTTCGGTATGCCTGTCGTGGCTATGTTGCCGGCTATCATGACCAAGAGCGTGCTGTTGGTTGCCGCGGCCTCGCTGGTGGCTCACCGCTTCGGCAAAATCACCCTGCCGTTGATGGCTCTTGTCGTGCTTGCCTATCAAGTCGTGGGCTCCCTCATCGAGAGCGCCATCACCGGCTCGCTTGCCATCGGCTTCCAAGACTTCACCATCGGCCTGCCGGGCATGGCGTTGCAGGTGGTGGGAGGTTACCTCTTCATCAAGTATTTGCTCAACAAGTAACTATGGCCAACCCGACAAAGAAACTGGGCTTCGGCTTAATGCGCATGCCGCTGCTGAGCGACGGCAAGACCGTTCACCTCGAGGCCGTCAAGCAAATGGTGGACGTGTTCATGCAACGTGGTTTCACCTACTTCGACACAGCGTGGCCCTATCACGACGGACAGAGCGAGAACATTCTGCGACAGGCTGTCGTCGAACGTTACGACCGCAACCGCTTCACCATCACCACCAAGTGTCCCGTCTGGGAAACAGAAACAACCGATGACATGGAGCGCATCTTCAACGCTCAACTCGAACGTCTCGGAACCCACTACGTCGACTACTATTGGCTCCACGCCCTTGACCGCGGCCGCATCGAGAAGATGGATCGCATCGGCGCCTGGGACTTTATGGTAAAACTGCGTGACAGCGGGCGAGCCCGCCACATCGGTTTCTCCTACCACGACGACGCCGAGACTCTCGAGCGTGCCCTGGCGGCGCACCCCGAGATGGAGATTGTTCAACTGCAAATCAACTATGCCGATTGGGATAGTCCGAGCGTGCAGTCGCGCCTCTGCTACGAGGCTGCCACTGCCCACGGCCGGCCTGTCGTTGTTATGGAACCCGTCAAGGGCGGTACGCTGGCAAAAGTGCCCGAACGCGCGCTCGAGTTGATGCGAGGACACTCGCCGCAAGCGTCTCCGGCGTCATGGGCCGTCAGATACGCCGCATCGCTGCCCAATGTGATGATGGTGCTCAGCGGCATGAGCGACATGGAGCAACTCATGGACAACACTTCCTATATGCAAGAGTTCAAACCGCTCGACAATGCCGAGCGCGACATCATCCGCCGCGTGGCCGACATTTACAACGACAACACTGCCATCCAGTGCACCGCTTGCCGATATTGCACCGCAGGATGCCCGATGGATATCGCCATCCCCGATTTCTTCGCGCTATATAACACAGACAAACGCTATGAGCAGCACAGCCATTGGCTCAACGAGAAAGCCTACAAGACCCTCCTGCAAGCCGGTCATGGTGCAGCCTCGCAGTGCATCCAATGCGGCCAATGCGAGTCACAGTGCCCACAACATCTGCCCATCATCGACTCCCTGCAACTCGTCGCTCAAGCCTTCGAATAGCACTTTGTTGGCCATGCCGCGCGCCCTCGCGCCGGCCCCACAAAACCGGTTGGCCATGCCGCGCGCCCTCGCGCCGGCCCTATAACAACGTCTATTATCGTCAATTTTTGTCTAAAATAATTAAGATAGACGGAAATTGACGTTGTTATAGACGTGAATTGACGCTAACCCCAAAATAATTGTTTCACGGAAATTGACGTTGTTATAGACGTGAATTGACGCTAACCCAAAAAAACGGTAAACTTTTATGGATTACAAGTCAGTAATAGACAGCATTTTCGCCCAAGTGCAAGACCTGCGCGGCAAAGGCACGCAGGCAACCTACATCCCCGCTCTGGCAGCGGTAAACCCAGAGCATATCGGCCTTTGCCTGCGCACTCTGGACGGACAAGTCTATCAAGCCGGCGACGCCCAAGTGCGGTTCTCATTGCAAAGCATCAGCAAGGTCTTCGCCCTGGCGATGGCATTCTCGATGCAGGGCGACAGCCTATGGACACGCATGGGCAAAGAGCCTAGCGGAGCCGCTTTCAACTCGCTCATCCAACTTGAACTCGAGAACGGCATCCCACGCAACCCGTTCATCAATGCCGGCGCCCTTGTCATGGCAGACGTCCTCATCAAGCACATGCCGCAACCCGAGAACCAATTTCTCGACTTCGTGCGCAGCGTCAGCCACTGCCCCACAATCAACTTCAACTACGGCGTCGCACTTTCTGAACGCTCCCAGGCATACCTCAACACCGCAATCGCAAATTTACTCAAGTATCATGGCAATATTGATGGAGACATCGAGCGAGTGCTGCAATTCTACTTCCTCATGTGCAGCGTGGAGATGAGTTGCGAGGAACTGTCACAAGCCTTTCTGCCCTTTGCCGACCACACCCGACCCTTTGACTACAACGGCGTGAGGCTCACATCCTCACAAGTGAAGCGAATGAACGCCATCATGCAAACTTGCGGCTTCTACGACGAAGCCGGCGAATTCTCGTTCCTTGTGGGACTGCCGGGCAAGAGCGGCGTGGGCGGAGGCATCGCCGCCATTTACCCCGGCCAGTATGCCGTCGCCGTCTGGAGCCCACGCCTCAACAACAAGGGCAACAGCCTCATCGGCATGAAGTCTCTCGAACTCCTCACCACTCTCACCGCCCAATCAATCTTCTAAACCATTCAAAATCCAAGTTTCCCTACATTCGCTACGGCACTATAATATAGGCCACGCTGACGCGTGGGAAATCTTTCAAAATCCCAATTTTAACCCAACTTCAACGCTGAAATTTTTTTTCAGCGTTTTTTGTGGTTATTTTCGGTAGGTGTCAAGTGGTAATTGTTTGATTTTCAGAAGTGGCATTTTTCGCAAGTTGGTTTGTAATACCCACAGGTTACGTTTTTTTGTTG
>JAFTDD010000009.1 GCA_017454355.1 Muribaculaceae bacterium
AGTATTGCTCCAACTCATCGGCCGTGATGCCGCAAATGCCCTCGTAGGCGGCGTCCATCGTGATGTTGCTGATGTTGTTGATTGAGGAGAAGATGCTCATCTGCGAGAACTTGGTGATGCCCGTGATGAACACAAAGCGCAGGTGCTCGTACATCGACTTCACCGGTCCGTAGAACTCGTTGAACAGCGAGCGCATAGCGATTTGCTTCTCCTCGCTATCGATGACGTTAAGCACCGGCGAGTCGTACTCGTCGAAGATTAGTACTACCTTTTGGCCGGTTTTTCGATGAGCCTGCTCGATAATGTAGCGTAGGCGGTCGCCCAAGCCATCGCTGTCAGGGCAACGGCCATATATGTCCTCATATTCACGCAGCATAGTGCCAACAGTGACGCGCGAGGCATTAACGTCGTCGTTTTTGGCCTTCGACATGTCAAAGTGCAGCACCGGATAGACAGTCCAATCCTTCTCGAGACTGTCGATGGCCAGACCCTTGAAGAGGTCGCGATGACCGAGGAAGAAATGCTTCAATGTGTTGCACAGCAACGTCTTGCCAAAACGCCGAGGCCGACTGAGGAACACCGTTTCGGCACCATCGTACACCATGCGGTAGACGTATGCCGTCTTGTCGACATACACCATACCACGATTGCGAACAACCTCAAAGTCTTGTATCCCCACCGGGTATATGCGTCTCTGTTCCATAACTCAACTTGTTTATAACCGCAAAAGTAACAGAATTCAATATAGTTATCTGGT
The DNA here is from genome assembly GCA_017454355.1 of Muribaculaceae bacterium. Taxonomy (GTDB): domain Bacteria; phylum Bacteroidota; class Bacteroidia; order Bacteroidales; family Muribaculaceae; genus Sodaliphilus. Next base: position 758 of record JAFTDD010000009.1, read on the forward strand.
GGAATGGCGCTCATGACCCTCGACGTAGATGGCACTGAATGGTCGCGCCGGGCAGACGTACTCGCAGGCGCCGCAGCCGATGCAGCGCGAACGGTCCACTGCCGGCACCATCGGCGACAACTCGTCGTCAGGGTCCAGTTGCACCATCATGATGGCCTCGCTCGGGCAGTGGCGGGCGCAGTTACCGCAGGCCACGCCGTCGCTGAGCACAACGCAATTCTCCTTAATCCACACCGCGTGTCCGATGACTGTGCTCACTTTTTCCTCAACACTGATTGGACGGATGGCTCCCGTGGGGCAAACCTCCGAGCAACGGTTACACTCCGGTCGGCAATATCCGCGCTCATAACTCATTACAGGCTGCATGAGCGACATCAGGTCGCCGCCGGGGCGCAACACGTCGTTAGGACACTGTGCCACACACAGTTGACATGCCGTGCAGTGGTGTCGCATATTGTCGGCGCCAAGCGACCCGGGCGGAGTGAGCGGCGTGGTGCGGCGTGGCGCTTTCTTGTCCTCAATCATAGCCAGGCCGCCGTCCACCTTCTTGCCCGTCTGGGCCAGCGCGGCCTCGGCCATCACAATGGCTCCGCCAACTAGCATCGCCCGGCGAGCCTCCATGAAGGAAGCCTCCCCCATCCCCCTCCTGAAGGAGGGGGTTTCAGATTCCCACTCCCCCTCCTTCAGGAGGGGGCGGGGAGGGAGAACATTCAACGCCCCGTGGCTGCACGTGCCCAAGCAGTTGCCGCACACCACACAGCGCGAGTAGTCAATCGTGTGGTTCTTGCTATCGATGCACGACGCCTTGCACGCGCGCTCACACAGGCCACACGAGACGCACTTGTCGGTATTGATGCGCACCTTGAGCCACGACCAGCGCGAGAGCAGGCCCAGCACTGTGCCCACCGGGCATAGCGTGTTGCAATAGGTGCGGCCGCCGCGCCATGCCAGCGTGCCCACCAGGGCGAGCATCACCACGGCGATGCCCAATGTCAGGCCGCCGCGCAGCCACACGTCCTTGCTATAAAAGGCAAAACTGTCGTAGCGCTCTGCAATCGACGCCAACACGTTGTTGCCCCACAGCCATAGCGGCTGTAGCAGATTGGTGGCGATGCGGCCATAGTTGCCGTAAGGGTCGAGCAGCGCCACCAGCGAGCCAACTCCGGTTGCCACGGCCACAACAAGCACAGCCACCATCAGCCAGCGCAACCACGTCAACGGTCGGCTATAACTATAGCGGTATTTCTTCTTTCTCAACGAGGAAATCAAGTCTTGCATGATGCCCAGCGGACAAATCACCGAGCAATAGACACGGCCCAACAGCAGCGTCACTACCGCCAGCACGGCCAGCACAACCACGTTCACCGCCAGCGCGGCAGGCAACAATTGCACGCGAGCCATCCAGCCCAGCCACAAGTGGGCCGTGCCGGTGAAATCAAGCAGCAACAATGTGATGCCCACCATCATCACGGCGGCGAGAACTATCCTTATCTTTCTAATCATATATGGTTATTCGTTAGTTGAGTGCAAATTTAGTGATTTTTCGGCGAAAAATAATTGTTATATCAAGAAAAAATGCTATATTTGCACTCTTGATAGTTATCATAACATTCATTCGGTAAATTTCAAATCATCAATATTAACCTCAATCTATTTAATTTACACTATTATGACAGCAAAGGAATATGTGATCGAGTATCTCTCCGGCGAGGGATACCGCTACGAGGAGAACCCTAATTCAGGCAACATCGTATTCAAGTTTGAGGGTGTGAAGTATGTGTTCATCAACAACAGCGGCTCGCAGTTGCTGCAGTTGGTCATCCTCTTCTACGATGTCACCGAGGACAACCGCTATGCCGTGCTCGAGATTTGCAACAAAATCAATAGCGAGAAGGCGATGGTGAAACTCACCTGTGACGACGACACCGTGTGGTGCAATTGGGAGGACATCGTGCCCGAGCAGGGCTACAACCTGGGCCGCATCGAGATGGCGCTCAATATGCTCAAGAACGCCTATCAAACGTTTTATGAGGCTATCGGAGAGTAATCACCTCAGCACCAGTGATAACTAATTACCAATTACTCAAAAGACAATGACAGCAAAGGAATATTTGATTGAGTATCTCTCCAGCGAGGGATACCGCTACGAGGAGAACCCTAATAGCGGCTCGATTGCCTTCAAGTTTGAGGGCGTGCGCTACGTGTTTATCAACAACAGCGGCTCGCAGTTGCTGCAACTCGTCATCTTCTTCTACGACGTGAACGAGGACAACCGTATGGCCGTGCTTGAGGCTTGCAACAGGGTGAACAGCGAGAAAGCAATGGTGAAGTTCACCTGCGACGAGGACTCCATCTGGGCCAACTGGGAGGACATCGTCCCCGAGGAAGGCTACGACCTGAGCCGCATCGAGATGGCCCTCAACATGCTGCGCGGTGCCGTGGGCAACGTCTTCGATATCCTCAACGGCGACGCCGAGTAATATTTCTCCTTAAGATCCGCAACCTTGAATATGCTCACGAAAATTTACGAAAATTCTTGAAAATATTTTTCTCGTAAATTTGCGTAAATTATCGTAAATATTTTATCCACAGAATATTATTACCAATATTAAATTTACGAAAATTTACGAAAATTTACGAGATATAATATTTTTTTCGTGAATTTTCGAGAGAGAAAAATCGAGCCTAGCGGAATTAAGGTTCTCCTTAAAAGGTTGATTGTTGACCGTTGACCGTAAATCGTCGTTTCGGTCAACGGTCAACAGTCAACAGTCAACGGTCAACCTTTCAGTAATCGCTTGACGCGTGGCGACAGCAGTAGCAATGTCGTCATCGTGCAAACTGCCATCAGGAAGAACGCCAGGTCCATCAGCGCGACCATCGTCGCCAGCGGAATCATCGCTCCCACCACGAGCATGATGATGTAGTAGATGTTGTAGTAGCGCACCTTGCCGGGACCGAAGAGGTAGTTGGTGCACTTCTGGCCATAGTAGGAATAAGAGAACATCGTTGAGAAGGCAAAGAAAAAGACGATGGCCATCAGCAGGTAGTGCCCTATGCCCGGCAGCAGTGTCTCGTAACTGCCCATCGCCACCCAAAGGCCCTTGACATCCTCAACGCCAACATAGTTGCCGGCCAGCAGAATGGGGATGGCCGTGAGCGTACACACGATGCCGCTGTCAATCATCGGGCCGAGCATGGCCACGTAGCCCTCACGCAGCGGGTCGGTGTTGCGGCTGGCGCCGTGCATCATTGACGCCGTGCCGATGCCGGCCTCGTTGACAAACGCCGCGCGGCGCGCGCCAATCACGGCGATACCGGCCAGCGCGCCAAATCCGGCCTCCCAGTTGAACGCCTCACGGAAGATGCTCGCCAGCACCGTCGGCAGCCGGTCGGCATATATCACCGTGACCGAGGCTACCAGCACAAAGTAGAGCGCCACCATCACCGGCACAATGCGAGTGGCCCACTGCGCGATGCGCCGTATGCCACCCAAAATCACTGCCCCGACAACCACGGCAATCACAATTCCCATGCCCATGCGCAGCCACACGGTGTTCTCAATCCCGGCCGGTGTGGTAAACACCGTCGTCACGGCCTCAACCAGTTGGTTGACCTGCATCAGGCACAACGTGCCCACCAGGCCGAAGCACGCAAAAGCCACCGCCATCGGCCGCCACTTGCGCCCCAACCCTTTCTCAATCATATACATCGGTCCACCCTGCGGCTCGCCGTCCTTATCCTCACCCTTATACATCACGGCCAGCGCGCCCTCAAAGAATTTGGTGGACATACCCACCAGCGCACTCACCCACATCCAGAAGATTACGCCGGGGCCTCCGATGGTCAGAGCGATGGCCACGCCGGCGATGTTGCCCATACCCACTGTGGCGGCAATCGCGCTGAGCAACGCTTGCAGCGAACTGATCTGCCCCGTGGGCTTGCCCTCTTGAGCCGCCTGCTTTGAGCCAAGCGCGCGCAGCGCCGTCGGCAACCGCCGCAGCGACACCGCCCCACTATAGAAAAACAGAAACAATCCGCCGCCAATCAGCAGCAAAAACTCCGGATAGTTGCACACCGCGTCGCTCGCGGCTATAATCCAATTACTCGCTGCGCTCGTTATAGCATGTAGCATGTAGTATGTAGCGTGTAGCATATGTAGATTATAAATCGGATGATAAACGTTTATATAATGAGGTAAGCATTTTACTTATTTCATCTATTAGATGAATAACCGAATAAGACAAATCGGCATCGATATATTTTAGTCGTTCACAAATCTCAACTTGCGTTGACAACTCAAATAAAGAGCCTCTTGCGACTGAAAGGAAATTCATATATTCCTTGTCGGATTGTCTTCCATAGCCCTCTGCTATATTTGAAGGGATGGAAATCACGGCTCGTCGCATCTGGTCTGCAAGAGCAAATCGTTCTTCTATTGGCAGTGTTTTTGCTAAAGCGTAAATTCTTACAGTCAAATCCATGCTTTTCTGCCACACTTGTAATCTTCTAAACTCGCTTGATCTCATATGCGATATTAATTCTTGTTGAAATAAATAATTAAAATGAAAACTACCTGCTACGTGCTACCTGCTACCTGCTACGTGCTACCTGCTACGTGCTACCTGCTATTGTGGTAGTCTTGGTAGCGGTTGCCGCTATAGGTGCCGCGGCCAAAGGCGTTGCTGTTAAACTCGTCGTCCTCCTCTTCGGTTGGCTTTGTCTCTTTGGGTTTCAGCAACTTGCTCTTGGTTTCAGGCTTGTTTTTGCGTATCTGTTCCGGCTTCTGCAGGTCAACAGCCGTGGCGTAGATGTCCCACGGCTGGCTCACGTCCCAGTTGCGGCGAACCTTGATGCGTTGTGGCAGGTAGAAAACGTCCTCAGGCTGAAGGTGTTGGGCGTAGTTGCCCGTGTCCCAACGGCCGTTGCCGTTGCGGTCATGCACCAAGCGCACGTAGTAGGTCTCGGGTGTCACATATCGGAATACGGCCGCGCCACTGCCAACAATCGTCGTGGCGCGCACGATGCGTTCGCTGCCGTCAAGCAACTGCACAATGGCACTGTCGCCGGCACCTAGGCCGCTCACGTCGATGCGCAGCGACCCGTACTCGCTCTCGTCCTTCACCTTGAATTCGCGTCGCATCTTGTTGCTCGCCGTGCCGTAGGCGCTCGTCACGGCAAGGCTGTCGAGCACCAGAGCGTAGGTGCTGTCGGGCTGTAACGTCACGGGCAGCAGCAGCCCCATGCAGTCGCCATCATAGCGCGGCACGAGTGGCGGCACGTCCTCCAAGGCCACCCACACGCTGTCCGGCATGCGTTGCCTGAGCAGGTGCACCGCGCTTTGGTCAATTCGCGCGATGGGTTCGTCGACCTTCAAGCGCAGGCTGTCGGTAATCTCGATTTTGTTGCCCGAGTTGCCGTCGGCATCAAGTTTGAGGTGCCGCACAACGGTCACCGTGTCGCGAGCCAAATCCTTCAGGTCCAGTTCGTCGTCCTCGGTGAGCGACCCCTGGGCCTGCTTTTCGAGCAACTGAGCCAGGCGCTTGGCGCGCTGCTCGCGCTGCTTGCGCTCCTGCTCGAGTTGCTTGAGTTCGGCGCGGCTCTGCTTGAACACAAAGTGGACGGTGTCGGTGGTCGCGACCATACTGTCGCCCACCGTCTTGGGGTAACTGATGGCCAGCGTGAGGCTATCGGCGGCGATGAGTGTGGTGTCCGTGAGCCAAAGGATGGTCGAGTCCGACGCCTCTTTCACATATCTCTCGGGCACCATCCACTGCCGCTGGGCGGGCTGCGGACGCAGTGCCACCACGTGCGGCATGCTGTCCTGCGGCGCGGCCATCACCAACTGCAGGCGGCGCCGGTCAAGCCGGGCGGTGGTCTTGAGGTAACTGGCGCGGTAGCCCTCGTTGAACATCGGCAGCAACAGGTCGTCGGGCAGCAGCAGCGTGTGCTCGACCTCGACGACGGTGTCCACCTTGTGGTCAAAGGTAAAGATGGTGTCCATCGAGGTGAAGCGGCGTGTGGACGGCTCAATCACCGTGTCGAGCCACGCCACGTCCTCCGAGCGCGCCATGCGGTAGTCGCCGTCCATATCATTGAGGGCAAACACCCGGTAACGCCCGGGTTTGAGGCCGCGAATGGTGAAGCGGCCGCGGTCGTCAGTGCGCGCGATGCGCTCCAGAGGCAGTCGCGTGAACGCCGTGTCGCTCAGGTTGCTGTGAACGCCCACGAGCACATACTGCATCGGCTCCAAGTCGCGTGCCCGCATCACGATGCCGCTCATGCCCAGCGTGTCGAGTGTAGCGCCGGTCGAGAACATATAGTGCAACTTTTCCATGCGATTGCCCTCGTTGTTGTCGGCCACCGCGTCCGAGAGGTCGATGACGTAGGTCGTCTCGGGCAGCAGCGTGTCGCGCAGTTCCACTTCCACGCGGCGGCCGTTGACGGCGATGCGCGGCATGTTGAGTTGCGTGGGGCTCACTGTCACGCGCTTCTGCTGGTCAACGAGTTGCACCAGTTCGTCAAAAGTGAGCGTCACCTTGCCCGATGTCACGCCCGTGGCGCCGGGTGCCGGACGCGCCCCCACAAAGTGTGGCGGCATGTAGTCGCGCGGCCCGCCCTCGGGGCTGCCGATGCTCGCGCAGGCGTGCAGCAACGCCACCACCATGATGGCCGCTAACGGCCATAACCACGTGTATATATTGGTCTTGTCTCGCATGGGTCTTCTCTTCATCTAAGTAATTTAAACCGGGTTGCCGAAATCGGCTTGCCGATGTTATCGCTGATGAAACGCGTCAGGTTTCTTAGCAACGGCACATTGCGAATCTGCCCGCGTTCCGTAGGTGTCGGCGCAAAGATAGCATTTTTTGTGGAGTATAGGAAATAAAAACCGCTTTTTCTGCGATTTAATTTCCTATACTCCACAAAAAAAACTAAGGGACGGCTCTTGGTGTGACACAAGAGCCGTCCCTGTTAATGTCCGTCACCCCGTCGTCAGGGATGTGGATTGAGAGGCGTTTTTACTGCTTGAGGATGGCCTCGAGGATGGCGTTCACGTCACCCACGTCGACCTTGCCGTCGCCGTTCACGTCGAAGTCGAGGTCAAGGCCGCCCTCGAGAATCACCTCGAGCACAGCGTTCACGTCACCCACGTCAACACTGCCGTCGCCGTTCACGTCAAACTTGTCGTCGGCACCGCTGACGAGTTGGAAGTTGTCGATGGGGACAATCGTGATGTTGGTGAAGTATTCGGGATCGTCGGTGGCGATGCGGCGGGCCTTGTGAGCACGCGGAGCCTTTGCTAACTTGCAGTCCTTGGCGCTGACACCCTTGGCGCGCAGGGGTGCGGCGTACTCTTCTTCACCCTCGCTGTCGGAACTCTCCCAAGCCTCGGCAATCTTGCCGATGGCGCGCATGCTGTAGCGCGAGCCGTACTGCAAGGCGAGGTTCACCTTGTCAATATACATGCGGTCAACAGCCACATAGATGGAGGCATCGGCCTTGGCGGGAGCGTCGGCCAGATAGGTGGTGCCGGCATCGTCCTTGACGAGGTAGCCCTCCATGGCGTAGATGGTGTTGCCGTTGACAAAGATTTCCTCGATGACATTCTGCTCGTAGGCAATGTCGGGCACCTCACCCTCGAGAGCCTCGGGAGCCTCGGTGACCACAAAGCGCGGGTTGGTGTAGTTGTCCTCGAGAGTGAGTTGCAGCGTGCCACCCTTGATCATCTTCATGGCGGCAATCTGGTTGAAGAGAGCCTCGTCGTCGCCGCAGTCGATGGCCGCCCAGTCGGGTGCCCACTCATACTGCTCGCCCTCGTAGGTGATCTCGGTGGCGTTGTCGGTGACGTAAATCAACTTCTCCTCGTCGCTGACGAAGCCCACAATCAGGTCGTCCTTGACCAGGTACTGCGAGCCGTCCTCGCCCTCGTACCAGATCTCCCACATCAACTTCTCCTCGCCCTTGTACTCCTCGATGGCAATCGGATAGAACTGCCAGTTGTCGTTGAAGACGGCGCAGAAGCCCTCGATGCGGTAAGGCTTGTCGGCCTCGGGAGCGGCGATGTCAATCTTGAACTTGTTGAAGCCCGCGATATTGGCCTCGCTCTCGATGCCGTCATCGTCAACAATGGTCTTGTAGATGTTGAAGTTGCCGTTGGAGTCCGGAACGTCGTAGGTCACGTTGGTGAACTCATAGTAGGCGTTCATGTCGTACTCGTCATACCAGTCGCCGAAGTAACTGTCGTTGTTCACCGGCTCGATGTCGGCCGGGTCACACTTGCCGGCGGCGGGCTGCAGACCCTGCACGTTCACGGCCTCGATGGTGCCCTTGTAGGTGCCGCGGGCGCCCGTCCAACCGGCGGGAATTATGTCGCCCGGCTCGTAGGTCTGGTCAATCTTGCCGAAGATCAGACCGTCGGAGTTCATCGGAATGGTGAACATACCGAAGAAGTCCATCTCGTAGTAGGAACGCACGTAGAGGTAGTTGCCGTTCTGATACAGAACGTAGGCCTCGTTGCCGTAGGTGAACTGCTCGCCGTCCTCCATCGCGTAGATGTCGGCGAAACTCTGCACGCCTTCAACCTCAACGGGCACGTCGGCCGCATCCTGGAACTCATCGACGGGAATCAACGAGTAGTTGGTGAAGTACATCGGGTCGTCGGTGGCGATGCGACGCAGCACCTTGTGGCGACGGGCCGGCTTGGCCATCTGAGACTTCTTGCTCAGCAGGCCCTTCTTGGCCGACAACTTCTTGGCGGCCAGGGCGGGAGCGGCTTCCTCGTCGTCGCTGCTCTCCCACTCCTCGTTCTGCTTGACGATGGTGCGCATATAGTACTCGGTGCCATCGTTAAAGGTCACATCGCTCTGGTCCATATAGTTGCGGTCAACCTCGATGTACTGGGTGGCGTCGGCAAACGCCGCGGCGTCGGCCAGATAGGTCTTGCCCTCGTTCTCGACAAAGTAGCCCTGGATGTGAGCCACCTCGTTGCCGTTCATGTTGAGCTCCTTGCTCATGTAGTGACGGCTGTATTGAATTTCGGGAACTTCGCCCTCGAGAGCCTCGGGAGCCTCGGTCACCACAAAGCGCGGGTTGGTGTAGTTGTCCTGCAGAGTGATGTTGAGCGTGCCGCCCTTGATCATCTTCATGGCCGCGATCTGGTTGAACAGAGCCTCGTCGGCACCGCAGTCGATAGCGGCCCAGTCGGGTGCCCACTCGTAGGTAGAATCCTCATAGACAACCTCGGTGGCGTTGTCGGTGACGTAGATCAACTTCTCGGGCTCGCTGACGAAGCCGACGATCAGGTCGTCCTGAACGGTATACTGCTCGCCGTCCATACCCTCGTACCAGATCTCCCACATCGGTGTGCCGGCTGCGGGGGCATCACCGCCGGCCTCAATGCTCACGGGGTAGAACTGCCAGTTGTCGTTATACTTGCACGCAAAACCGGTGATGGTGTACACCATACCCTCCTCGGGCTCGGCAATCTCGATGCCGAACTGGTTGTAGCCGTCGATGGTGGCGTCGTTGCCTTCGCCGTCCTTACCATAGATGGTGAAGTTCTTCTTGCCCTCGGCGGGAACGTCGTAGGTCACACCGGTGAACTCGTAGTACATGTTCATGTCGTACTCGTCGTACCATTCGCCGAAGTAGTCATCGTTGTTCCACGGCAGAACGTTATCCTCCTCGGTCTGCGAGGTGGCTGCCGCCAGGTCGCTCAGGTCCTTAGCCTCGATGGTGCCCTTGTAGGTCGTCTTGGTGCCCTTCCAGCCGGCGGGGATGATGTCGCCGGGGGTGTACTCCACGCCGGCGTCGCCAAAGAGGAGCATGTCGCTGGCATAGGTGCTGCCATCCTCCTCAAAGAGAGCGCGGGCATACAGGTACTTGCCGCTCTGGTAGAGCACGTAACTCTCGGCATCAAAGGTGAACTTGGCATCATCGGCAAGAGCCTTGAGTTGCTCGAAGTCGGCGATGCTCACGCGGTCGTCGTCGCCGCCACCCTCGCCGCCACCCTCGCCGTAGGCGGCCTCGATGCTAACCAGGTCGGCGCGCTTGGCAAAGGTGAAGGTCACGCTATTGGCGCTACCGGTCCACACGCCTTCAGCGAGTTTGCCGCTCGACACGGTCGGGGCATTGAACTGGGTGCCGCTAGTGAAGGTGATGCTCGTCAGTTTGCTGCCCGTGGGAGCGGTGAGAACGATGCTGCTCGTGCCGTACATGCGCAACTGCAAACCGGTGTTGTAGTCGTTCCAGAAACGCACGGGGGTACTGCCGTCGGCCGGGTTCACAGTGAGCGTCACGCCGCTGATGGTCACGCTCTTGGCTTCGGTGATGTCACCGGCACCGTTGTCGTTGGTCGAGGCGGCGGTGATGCCCGGGAACATGGTCAGGCCGTTGTTGTGGAAGTCAAACAGGGCCGTGCCGCTGCCGCTGGGGTCAGGATCGGGGTCAGGTTCGGGATCGGGGTCAGGATCGGGATCCGGGTCGGGAGTCCCGCCGCCGCCCTCACCGTCGGTGGTGACGGTGATGACCTTGAACTGATACTGGGCGGCAAAGGTGAGCGTCAACTCGTTGGCGTTGCCGCTCCAGTTCTTGCCGTCCCACGTGCCCACAGAGGGCGTGGGAGCGTTTGTCTTGCTGCCGGTCTCGGTGGCAATGGCTGTGATGTTCACGCCGGCCGGAGCCTTGAGGCTCACTGTGCCGCTGTAAACACGCAACTCGTAGCCGCCCGATGACTGCCACACGCGGTTGGGGTTCTGCTGACCCTCGTTGGCGGGGCTCACGGTCAACTCAATGCCGTCCACGGTGATGGTTTTGGCCTCGAGAATGTCGCCCGAGGTGGAGCCGTTGCCGTCCGACGGAGCACTGAAGCCAAACAACGTCAGGGCATCGGTGGTGAAGTTGAATACCGCCGTGCCCGCCATGGCTGTCGCCGCGCTGAGCAGCGCGACCAGAAGAAGCGAATAGAGTTTCTTCATGCTGATGGTTGGTTTTTGGATTAATAATTATGTTAGTTAATAGATTGATAACAATAAAACCACACGTCCCGGCTCAGGCCACCTGGCGGCGGCCGGGATGTGATGCTGCTGATTTATGACGCTGCAAAATTACAAAAAAAAGTTAAACCGCCAAAAACCATGTCCACGCCTTTTTGCGGCCAATTGTACGAAGTAGTAGTTATATAGCGGAAAAACCTGTGGTTTTCGGTAGTAGTTAATTATTGTTAAACTTATGGTCACTGCCGCTTGTATATCGCAAAAATGTAGTAATTTTGCACTGTGTTTTTCATGGTATTAGATTTAAGGTTAATTGAGAATTGGTTGTCGTGAGACACCCAATTTTTTTTGTCCCCCCCCCTCACACACACATGAGTGCAAGCATGGAGTGCATGCAAAACACAGTTTTCCATTTTTTTTCACTTTTTTTTGTGCAATTAAAAAAAAATCTATAATTTTGCCGTTGGAATGTAAGATTGTCCGTTCGCTGCGTATTGTGGTGAATTGCTGATCATACAATCCGCCCATTTTATTCCACGCCGGGGTGTTATCGTTTGGTTGCGCCGGACGGAGGTGGGAAGACATATAGATTACGGCGTTTTCTGTGACGCTTTGGTTTTGACTATATAAGAATCTAGCAAATTCAAGACTGTTTGTCAAAAACAAAGCAACGAGGACGTCCCGTGGGATGATTGTATAGATTACCCTGCATTTTGGTTTTACACCATATATTAAAGGGTAAGATTATATCATCGGCGTGGGGCTTTCGGCGTTGCTCGTTCCGACAAACAGGGCAATGCTAGAGCCTTTATATAGTGGACCGAGCAACAGACTTGGCTCCACGTTTTAGTATCTATATGTCTGTGCTTAAAAAATATTAACCGTGTCTTGTGGAGCCCAAGCCAAAATGATTAATAAGAAGGTTTCACTATGTCACAGAACAAGACACGTGTGCCGGGAGTGGACGGCAATGACTATGACGCTCCTTACACCCAATCAGATGAGGAAGCCCGGCCAAATCAATCGTCTCCCTACGCCAGACAAAGCGTACATGGCACTGTTTTCCCCGGTATGGAGGCGGCAATGCCCTCTAACGTTGATGCTTCCCGTCAGCCACAACCGAGTGGCAAACCGGTTGTCGGTTTCTTATATTCAGTTTCAAGCGGACGCCCGGAATATTGGCCGATACACATTGGAGTAAACATCATTGGCAGTGAAGAAGGCGGTTGCGATGTCGTGCTTGATGAGCAGACAGTGAGTGCGCATCATGCAGAATTGACAGTTCGCCGATATGATGGCGAGGAAGTGCAACCGATGCAGGCGTGGATTAGCGATAGCCGTTCCACTAACGGTACGGTGGTGAACGGTCGCGGCCTGATGCGCAACGAGGTGGACTTGCAGAGCGGTGATATTATCCGTTTCGGTATCAATTACGAGATGGTGATTATTCTTGTGGATGCGGGTGCGCTTGGTCTTAAGCGTGCCGCCAAGTTCTCACGCCGTGCGCCGCAAGCCGAAGCCGCAAGCAGTCCCAATTACGGTTACCCCGATGATGATGGTCCTCGCTTCACTCGTGACGAGGAAATATTCGGCCCCTCTAATAATCCTTATTCCGCAAGCACCGGAGGCCAGGGAGGCACCGTGTTGACTGATGGTAATTCTTTATCACAAGGTAGGGGAAAAACTGAGTATATGTGATATTAAGGTAGTGTGATGCCGGAAATCATAAGAATACAAGACATTGCCGAACGCCGTCAGGGCATATACTACGAGTTTGACGCCTCTCTTCCGCCATTGGGAGAGGGCGGCATGGGGCGAGTGTATAGCGGTTATCGTGTGGACACAATGCGTGGCAACGAGCGACGTCCCGTTGCCATCAAGTGCCTGCGCGACGGGCTACCCGGCCATGTAATAGAGCGGGCGCGTCGTGAGGCAAGCATTCGTCTGCGCAATGACAATCTGGTTGAAATGCTTGCTTTTATAGAGGTGCGTGACAACCAATCGCAGGCAATTCGCTACCATGTGGTCAGTGAATTGTTAAATGGTGTTGACATCAATGACATGATTGACGGCAAGTGCACCAATACCCTCAGCAAAGGTGCTCCGATTGCCTTTGTGCAGGAGATGAAGCGCCTTTACGACACCGACCCGTATACCTTTGCGATCAAGGTCACCAAGAGTGTGCTCTCCGGTCTTCTGGCTCTTCATCAAGCGGGATATATTCATCGTGACATTGACCCGAGCAACATCATGCTCACCGCTGACGGCAAAATCAAGTTGATTGATTTCGGCATCGCCAAACTGATTGACACGCTGGGGACTCAAGACCGCGGCTTCACACATGACGGCCAATTTATCGGCAAGCCCAATTATGCGGCACCGGAGTTGGTGCTTGGAGACATAAAGCATCAAGACACCACCACCGATATCTATGCCGTCGGTATCATGCTGTTTCAGTTGATTGTGGGGCATGTGCCGTTTGACGGTCCGATGCATGAGGTTCTCAAGATGCAACAAAACAAGCGAATTCCACTTGAGCAGGTGCGTCAGCGAGCACTGCGGCGCATCATAGATAAGGCGACCCGCAAAAAGCAAAACGAGCGATACGGCACCGCAACCCAATTTCTTGTGGCTCTTGAAGATTTGGAAAGCCGCAATTTGCCGTATCCGGATCGTTCTTTGCCGTCTTGGGTAGGTAAGGTCGCTATTGGGGGAGTCGCCTCGTGTGTGTCAATCGCTCTTGTGATTTTCATTATTGACCTTTTTGACAGTCAGCATGAGGTGGTTGACAATCCGTCGGGAGGTCTCACGAATCAGGAAGTCTACGAAAATCAACTTAATCTTCTACACGCCGGCCACAGTCAGTCGTTAGACACTCTGGAGATGCTGGCCGCAAAGGGTGTGTATGAAGCCGCCGCGACACTCGGTGTGTTGTATCGTGACGACGAGTATAGTGCTTGCCTGCACACGATACCGCCAGGCAGCACTGACTCGGCCGCCGTGTTTGAAATCCGCCGTGCCCTTCACATCACTCCAAACCCACGGCTGTCGCACCGTTTCATTGAGATGGCGGTCAACAATAATCCTCAAGACTACAAGATGCTTATCGAGTTGGCCGAGGATTACTTGTGGCCCAACGATGACACTACCGGCAAGAACGTGATGGGTACTTCACAGAATTTAGCGCGTGCGAAAGCGCTGCTCGGGCGAGCCCGCGAGTGTGCCAAAGAAAATGGAGACATCCGTTACACCGACATTATTGACGACAAGTTGAATCTTGACTACCTTCAAAATATCGAACCGAATTTTGAACCGTCCGACTAATCACGAGCAATGGCAATCCCCAATCAACAGAAGCCGGACCGCGGCAAACCGAAGCCACAGGTGTTTGTTCGTCCAAACGATCCCTTTATTTATTTGAGGGTTCGTACGGATTGGTATTGTTATTGTCCCACCGACACTCCGCTTGGTCAGGGGGCGATGGGAACAGTCTATGTCGGATACAACTGCAAGACAAGAGAACGCATCGCCGTCAAACGTGTGATCGACCGTTATGCCAACGTGCCTCAGGTGCGCGAGCGGGCGCGTCAAGAGGCTGCTCTGGAGTTCCGTCATCCAAATCTCGTTGAGATGATTGGCTATTGTGAATATGCCCACGACAGCGGTCCCATCTTCTTGTTGAGCAATCTTGTCGAGGGGCAGAACCTCGATGCCTTCGTCAACGGGATGTCACTTGAAGATCCTCACCGTGTAGAAAAAATCTGCACAGCCATTTATCAGATATTGGATGCGCTTGACTACATTCATTCACGAGGCGTAATCCACCGCGATATCAAGCCCAGCAACATCATGGTTGAGGGAAACGGAAACGTTCGCCTGATGGATTTGGGCATCGCGCGAATGGCCGAGGGTAATGCGTTTTCTCAGTATGGTTTCATCGGCACCCCGGAGTATTCAGCGCCGGAGCAGATCAACCGCGACCGCACCGGTGTCACCAATCCGATTGACGCGCGCACCGACATATATGCCCTTGGCATCACTTTCTATGAGATGCTCACCGGCAGCAACCCGATGTCGGCCAATTCGGATGCAATGATTCTCTCTAACCAGATGACCCGAATCCTGCCTGACGCCAGTAATATTCCGCGACGTCTGATGAATGTGATACTGAAAGCCACCGAGAAAGAGGCTTCCAAACGGTTTTCACGAGCCATTGATTTCAAGAACGCCATCATTGATGCAATGACACCAAGGCCGTCATTGTGGGAGCGCGTCATTAATATGTTGAGTTTTTAGTCTAATGGCACATTATGAATCCAATAGTTTTATAATCAATGAACAATCAATCATCGAATATGCCGTCTCCGGGCACCACATCCGAATTGAGGTCACTCCCATGCAAATGTGCCGGTTATAGCGCCTATGGAGAATCGCGCATCGGCGGACGCGGCGAGAATCAAGACAGTTATGGATTTCAAGACACTATTGTTGGCTTCCTGCTGACAGTGTGTGACGGCATGGGCGGTGGACCTGGTGGAAAGACCGCAAGCACCATCGCAGTGCGTGAGATTATTGCGGGAGTGCTTGACGCCGATGCCGACGAAACCCCTGTCAATATACTTATCAAGGCCATCCGGCGCGCCAATCTCGCGATTATGGAGGTCGCCTCTAAGAATCCTCAACTCAAGGGAATGGGGTCGACATGCACAGCGTTGCTAATCAACGAGCGTTGCGCCACTGTAGCACACGTGGGTGACAGCCGTATTTACCAATTCTCGAACCGCGCTAAAATATGGCGCACATGGGACCACTCAATGGTATTTGAGATGGTGGCTAAAGGAGTTATCACCGAGGAGCAGGCACGCTTGTCGGCCCAAAGCAATGTCATAACCAGAGCCTTGGGCATGAAGAGTGATGTTGAGGTGGATACGGCCGAACTTTCCTATAGTGCCGGAGATCGTTTCCTGTTATGCAGCGATGGCATTCACGGATTAATGCCCGAGCAGGAACTCGTCAAGATGGCTACTGACAAACGGATGAAACTCGGTCAGATTGTTGACAATATCGCCACCACCGCCGATGCGACAGGCCGCACTTGTGGAGGCGGTCACGACAACCTCACCATCGTGATGCTAGAAACAGAAATCAATTCAACATTACAGTCACCTATGAGAAAAAAAATTAAAATCACAATCTTGGCTCTCGCCGCTTTTGCCCTGCTAAGTTTCGCCTGTAATATCCTCCAACTGCGTGGCAACAATGCCGGTAAGCGCGACGAGCTGATGTCACAAGATTCCATCGCCGCCCTATCCGATAGCCTTAATAGTCACAAAGAGCAAGTGGCAAACCTGGGCGAAAAGTTGGAGCAGGCTAACCAAAAGGCGCAAATCATGGAGGAGGAAGTCAAGAATTTGCAGGATTCAGTCAAGAGATTGAACTCGCAGAAGCAAAAACTGAGCGCCGAGAACGACGCGAAAGACAAGAAAATCAAAGAACTTGAAAAAACAAAAAAATAGTCTCCCCAAAAACGACAAACCATCAATATGAAGACTTATTCTGTGGGTCGCGACCTCAGTTGCGACATCGTCATCAACGACAATAGTGATGTGATCTCTCGCCGCCACGCCATCATCCAGGTCGCCGGTAATGGAGATATCACCATCACTGACTGCTCGACCAACGGCACCTACGTCAACGGCATCCGCATTGCCGGCAACACGCCTGTGCCGGTAACGCGCAATGACAGCATCTCGTTTGCCCATGTGAGCAAGTTGGATTGGAACATGATACCCAAGCAACGGGGAGTGTTTCAATACGCGCTCTACGCCCTATGTGTAATTGTTGCCGTATGTCTCGCTTTCGGTGTGATAAAATACATTGACAATCGTCCGACTGATTCGGGAGGCACGGCAATTGTTGCTCAAGACTCTATCAATAAGGAGAGCGTAGCCAAGGATGATTCCATCAAGAAGACAGAAGATGCCGCCAAAGCCGGCAAGTCAGGCAAGGAGGCTGCGAAAGACAAAGAAAAGGACAAAACCGCCCGCAAAGGCAAGGCATCGCAAGATAAGGACAAGTCGTCTCAGGGCAAAGACAAGTCGTCTCAGGGCAAAGACAAGTCGTCTCAAGACAAGGACAAGTCGTCTCAGGACAAAGACAAGTCGTCTCAAGACAAGGAGCAAAGCGGTGGTCAGCAGGGCGAGCGCTTGTAATCACACTAACCAAAAACAGATATAGATATGAGAATACTGAAAATCGGAAGAGCCAGGGAATGTGATATTACTTTTCCAAGCAGCAAGGTGAGTTCATTGCACGCCGAGTTGATGATACGTGACAACGGCGACTATGTGCTGGAAGACAAAGATAGCACCAACGGCACCTTTGTGATGAACAAGCGTGTTCGTCCGGGCGTGCCGGTGACAGTTCGCCGCGGCGACTCTATCCGCTTTGGCGACACCACCCTCAATTGGGCACAGATTCCCGAACCGGAGGATAACAGCCAGTTTCGCGCCATCTACAGTATTGGCAGCAACCTGACTAACGATGTGCGCGTCACCGGTTCAACAGTAAGCCGTTTCCATGCCACGCTGAAAATCGACCGTAAGGGTCATGCTTTTATACAGGATCATAGTTCCAACGGCACAATGGTGAACGGAACCCGCATCGTCAGCGGACAGAACGTTGCCATCAAGCGTGATGACGCTGTGGTGTGTGGGGGAGTTCCCGTGAGCATCAAGCAATATATCCCGAGCAACCAATGGGCCAAAGCACTGCGCTTTGTCGGCCTCGCCGCAGCCGTCATCGGCATTGTCGTTGGGGGGTATTTCTTGCACGAATGGCTACGGCAACCCGCCGAGCCGTCGCTTGATGCGCTTGCCGATGCCACCGCCATGGTCTATGGCGCCTATTATATTGATGTGGAGTATAAGAACGACCCGTTGATTAATATGATTGACGGTTGGCCCAGAGTGTGGCGTTTTGGTATCATCACGAGTGGCAAGCAGAGAACGTTCGGACTTGACTTGTCGTGGTATGGTGCCAGACAGGATTTCTCGCCAATGGAGTATACTGGCACCGCCTTCTTCATATCGGACAAGGGAGAACTGGGCACCAACCGTCATATAGCGTCTCCGTGGAGTGATGACGTGTTGGAGGCCGAGTACAAGCAGACTATATATGAGCAAATGCAAACCGTCCTCAACGCTCTCATTCCTCGATACATCGACAATCCCGCAATTCAGGCGGCTATCGACCAGACGCGCAAGTCGGACATAGTCATCAGTGGACATCATGAGTTTCTCGGTGTCCTGCCTCGCGGTCGTCAAGCGAACACGATTAACGACTTCCTGCCGTGTCAAGTGATTGCCGACTCGGGTGACGAGAACAAGGATGTGGCACTGTTGCGTCTGAATAATGTCCATACCCCTGATGACATAGTTAAAAACGGTTACTTTAATATAATGACGGCAAGAACCGATGCGCGTTCGCTCAAGTTGAACGAGCGTCTTATAACGATTGGGTTCCCTAAAGGCTTCTCATTCGCTTACGGCGTTGACGAGAAGATTGAAATCAACCCGACGGTCAACGAGGCGACGGTGGGCAAGGTCGCCAACAATAACCAGTTCCAAATCCAATGCCAGTCCTATGGCGGACAGAGCGGCTCGCCTGTCATCGACGAGAACCGACATTTGGTTGGTGTGCTTTGGGGTGGCTTTGCTGACGTAAAACTGAGCGGACTGATTCAGAACAGCACCAACCTCACGTTAGTGTGTAACATTGAGCATCTTGTTGAACTGTACAACAAGCACCATAAGTGATGTCAAGAGGGGTGTTATGGCATAAGATGGCAATAACCGCGCTGGCAATGGCTGTCGCCGTAGCCGGTTGCCACGCGGCGACATTCCACTGGGTGATTACACCGGGCGCTTATTCCGATATTCGGATTGTGTCATCGCAACTGCTGATGTGTCAGAGGGGCAATCAGTGGGACCTTGTCACATCAAACGGCCAGACGGTTGTGAGTGATGTGGATTTCATCGACAATTTCTATGAGAACAAGGCCGTGGTAGCACGCCAACAAAACGGGAAATACCGTTTATTGGGATACATCAATGCCACCGACATGAACTACAACGCATTCCCGAGTTCCCTCACGCTATATGCCACCAAGTATAGTCACTTTTCTGAGGGACTGATTGCCGTGCAAGACGGTAATGGACGACAAGGATTTGCCGATGCCGGCGGGCGCGTGGTGGTGCCATGTCGCTACCAATGGGTGGCACCGTTCTGTGAGGGAGTGGCTGTGGTGCGTCCCAAAGCCTCGGAGGCTCTTTACATCAGCAAGAACGGCACGGTAAAGACAATATCTCATCACGATGGCCGTCTCAATTTTGCCACAAGTTATAGCGGAGGAACGGCACTCGTGGGCAATAACGGTGACTATGCGTTGATTGACCGCAACGGGCAGAAAGTGCGCAAACCATCAGACTATGAGGTGACGAACTTCCGCAATCTCCTTCAAGAGTCCGACAACAACAACTATACCTATAACAACTCCCCGCATCATAGTGTCAAGTTGTCCGCAGGTGCCGTCGATGCCGGTTTGATATCCTACCAATCCGGCGGGCGATATGGCATCACTCAAGGTTCAACGCGTGTAACAGAAGCGGTGTTTGACAATCTAGGCGAATTCATCAACGGCCGTGCCGTGGCACGTGTCGGTTCACGCACGGGTGTGATTGAATTGGTTAACGGCTCATTTTCCGGTTCGCTCGAGACAACATCGGTAAGCCTGAAAGCCGGAGAACGTCCTATATCCAACAACGCTGTGATTAAGGTGCCCGACGGCATGGATGTGTCAAAACTGAGTGTAACCGCTGAGGGTTGTTCCGACTGGACCTGCCACAATAGCGGAAATACAATCACATGCAGGTTCATTCCCTCATTGCGGGAGGGGGCAGACACACATCGCGTCGCTTTCATCATCAAGGATCAGGCCGAGATACCTCTTTACAGTTACGCGGGCCAGATTGACGTGAAATGGATTAGAAAGCCGGTTCCCGTCCAACAGCCCGTCGTTCAGCCAGACGAAGGCGGGGGCAAAAAGGATGTCCCTCACAAGAGGACCGGCAGCATCACCATCGGCAACATTGAAGCCGGTAAACCCGACGCGCAAGGTAAAATAACAATTTCGGCAAGGGTCACCAACACCACTTCCAGCCCTGCTAACGGCACCATCGCTTGTCAGGGAAGACAACAATCGTTCACTGTGTCTGCCGGCAAGTCGGTGACCGCGGCGGTAACAGTAAGTAACGCGACAAAAAACAGCAAGACAGTGACGGCCTCCGTAGCATGTGGCACCGCGTCACGCTCGGCCACCGTTGTGTTGAAAGGTTTCACAACAAAATGATAGTAGTAAAATTCTCTTTAATTAATAACTTAAATTTACTTCTTATGATTAAAAAACTCTTATTATTCACAGCCTTTGCCATCGCCACAGCCACCGCGATGGCACAGGCAAGCGGTGGGTTTGCCTCAAGCGGAGACAATCCCTTTGGCAGCACCGAAAATATCGATGATCCGGTTCCCGAGGAGAGCATCAACCGTCCGCGCATCTCTCTCGGCATCAAGGCCGGCGCGAGTTACTGCATGGCCGGCAATCCGGACGGGCTTGACCTGGGCATGAGCGGTAATATCGGTTGGCAAGGCGGCATCGCCGCGAACGCCCACTTTGGTCGTCGTCATGCCGGTTCTCCTAACGGAACAGGCTGGTTTGGTGTTCAACTCGAGGCATTGTATGCGCAGCGCAACGTCAAGACAGACATAGAGAACATCAAGTTAACCTGCTGGGCAATCCCCGTGTTGGGACAAGTATTTGTCACTAGCGACCTTGCCATTGAGTTGGGTCCGACATTCACCGGCGTGATAAGCGGCAAGCCCAAGACAATGGCATTCCAGAACTACCAGATCGGCATCGGTGACATTAAGGGATTTGATATTATGCTTACCGCCGGTGTTGAGTATCTCAACAAGAAAGGCTTCGTCGCCAGCGCCCGTTACAACCTCGGCATGAGCAATCTTGCCGCAAATTTCAAGAGCAAGGTGAGCAGCCTTGAGGTGTCGGTCGGTTACCTGTTCACTTTGTCCAAGTAACACAATCCATTAACAAAAAATCAATCCGACTATGAAAAAATATTTATCAATGCTCGTCGCTCTTGTTGCGATGATCGTAATGGTCGCGTGTACCAACGATGATATCCCGATGGGTAACACAGTCACCTTCAAGGTGAACCCTAACACCGTCGTTTCTCCTTTCACCTATGAGTTCAGCGCCGGTGAGTTGGAACAGATTGACAGCGATGAAAAGTTGCGTCTGCGCCTGTTTGTCTATGACAACGCCGGCAATCTTGTGAACAAGGCCGAAGAATTGGTGAGCAGTTATACCAATATCGTCAACATGCCTCTCTCGCTTGCATCTGGCAACTATACCATTATCGGCACCAGCGATGTGGTTCAGCCGGGAAGTAAAGTGCCCGAGTTCTGGGGCTTCAGTGGCGAGCAACAACTCAACACGCTGACAATTACCGACTTGGGCTACATTGGAGCACAAGCCAAGATTCTTGGTGTGGCAAAGTCACAGGTCAGTGTCTCTTCCGATACGCGCGATGTGTCTATTAACCTTGCTCCGGCCGGTTCTGTAATCTATGTGCTGGTGAGGAGCATTCATCAGTATAGCAATGTAACTCATTATGGTTTGGTTTGCAACAAAACGACCGATGCCCTGCTGTTTGACAACAATGGCAACACATTATTTGATGTCAAACAACAAGACGGGATGGTGTATGTCATGGCCAAGATTTCAACAGGAAACACCGGTGACAACATCTACACTATGAACTACATATTCCCGATGACGACCGCTAAATATCAATTTGTGTACTATGAGGGAGATTCTTTCTATGATTTAGGTTCGGAAATGACTATAAACAACACGACGCAGGCCGGCAAGGAGTATCTTTTCTCGATGGATATGTCAGCGTCGGATTATGCCATCTCGCTGAAGGACGTGACAGGTCAACGACGTTCCGCGCCTCAACGAGTCGCCGCCGCCAGAGCGCAAGACGGAGCTGCCGGATTGCCGCTTCTCAAAAACGATCCGGTGCGGGTTGTGGATTTGGTTAAATGAGCGGTTTTGGATGGCTTCATATAAGGCTTGATGAAGAAATCTTCCTATCTATATTGCCTGCTGATGGCGGGTTTGGCGGTGATGGCCGGTTGCAAAGACAAGCACTCCGAGCCTGCCGAACCCGCCACACCGGGCAATACGGTGGAGAATGTCTATGAGGCGGAGTGTCGTTGGATTTATGGCCAGATGAACCGCAACTACCTTTGGCGGGAAGACTTGCCTGATTCGTTAAATTGTGATTATTTGTTGCCGCCGCATGCCTTCTTCAACAACCTTCTCTCGCCCAAAGACCGCTTCTCCTATATTGAACTTAACAATGGCTATTCTCCTCCCGCTTCCGACTACGGATTCGAGTATCAACCATTCATTGACAATATGGGTGACTTGTATTGGCAGGTATTATACGTCCGTCCGGCTATTCGACAACGGTTCGGCATCAAGCGCGGCGAGTTTGTCAAACCACTCAACCGCACGGCCAATACCTTGACACTCCGGCGGGGAGAATTTCTTGACAATCGATTTGTTGCGCGAGCGGTTTGTTCTATTGAAGCCGTCGTCAGTGATGTCCATAACTCAACCGTGCTGCTTGACAGTATCTATGAGATTGGAGGTAAGAGAATTGGCTATTTATGCTATTTGAAATTTGACCGGACTGAGGATCTGGAACCGGCCTTGACACGATTTGCCGAAGAACACATTGACGAACTGATATTAGACTTGCGTTACAATCCAGGCGGTTTTATTGATACAAGTCTATTTCTTTCCAACGCCATTGTAACGCCCAACGGATATGGACAACTGTTTCAGCGCCTCAGTTACAACAATGTTCTCTCTGCCTCCTACCGGCTCAGAACAGGGGATGAGTGCACTTACTCATATTTTGACGATCCGACTGACAGGACGCGGTTACGCAGTCATGAGCCGATATCTCTGGGAATAGAGCGACTGGTTGTGCTGACATCAAAATATACAGCCTCGGCCAGTGAAGCCACTGTCATCGCCTTAAGGCCATTCATGCCGGTGGTTATCATTGGAGAACGGACTGTCGGTAAAGGGGTGGGCTCGTGGACTGTCAGCGATAGCCGGTACAAATATAAACTGCACCCCATTATTTTCCGTTATTGGAACGCCGCATCGGAAACGACACCGGATGATGGTTTGGCTCCTGACATTGAAATTAACGGTGGTTACTATACGCCCGGGGAAGAACTTGGAAACCTGAACGAGCCGCTGCTGGCAGCCGCCATCACGTCTGTAACCGGCTATGCCGCTCATCACAACAATATCAAGCGTGTCGGTCACAAGCCCGCAGGACTTGTTCCGGCCGGCGAACCATCGTTTGTAACAACTTTTAAACAAATGAACTATGAACTCTGAAATAAAACGACTTCTAACCACAGGGCTTATTCTCCTAGGCTCGCTAGTCACTGTCGCGCAAATGCAGCATATCTACCTCAAGGACGGCAGTGTTCTCAATGGCCATATGTCATCACAACGCATCGGACAGAACATAGAGATTACCACGTCAAGCGCTACTATTTGCATCCCTGACAATGGAGCGCGAGTTAATGAGCGTCTTGAACCGATTGACAAGTTATCTCAGCAGTGGATTGACTGGGCCGACGAAAACGATGCGTGGCAAATCAGAGAGGGTAAGAAGCATTTAACCATGGCCGACATCTCTTTCACAACAAAGGACGATGAACGCAATTGGAGAACTATTGAGTCGGTGAGGATTATAGAGCGAGGTAACATGATTAAGTATCATGAATGTCGCACTAATCATTATGTGCTCAAACCGGCTGAGATTGACCGCTTTGTTGTTGACCGCCGATCTTCACAACAACTCACCGGAACTAACGTCCGATATACTTTGCGTGACGGACGCTCCGTTACCGGACAATATATTGAACTCATTCTGGGTAAAACACGCAGTATCATCGATGACAATGGCATTGTCTATAAGTTCCCCGTCAGGGATATCCTAAAACAAGAAATATTGCCGCTTCACCCGGACTACACGCTGCTTCAACAGAGTGAATTCCTTGATGAGATTGAACTTAAGTCTCAGTCTCCATTGAAGGGCGTGATTTCTCTTTACGATGATGAAAAAGGTTATGTTACTATTGAGAGTGTTCACGGTGGAATTCAAACCGTGAGGATGGACGACATCGTATGCTATCGCAAAACACTAAATAAGGATTGGGTCGACATTGAGGATATATTGTTGGAAGATGGCGAATTGCTGATTAACCGCTACACTTGTGATGCGCAAAAACTCATTGAACGCGACAACAAAATCCACTTTGATGTTGATAGCGTCCTCACGTGTTCTGTACCGATTGCCGAGGCCGAAAACCTATTGGTTGAGACAAAAATAGAAGCGAATAGTCTAAGTTCAAGGGACTTCGTCCTGCTTAGGCTGCGAGACTATACTCCCGACTTGAAAAAGGAAATTAGCGCAGCGGCCAAAAACAAAAAAGCAAAACCCATTACCGCTATCCGCAGATATGGTTTCACCTATGAGGACGCATTCCGTGGCGCGACACGCCCCGTCAGCCGTATGACAACACCAAGCGGCACCACACGTCTCTCCTTTAAATTAGTGGTTCCGGTCCGCAAAGCGATATATGCCATTTACGACTCGGGGACTAATCAGATATATCCGTTTATTGTTGATTAAAGACTAAGAGTAATCAGTAACTAGTTGCTGTACGATAAAATCCATTAGGATTGTCAATGTTTTGTAGGGCCTCGCTTTGGCGTGGCCGCAAGCAGCGACAAATGTGAGCCCCGTCAGGGGCGACAGCCCATAGGCGGGGGCGTGAGCCCCCGTGACTATGGCGTGAGTTTTTCTCAATCAAAGCCCCGTAGGCAGAAGCATGCGGAGACTGTCGAAACTGTATCATAATTCATAATTTTTGGATTTAGCCGCCCTTATGGGCGGGAAATTATTCAAAATCTAAAATAAAAGCAAATAATTATTTTCTCATTTATAATGATTTAATAGATCTGAAAATTTGAATGAGATTTTGAAAGATTTCCGCACGCAACGCGTGCGCCAATTATAATATATCTACTAATCACTCTTTATATTGGGGTCGATGCCGAGGCCGAAGAGGGCGTAGTCGTAGTAGATCGGGTCGTCGGGTCGCAGGCGTCGCAGCACATCGGTAATCTCGACGGTGGTGCGGCGGTCGGCCTGATGGCGTGACGTCAGTCCTAGGCTGTGGGCGGTGTTTCCCACGTGCACATCAAGCGGAATGAACAGTTGGCTCGGCCGGATGGAGTGCCACAAGCCCATATCAACGATGCCATCGTCGCGCACGAGCCATCGCAGCGCCATGTTGACGCGCTTGAGAGCCGACGTGCGCAGGTTCGACGGCAGGAAGCGCGAGTCGCACGTGCCGCCGTTGGCGGCGGCGATGTCGGCGTTGAGGTGCTCCACGAGCGTCCATGCCGGCGCCGCGGTGTCGCCCGCGCCGATGACCGCCGAATAGGCGTCCAGCGACCCGTGACGGCCGTACACCTCGCGCAGGCCACGCAGCGCGTGCTTGAGGTTGCGGCCAAAGAACGTGCGGTGAATGTTCAGTTCGTCGGGCACGGCCTCCCACGCGCCGTCCATCATCCACGCTGCCGGTTGCCCTTCCATCAACTCCAGCAGCCGCTCGGCGTCGCGGCAAATCATCTTGCGGTTGCCCCAGGCGATGGCCGCCACCAGCAGTGACACCACCTCCACGTCGGGCAACGACGTGAACCGACGCGGAAACTGCACCGGGTCGCTCAGCGCAAACTCCGGCCGGCACACCCTGCCCGCCTCGCGCTCGAGCAACTCTCTTAACTCTCTATCGTCCATCCTCATAAAGGTATTGAAAAACAATTAAATAAACAAAATTTTGTCACATGTTCCTATTTTTTCATCTGCCGCAAGTTGTTTTTTAACATAAATATCCATTATAAGTTTCTATAGTAGATAAATTGATAGTTGTGAGAAATGTAGGGGCAGAATTTATTATTAACATGACTATCAACAACTTTTATATCAGAAACTTGAGTGAGAATTAATGGATAATTGTTGAAAATTAATCAGCGACTTTTTGCGGTGGACACAGTGATAAAACAAAGGACAAGAGAGCAAGAGACTTTATAAAATTCCCCTTGCTCTCTTATCTCTATCCTTAATTCCGCAACTCGATATTTATCTCTCGAAAATTCTCGAAAATTCCCGAAAAAATATTGTATCTCGTAAATTTTCGTAAATCTACGTAAATTTAATTTGGGTGATAATATTCTGTGAATAAAATATTTACGACAATTTACGCAAATTTACGAGAAAATTATTTTCGATAATTTTCGGAAATTATAGTGAGAATTTTCAAGGTTGCGGATTTTAGATCTATTGTTGTATTGTCTCTTTTAGGGTGAGGAGACGTCACTCGGGGAGGACAAAGTCAACTGGGACCTGCACGGTGGCGCCCACGGCCTGACCGTCGATGCTGGCGGGGTTGAACGGCGGCAGAGCCTTTACCACGCGCAGCGCCTCGGCGTCCTGCTCGCGCGTTTGGCCCGGTGTGGCGATGGTCGCCTCAACTACGCGTCCGGTGGCGTCAAGTTTGGCGGCAACCACCACGCGGCACGCTTGGCGAGCCCTCAGCGCCGCCTCGGGCCATACGAGCCTCTGACGTATTTCGGCCTTGAGAGCCTTGTTGCCGCCGGGGAACGAGGCGTACACCACTTCGGTAGGCTCGGCGTTGTCCGGCACACCGGCAACAACCAGCGGCGACAACTCATCGCCGCGCCACTCGCGGGAGCCGGGCAACTCGCCCAAGTCCTTGAGCAGTTTGGCGCAGTAGTCGCGGCGCACGGCGTTGTTGTCGCGAGCGATGATGTCGCGCAGCAGCGCGCGGCCTTGCTCATAGCAGCCCAGGCTGATGAGCGTTGTGGCGCGCTCCTCGGCCAGATCCATGTTGTCCGGCAGAGCCTCGGTCATCAGGTCGAGCACTTGCATCGCCTTGATGGTGTCGCCCAGTTGCTTGCATGCCAACTGGCTCTCGTAGCCAATCCACGCGAGCGTCTTGGCGCCGCTGGCATCCATCTTCTCGAGGTTGTCGCCCAGTTGAGGCCCCAGTTTCTCCATAGCCTTTCCGAGCCATTCGAGGCCGGTGGCGGCATCGCCGCGGCGGGTGGCCGTCGCGCCCAGGTAGCCCAGGGTCTGCACGTCGTCGTTTCCGGCCTTGTGGAGCGCGGTGAACAGGCGGTAGGCCTCCTCGTAATTGTTGTCGCGGTAGGCCGCAATCGCGGCGTCGTAGTCGTCGGCCGCCACGGCGGTCATCGCCGTGATGGCCATCAGAGCGAGAGCGATAATCTTTTTCATTGCTGTTGGGGTGTACGAGACTTCGTCTCGCAATACAAAACCAATTATTATAACTCTTAACTATACCCCCCTCCGTTAGGAGGGGGAAGGGGGAGGCATCAATAATTCTCGGCCTTGAGTTCAAAATAGGCGCGTGCGTGCTTGCACACGGGGCACTCCTCCGGTGCTTGCTTGCCCACGACGATGTGGCCGCAGTTGCGGCACTGCCACACGGCGTCGCCGTCGCGCGAGAACACCAGTCCCTGCTCCACGTTGTCGAGCAGGCGGCGGTAGCGCTCCTCGTGGGCGCGCTCGATGGCGGCCACGCCGTCCATCACCTCGGCAATCTCGTCGAAGCCCTCCTCGCGGGCCTCGCGGGCCATACGCACGTACATTTCGGTCCACTCGTGGTTCTCACCCTCGGCGGCGGCGCGCAGGTTGTCGACGGTGGGCTTGATGGCGCCGCCCTCGAGCAACTTGAACCACAGCTCGGCGTGCTCCTTCTCCTGGGCCGCTGTCAACTCAAAGATGGCCGCAATCTGCTGGTAGCCGTCTTTCTTGGCCTTGCTGGCAAAATAAGTGTACTTGTTGCGAGCCATCGACTCGCCGGCGAATGCCTCGAGCAGGTTCTGCTCGGTCTTTGTTCCTTTTAATGATTTCATAGTGTTTTAGTTGAGGAGTTGATGGGTTGAGAGGTTGAGCCTCGCGCTGGCGCGCTCAGGAAGAATAGTGGCTCAACCTCTCGACCCTCAACCAGTTAACGAATTATTTGATTTTCTCGGGATTGAGTTCGGGCAAGAGCACTCCGGCGTCCTCCTCGGTGTTGCGCTTGAGCAGTTCCTCCACGCTGTCCACCACGTTGACGATATAGTCGGCGAGTTTCTCGGCCTCGCAGATGATGTCCATATAGAGGATACCCGCCTCGTAGGGGTACTTCTTGTTGTTGATGTTCTCAACGTTGGCGCTGCGGCAGTGGTTGCGGAACTCGTTGATTTCGCGCTCCTTCTCGTAACTGCGGCGCAGGTCGTCGAAGTTGGCGCCGTCCACGTCGACCAAAATGCCCATCATGTTGGTCATCGCTTGGGAGACATACTTGAGCATAAGGTCGATGTTCTTGTAGTTATATTCCACGAAGTGGGCGTCGCTCTGCATCTTGCGCACAAACGTCTTCGCGATGTTGTTGCAACTGTCGGCAATCGACTCGAGTTCGCTGACGATGTTGAGCAGCGTGGCGATGCGCATCTTGGAGGCGTGGCTCAGGCGGCCGTCCATCACCTGGTTGAGGTAGTTGGCGATCTCAATCTCCATGCGGTCGCTGATGTCCTCATATTTATATATGCGCTCCAGCAGTTCGTCAAACTCCTTGGTACCCAGTTTGGTGTGCACCAGTGTCTTGACCATGCCAAACATGCGCTCCACCCTCTGGGCCATCACCACGGTTTCACGCTGTGCCTGCAGGATATTGAGTTCGGCGGCACCCACCAGGCCTGCGCTGATATACTTGAGTTGCGACTCGCTGTCGTCGGTCGGCTTGGTCTTGATAAAGTAGTCGACAATCTTCACCATCAGTCCGGTGAAACCCAGCAGCAGCAAGAGGTTGCACGTGTTGTACATGGTGTGGTAGACGGTGAGGCCCCACGAGGTGGCGGCGCGCATCTTGGCCAACTGTGCCTCGCCGGCGGCATCGGCGCTGGCGTAGAGGGCCGTCGGGTCGCCAAAGCCAATTGACTCAGTCACAATGGCCGCCAACTTGACAAAGAGGAAGAACACCGGCACCATCCACACCGTGCCAATCAGGTTGAACAGCAGGTGGATGCCGGCCGCCTTCTTGGCGCTGGCGTTGCCGCCCAGCGAGGCGAGCAGCGGCGTGACGGTCGTACCCACGTTGCTACCCAGCACGATGGCACACGCCATATCAAACGGTATCCAGCCCTTGGTGCTCATGATGAGCACAATGGCTATCGTGGCGGCACTCGACTGGATGACCATCGTCACCACCATACCCACCAGGAAGAAGAGGAGCACCGACAAGTAGCCCATCTCGGTGTAGTTCTTCAACGCGGCAAAGAGTTCCGGCGACTTGCTCAAGTCGGGCACATTGTCCTGAATAAATTCCAGACCATAGAACAGGAAGACAAAGCCGATGAGAAACTCGCTGATTGACTTCCACTTGCTCTTCTTGGTGAACATCAGCGGCACCGCGATGGCAAGTAGCGGCAGCAGATACTTTGTCAGGCTCACCGAGAAGCCGAAGAAAGTCACCACCCATGTGGTGAACGTCGAGCCCACATTTGCGCCCATAATCACGGCCACACTCTGCTGGAGCGTCATCAAGCCCGCGTTGACAAAACTCACCACCATCACTGTCGAGGCGCTTGAACTTTGGATTAACGCGGTGATTGTCACGCCGGTGAGCATGCCCACCCACGTGTTGCGTGTCATTGCCGACAGGATGTCGCGCAACTTGCCGCCGGCTGCCTTCTGCAAGCCCTCGCTCATCACCTTCATGCCATAGAGGAATAGCCCCACGGCACCAAGGAGCGAGAGAAAGTTAAGGAACGTATAGTCCATCTAATTGTTTGTTAAGGTTTTAGTTTATCGAATAGTGGTAAAACCCACTTTCACTTTACAAAATTACTACAATCGGTTGTAACTGCAAAATTTAAAAATTAAAAAATCGGCGGAAATTTGGCCGTTCCGACTTTTTTACTTATCTTTGTAAAAATTTGATGTTTTACTCACTATTTAATTTTACACACTACTATGGCAAAGAAATGGATTTGTACCGTGTGCGGTTACGTGCACGAGGGTGACACCCCGCCCGAGAAGTGCCCGTTGTGCAAGCAGCCGGCCGAGAAGTTCAAATTGGTCGAGGAGGATAAGCCGAGTTTCGCCAGCGAGCACGAGTTGGGCATCGCCGCCGGCGTTGACCCCGAGATTATTGAGCACCTGCGCTCCCACTTCATCGGCGAGTGCAGCGAGGCCGGCCAATATCTGGCTATGGCCCGTCAGGCTCACCGTGAGGGCTATCCCGAGATTGGAGAGGCCTTCCGCCGCTACGCCCTCGAGGAGGCCGAGCACGCCGCACGCTATGCCGAGATGCTCGGCGAGGTGGTCTGGGACAC
The DNA here is from genome assembly GCA_017454355.1 of Muribaculaceae bacterium. GTDB lineage: Bacteria > Bacteroidota > Bacteroidia > Bacteroidales > Muribaculaceae > Sodaliphilus. Next base: position 31,415 of record JAFTDD010000009.1, read on the forward strand.
CAAGACCAACCTCGAGAAGCGTGCCGCCGCCGAGCGTGGCGCATGTGAGGAGAAGACCCGCATCGCCAAGTTGGCCAAGGCTCAGGGTCTGGACGCCATCCACGACAACCTGCACGAAATCGCGCGCGACGAGGCTCGTCATGGCCGCGGCTTCCAGGGTATGCTCGACCGCTACTTCGGCAAGTAACACCGCCCCCGGCGACCACAACACAAGGGTGGGCTTGAGGATTGCGACACAGTGTCTCAATCCGCAAGCCCACACCTTATTCTTGACGATCACCTGTCTAATATATCATTCCGGCGAGCCATAGTGGCAGTTTCTTGCCAATCGGCATTTCAATGCGGTCGGCAAGCACGTAGGAGTACGGTAAGTCTGCAATTTGAGAAAACGATTTGTCCGGTCCGCCCACTTCGAGTGTGTACTTGCCGTCAATACGGAAATCACCGGATTCTTTACCATACTCAACATTATGGGCGTATGAGAGTTGATTGACAATAAAGCACTCGCGAAGCGTACCAATATTTTGTTGGTTACCAAAGGCATACATTAGATTAGTGTTTTGCAGGTAGATTTTATCGGGCTTTTGCATCTTGGTAACCGACATGTTGTCGCTATAAAGCAAGTGTAGCAACTCGGCACGCCTCATACTGGACAGATAACTCATCAGCGTTGTCTTGCTAATCTCCAGGTAAGCAGCGAGTTTGACAATGTTCACTTGGTAAGGGGCGTTGTTTGCAAGGTACATCATCAACGCTTTCAGTTTGCGTGTGTAGGCCGGTTCTATGCCGCAAAATAGGGTCATCTCTAGGTCTATGATGAAGTTCAACACATTCTCAATCCGTCTGTAATATTCTGTCTCTGCACCATCAAAGAAGGGGTAGTATCCCACTTTGAGATATTGCTCAAACAACTTTTGCGGTGTGCACACCCGATTTACCATGTCGCACACGTCATCGGCTTTATTCAACACCTCGTTAAGCGGCACCACAGGCAGTTTAATGTTGTGATAAAAATGTAAAAATTCCCGAAATGACAGCCCGGCCATATCGTATGTCAGAACGCGCCTCGACAAGTCGGCATCCGCGTTAAGAATTTGGATTAACGATGACCCGCTGAACGTTACTTTCATGTCGGGCCACAAGTCAATAATCTCTTTTATCTCTTTGCTCCACGTTGGGTATTTGTGCACCTCGTCCAAGAATAGATGGCGTCCACCATGCATGTGGAACTGCTCGGCAAGATCCAATAACGAGTGTGTTGTGAAATACATGCTGTCCATCACGCAGTAGAGGCATTCTCCCGCACTTGTGCCATATTTTTGCTTGATATATTGCCGCATCAGTGTCGTTTTGCCAACACCTCGCGAGCCGCGGATGCCAACCAGTTGGGCTTCCCAATTGATACTGTGCATGATGTCACGGACGATAGCCGTGCTGACCTGCGATACCAATAACCTGTGCTTCTTAAATAGTGTTTCCATCTTGAAGATTGTTTTCTCGCTGCAAAATTACAAAATGTTCACCACACTAACCAATTTTTTATAATAAATGTTCATTATGATGAACATTTTGTCGCAAAAGTGTTCACTGCGGTGACCATTTTCAGAAAAATAGGGTGGAAATGAAAAATGATTTTCTTATGTCGCGATTTTTTTATAAATTTGCGGTTCCGTTTGGAAGCGACCGCTAACCACTACCGGAAACCTTAATCAGTAATTAGTGATTGCTGATTGGAAATTAGAAGAACGTCAAATCAATTCAACGCGATAAAATGGCAAATATCACTCGCATCGTCCTCACCGGAGGACCGTGCGCCGGCAAGACGACGGCACTGACCAAGATAGTCGAGCATTTCTCCAGCATGGGATACCAAGTGTTCACCCTGCCCGAGGTGCCCACCATGTTCACCGCCGCCGGCATGAACTACCTGACCACAAACAAGGAATACTTTTATCAAGGCGAGAAAGCGACTCTCGAAATCCAACTTGCCCTCGAGGATAAATTCTACCGTATGGCCCAGGAATGTACCGAGCCGTGTATCATCGTCTGCGACCGGGGCACGCTCGACATCTCGGCCTATATGGCACCCGAGATGTGGGATGACATCACCCGCGCCGTGGGCACCAGCAGCGCCGAACTGCGCGAGCGCTATGACGCCGTGCTGCACCTGGTGAGTGCCGCCGATGGCGCCGAGCAATACTACACCACGGCCAATAACGCCCAGCGATATGAGGCGATGACAGAGGAAGGCCTGAACATCGCCCGCTCGCTCGACAAGAAGGTTATCAAGGCTTGGACCGGACACCCCCACCTGCGCGTGATTAACAACCACGATGACTTTGACGCCAAGATGAAGCGCGTGCTCAAGGAAATCGGCGGCGTGCTCGGCCTGCCGCAACCCATCGAACTGGAGCGCAAATACATCGTCAAGATTAACGGCGAACTGCCGGCCGACGCCATCGACATCGACATCATCCAGACCTATCTGCGCAGCGCCGAGCCGGGCACCGAGGTGCGCCTGCGACGTCGCGGCTGGCAGGGCAAGTACATGTATGTCCACACGACCAAGAAGCGCATCTCGCCCACCGAGGAACTCGTCACCGAGCGCCAAATCAACAATAGCCTCTACGAGATGATGCTCAGCCTTGCCGACCCCAACAAGCGCACCATCCGCAAGCACCGCAGCAGTTTCATCTGGCAAGGACAATACTTTGAGGTAGACACATATCAGGACGCCCTCGAGGGTCTCGTTATCCTCGAGACAAAAGGCATTGAGGAAGGCGAGCCCGTCAAGTTGCCGCCTTTCATCGAGGTGCTCGAGGACATCACCGGCAACACTGCCTACTACAACCACTCCCTCGCCGGAAATGACTTTAAACTTTGAATCATAGGACTCCCTAGGACTCCCTAGGACCCCTAGGAAATCTAGGAAATCTAGGAATCCTAGGAAATCTAGGAATCCTAGAAACTACATCACATCACACCAATGGACAATACCGACACCAACACAGTCATTGAGCGTATTCGCTACATCATGTCGCGCCTGGGCGTCTCACAGCGCGAGTTTGCCGTGCGCATCGGTCTCGACACCAGCAACCTGTCGAAGTATCTCAACGGCCACATCCCCGTGAGCGACGCCCTGCTCAACCGCATCGTGGTCAATGTGGGCGCCAACAAGCAGTGGCTCACCACCGGCGAGGGACTACCCTTTGCCGCCTCCACGCGCATCGTCACCGCCACCATGCCAGGCATCGCCGTGACCGACCAGACCACGGGCCGCGGCACGCCGGTTTATGACATCGACGTCACCGCCGGAAACGCCCCGCGTGCCATGCTCTTCACCGACGACCGCATCAGCGGCTGGGTCGACATGCCGCAACTGCTCGACCCGGCAAGCAAACTGGTTACCGTCACCGGCAACTCTATGGCCCCGGTCATCAATAGCGGTGACCTTATTGCCGTGCGCGAGGTGCGCGACATGAGCCTTATCCTTTGGGGGGAAATCTATGTGGTGCTGCTCGAGGACTACCGCATGGTGAAGTATGTGCGTCGGCACCCTGACCGCTCAATGGTAATCCTCCACAGCGAGAACGCCGCCTATGACGACATCGAACTGCAACGTGATGCCATCCGCGAACTGATGCTCGTCCAGAGCATCCTCCACGTTGACCGCCGCAACTAATGCGACGGCCTCCGGCCTCAGGGCTGGAACGGTGGGGGAGTGACGGTGGTGTTGTCGCCGGTGGGCTCGTCGCCGCCCGGAGTCTCTTGCTCGGCGATGATGTCGTTGCGCGAGCGCCACTGGCGCGGACCGAAGATGCGCTCGGCATCCTCGGCGAAAATCACCTCGCGACGCTCGAGCAGGTCGGCCAACTCGTGGTGGCCGGTCTCATAGCGCGTGAGCAACGCTTTGGCGCGCTCATACTCTCCGTTGATAATCTTCTGCACCTCGGCGTCAATGGCGCGGGCGCGCTCCTCGCTATAGGGCTTTGTGAAGCCGTAACTGTCGCTGCTCGAATCGTAGTAACTGATGTTGGGCAGCGTGTCGCTCATGCCGTAGTAGGTCACCATGGCATAGGCGAGTTTGGTGCTGCGCTCCAAGTCGTTGAGCGCGCCGGTGTCGGTGAAGCCGATGAAGAGTTCCTCGGCGGCACGGCCGGCGAGCAGTTTGCAGATCTGGTCGAGGATGGCTTGGCGCGGCTCAATCTGTCGCTCCTCGGGGGCGTACCACGCCGCGCCCAAGGCCTTGCCGCGAGGCACGATGGTGACCTTGATGAGCGGGTCGGCAAACTCGAGGTGCCAGCCCACGGTGGCGTGGCCGGCCTCGTGCACGGCAATGGAATGGCGCTCGTCGGCCGTGATGACCTTGCTGCGCTTCTCCAGGCCGCCCACGATGCGGTCGATGGCGTCGGTGAAGTCCTGGCGCTGCACGGCTTGCTTCTTGCGGCGAGCGGCAATCAGCGCGGCCTCATTACACACGTTGGCGATGTCGGCGCCCGAGAAACCGGGCGTCTGCCGCGCGAGGAAGTCGAGGTCGACGCTGCCGTCGGTCTTGACACCGCGCAGGTGCACCTGGAAGATTTCCTTGCGGTCGGTGAGTTCGGGCAACTCAACGTAAATCTGTCGGTCGAAGCGGCCGGCGCGCAGCAGCGCCTTGTCGAGGATGTCGGCGCGGTTGGTGGCGGCAAGCACGATGATACCGCTATTGCTGCCAAAGCCGTCCATCTCGGTGAGCAACTGGTTGAGCGTACTCTCGCGCTCGTCGTTGCCGCCCAGGCTGGGGTTCTTGCCGCGGGCGCGACCCACGGCGTCAATCTCGTCAATAAAGATGATGCACGGCGCCTTGCTCTTGGCCTGGCTGAAGAGGTCGCGCACCCGGGAGGCTCCCACGCCCACAAACATCTCGACGAAGTCCGAGCCCGAGAGCGAGAAAAACGGCACCTCGGCCTCGCCGGCCACCGCCTTGGCCAGCAACGTCTTGCCGGTGCCCGGCGGGCCAACGAGCAGCGCGCCCTTGGGGATTTTGCCGCCCAACTCGGTATATGTTTCGGGGTTCTTCAAGAAGTCGACAATCTCGGCGATTTCCACCTTGGCCTCGGCCAAGCCGGCCACATCGTTGAAGGTGACCTTGTCGCCGTTGCTGCCGTCAAACAGCGCGGCCTTGCTCTTGCCCACGTTGAAGATGCCTCCGCCGCCTGCTCCGCCCATGCGGCGGAACATCAGCACCCACAGCAGCACCAGCAGCACCACCGGACCGAAGTACCACAGGATGTTGCTCAATCCGCTGTTGTCCTCATACTTGTAGTCGCCGGTGTAGCGTCCTTCCTCCTGGGCCTTGCCGATGAGTTTGTCGGCGGCGTCGGTGCTGGGAATTTCGACAGCGATGCGCATCTTGTCGTTAGCGCCCACCGCATTGCCGTCGGCCGGGGTCGGCTTGGGGTCGTCCTTGGTAAGCACGCGGCGCAGCGAGTCGCTCACCACGTCGGCCTCCGCCTTCTTGTCGCTGTAGATGACGATGTTGTCGACGGCGTTGGCGTTCACGGCGTCCTTAAATTGGCTCCACTGCATCTGACGGGTAGTGAAACTCGCGTCGTTGCGCATCATCCACAGGGCGAAGATAGAGGCGAAAATCAAGATGTACATCCACATGATGTTCATCTTGGGCTTGCTATTCTGTTTCTTTGCCATTTGTCCGGGCTATTGTTAAAACGTTGAGGAGTTGAGGGGGTGAGGGGTTGAGCCTCGCGCTATCGCGCTCGGGGATATTGGATTTGGCTCTGTGACGGCCAGGTTCTACATTTATTCCCATTTGCGATAGCAAATGGCTCAACCCCTCAACGTTCAACCGCTAAACCTTATTATTTAATAGATGTCTGGGACGAGAGTGAGTTTGGCGTCGGCCCAGAGGCGCTCCAGGTCGTAGCGCTGACGCAACTCGCCCAGGAACACGTGAGCAAAAACCATGCCATAGTCAATCACAATCCACTCGGCGTTCTGGTAGCCGTCGTAGTTGAACGGCCTCACGCCGATGTGCTCTTCAACATACTCGCGGATGCTGTCGGCCACGGCCTCCACCTGCATGGCGCTGTTGCCCGTGGCGATGACAAAGCCTCCGGTGGCGGCCTCCTCGATTGACGAGAGGTCTACGTAGGCGATGTCGTGTCCTTTCTTTTCCTGAATTGCCTCGATGATGGTGTTAACCAATGTCTGCTTGTCTACTGCCATTATTTTGTAGTTGGTTGATTGTTGTTGTCTGATATGGGTTGCAAAGGTACAAAAAAAATGCGCTCCCTCAAAATGTTACTCAAAATAGAATGTGACCACCACCATGCTGTTGAGAACCTTGTCGAGACTCTCGGTGAAGCGCATCATCTCGGGATTGTCCTCCAGATCGGGACGATTTTTGTTGAGCACATTCTTCAGGCCGAAGCAAAACTTCACCTCGGGGCACAACTTGAAGTAGGGCAGATAGATGTCACAACCCATGCCCACGGTGAGCATAAAGTCGGTGCGCGAAATCTTCAGTTGCTCGCTGCGCTCCTTGCCCACGCTGAACAGGCCCATGCCACCCACGGTGAAGTAGGGTCGCAGGTTGCGGTAGCGCAGTGAACTGATTTTCAGGTCAAGCGGCACGACAACGTAGGTGCTTTTGATGTTCTGGGTCTGATGCACGTGGCTCGGCTCGAGCGCGTCGGCCGGCGCGAGTTGGTTCTGGAAGTAGACCACCTTGTTGCCGAAGTACATTCCCGGCGTCAGGCGCAAGTTGAAGTGCTTGCCCAATCGCCAGTCGGCCAGCACGTTCACGCAGAAGCCCGGCGAGTGGTTGGGCACCTCGGCCATCCACTGTTCGCCGTCTTCGGTGATAAACGCGTTGTTGGTTAACTTCAAGTCTTGGAAGTTCATGCCCACGCTGAAGCCGAAGTGCAGCCGCTTGTTGTCGGCATACGGCCGGTTGAGGATGCGGTCGTTGTCCTGGGCGGCGGCGCCCGGCGCGAGCATCGCCACCAGCACAGCCAGCACAGCGGCGTGGAGATATTTGAGCAGTCGTTGTTTCATTATGGCAGTGGTTGTTGGGCATACGAGACTTCGTCTCGCGATACAAAACAAATAACGCAACTATATGACGATTTATTGCCCACGGAGGCATGACACCCCCTCCTTTAGGAGGGGGCGGGGGAGGACAACAGGCGGCGTGTGACGGGCACGGTGAACCAGCGGTGGGTGGCCCACGCCACGGGGAAGAGAGCCACAAGCGTCATCAGCCACTCCCAGTCGTAGTTCATCACGCCAAAGTGCCCCAACACAGGGGCCACAAGTCGGTCGACCATCAGTCCGGTTGGCGTGTGCATCATATATAACTCGAGGCTGATGCCTCCCAGCCACTGTAGCGGTGTCGAGAGTAGCAGCCGTCCGATGGGGCCCTCGTTGCCGTTACACACGGCGGCAGCCAGCACCACGGCGGCCACCGGCAGCCAGTAGAGCAGATTGCTGTTCCACGCCACCAATGCGTTGTCGCTGAGGCGGTCCGTCACCACAAACGCCGCCAGCAGCGCCACCGCTCCAAATTCGATGAGGGCGTAGTATGTGGCATGTGGCATGTAGGGCCTGGCCTTGGCCTGGCCGCGAGCCCACAGGTCATACACGAGCATGCCAAGCAGGAAGTCGCCGGCGCGCACCGGCGGAAAGGTGTGCAGCCAGTCGCGCGTGGGTTGGTCGCAGTGCCATAGCACAACGGCCATCACGGTGCCCCAGGCGACCACCAGCAGCACACCGCCACTCTCTCCCAAGCGGCTCATCAATCGCCGCAGCAGCGGGTAGGCGGCATAGAGGGCAAGCAGTGTGGCTAGAAACCACGACGGCTTGTTGAACGAGAGAAACACTTCGCGCACCGGCACCCACGAGTGTACCAGCAACGCGTTGGCGGCCAGCGCCGGAGAAAAGGTAAACCGGCCGTCGCGCAACTGCACGGCCAGCACTACGGCCAGCGCGAGCCAGTGTAACGGGCCAACGCGAGTGGCGAAGCGGCGGCCGCTCTCAACGCAGGCGCTCGCCGTCACGCCCCCCTCGTCAACCGGATGGCGCATCGACATCAGGAAACCGCTGGAGACAAAGAAGAACACCACCGCCGCCCAACTCATCTGGTCGGCGGCATGGATGCCGTTGTGCATCAGCACCACGCTCAGCACCATCACTCCTCGCCATCCCCTCAACGCCCCAATCATCTTCTTTTTTAGCCATAGATAGTGTAGTTGCTGCGGCGGTGGCGGCGCTCCTGCAATGAGTAGAAGCAGTTGACCACCGGACGCCACAGGGCAAACAGCGGCACCGACAGCAACAACTGCGGCGCTCCGAGGACGCGGCACTGGCGGCGCACGGCGGCGATGGCGGCAGGCCACGTGAGTAGCAGCGACAGCAGCGCGGCGACAATCACCACGGGGCTCGTGGGCTGCAGCGCCACGGCGGCAATCGCGGTGGCCAGATGGCCAATCGCGGCGAGAGAGGCCAGCGACTGCGACACACGCGGCCACCGCCTGACGAGCGACGACGTGAAGTCGCGCCGCATCTTCAGCACGCTGTGGGCGTGCGACATGTGGTCGTAGTGGGCATGCAGTTGGCTCTCGCGGGCGAGTTGCACACGTGTGTTGGCTGCCGTTGCAATCCGGCTCACCCACACGTCGTCGTCGCCCCACTGCAGGTGCAGCAATTCCGAGAAGCCCTTGTGGGCGTCAAACACCTCGCGACGATATGCGAGGTTGTCGCTCGTGCCCCGATATGGGTGACCGGTGATAGCGCTCACGAGCCACTGCGCGCCGGTGCTCACCGTGTCAAACACGCGGTAGAACCGCCCCGAGCCACGGTCACGGCTATAGCGGTAATGGCTATAGCCCAGCACGACGTCCACGCCCGGCTCAAAACGGCTCATCATCAGCGACAGCCACCGCTCGCTCGACGGACGGCAGTTGGCGGTGGTGGTGAGCACAACGGGATATTGTGAGGCCTTGATGCCGAGCATCAACGCGAGTTTCTTGGGCGACAGCGCGCGCGAGTCGCGCGGCGTGAAAGTCACTTTGAGGTTGTCAAACTGTGCGCGAAACTCACTCAATGTGTCGCTGGCGGCCTCGTTCTGGTCGCCGGCCACCACAATCACCTCAAAGCGCGGATAGTCCTGGTGGAGGAAGTGAGGCAGGCAGTGGCGCAACTCGCCAATCTCGTTGCGGCCGTCCACAATGACGCTCACGCCGAGCGGCTCGCCGCCGCCGGCCACTCCGGCCTCCTCACAGGCTGCCGCATGGCGCGTCAATACCCGTGCCCGATGCCATTGCCACAACGCGTAGCCCAAACCTAATATGACCGATGCCGCCAGCAGTGACCACACCACCGGCGGCAGCGCGAAATCTATTGTCATAATCTTTATATACTATCTTATATTTTAATGTACATTTCCGAAACTGTATCATAATTAGCGCACGCGTTGCGTGCGGAAATCTTTCAAAATCTTATTCTAAATCTCACATCTATTAAATAATTAAAAATGAGAATATTAATTATTTATTTCTATTTTAGATTTTGAAAGATTTCCCGCCCGTTAGGGCGGCAAAATCCCATAATATAAATTATGATACAGTTTCGGTTGGGGAGCGGCTTACATTGTGCGGGACGTGAGGCGCTCGATGAGTTCGACAAACACATCGTGCTGCTTGGCGCCCATACCGCAGCCGTGCAACGCCTCGATGGCGCGCGTCGAGTAGTCTCGCACGGCATCGGTGGCGTGCTCGCGCAACCCGAGCCGCTCGTAGATGGCCGTCACGGCAGCCACCTTCACCTCGCGCGCCGCATCCTTGCCCTCGCCGGTAACATAATAGTCCAGTTCGCGACGGTCGGCGCCGCCGGCCATGTGCAGCGCGTTGATGAGCAGGAACGTCTTTTTGCCGCACATGATGTCGCCGCCGGTGGCCTTGCCGAATGTCGCCGGGTCGCCCCACACGTCCAGCACGTCGTCCTGCACCTGGAAGGCCATGCCCATGTTCTCGCCCACCTGATAGATGCGGCGGGCAGTAGCCTCGGCGGCGCCCGCGACAAGCGCGCCCAACTGGCACGACGCGCCAAGCAGCACCGACGTCTTGAGGCGTATCATCTCCATGTACTCCTCGAGCGTCACATCATCGTAGCGCTTCTCGAAGTCCATGTCGAGTTGCTGACCCTCATACACCTTCATGGCGGTGCGGTTAAACAGTTCAAAAGCGTGTATCACACAATAGGCCGGAGCCTGCGCCAGATACTTCATTGACAGGGAGAGCATCGCGTCGCCGCTGAGGATGGCGACGTTGTCGTTCCATTTGGTGTGAACCGTGGGCTGGCCGCGGCGCACGTCGGCGCGGTCCATCACGTCGTCGTGCAACAGTGTGAAGTTGTGGAACAACTCCACCGCCAGCGCCACCGGCATGGTGAGTTCAAGGTCGCCGTCCAGAGCGTCGGCACTCATCAGCGCCAATGCCGGACGCACTCGCTTGCCGCCCTGACCCATCGTGTAGGCGATGGGATCGTAGAGGTTGGCCGGTCGCTCGGGATACTTGATATGGCTCACGGCCTGATTGACCATGTCAAGATATTCTTCAAATGTTTTCATCGTCTAATGATATTTTATCTACATGCTACATGCTACGTGCTACGTGCTACATGCTACGTGCTACATGCTCAATTAATGTTTCTATTGAATTCGGCCTCGCAGCGTGCCATGCGTGGGGCGTCGTAGATTTCGCGTAGCGCGTCGAGGCGGTCGCGCACCAGGGCGGTGTCGGCCTCGGGCATACGGTATTCCTCGGCCAAAGCGCGCCCCAACTCTTCGGGCGTGATGGCGGCGCGGGCATAGACGCGCATCTGCTCGTCAACGGGCAGTTCGCGCGTGCGGCGGTCGAGTTCGAGCGAATAGGCTTCGGCACTCGCCACGGCGCCCACCCGTCCGGCGCCGGTGCCCACCACGGTCATCTGCGACAGCGCCTGCTCCGGCGTGATGGTGGCGCTATGGCGCAGGCTGTCGAGCAACCGTCCGGCGTAAAAGTCGGCAAAATCGGCAGGCTCAAAGGCCACGGCGCGTGCGGCGGCCGTCAGCGTGTCGTTGCCGTGAGCCTCCACGTTCTCGATAAAGAGTTCTTCCAGCGTGTGGCGGCTCCACGGCAGGCTCAAATTCTCAACATGACCGTCGTAGGTGGCCTTGAACGTGGCCAGAGCCTCGGTGTCGCCGCGCTGCCACTTGCCAGCGAGCGACTCGCTCAGGCGCATGGCGCGCTCCGGCACGTGGTCGTCACACGCGGTCAGCGCCGTCATCACCACGGCTGCCAATGCAAGATATTTTATAAGTCGCGACATAATATTTTATTGCTTGTTACATGCTACGTGCTACATGCTACATGCTTGTTTGTTGAAGATTGCCCGGTGCAGGGCGGGGTCTTTTTCGGCCAGCGAGGTCCGGAAGGCCTCGTCAAATGCTTCGGCTCCCACGCTGTCGCCGGCCAAGGCGAAACTGTCGGCGGCGGCGCGCACCCTGAGGATTGCGCTCTGCAACGCCAGCGTGTCGGCGTGGTCGACGCCTGTGAGTGCGACCGCGGCACGCCCACCGGCTTCACGGGCGGCTGTCGTATCGGGCGGCGGAGTCCTATGGCAGGACGTCAAGACGAGCAGCGCGGCGAGCGCCACCGCCAAATATGTGGAACGTCTAACATCTACCATCTAAATGTCTAAACCATTGTTACCAACTTGCAAAGATAATAAATTACCGTGACTTAACCGCAAAAATTTCCGAAAATAATTTTCTCACCCTAAAATCCGTTGCATTCAACGTTACATTCACACCGTCCCGCCCACTCCGTCCTGTATAACCCGAAAAATTGTAGGGCCTGGCCGTTTTATTGTATGGTCAGGCCGTTTTTTTTGTATGGTCAGGCCGTTTGAAATTGGTGCAATCAAATGCATGAAAAAAACCGGAGAGGCCTATAGGCTTCTCCGGTCTCGGGTCGGGGTGAGAGGATTTCTTCAGTAACATTATGAGTTTCCATGACGATAATTCATAGATAGTTTTAGTCTTAAAACTTATTGTTACTGTCCCGTTTTTGTCCCGGTTTGAGCCAGTAAAATCTGGATTGTACGCTCCTTTTCCTTAAGAAGCTCCTTCAGTGCTGCCACTTCATTAGCAGTGATTGTCACCGCCGCGTTGGCGTTGCCGATTACTGTTGAGGCATGCACGCTCGACACGTTAATACCCGCTTCGTCGTCAAAGAAATACGACGGCGACACACCGATTAAACCACAAATGCGGTCAAGGAGTGAGCAGTCGATGCTCTCCTTGCGCATAATCGCCGACAAGTAAGTGGGCGTGATGCCCAACTCGGCGGCGAGATCTTTCTTGACGAGACGCTTCTCCTCAATCAATCTCTTTAGCTCGTTTCCAATATTTTTCATAAAACAAAATGTTAAATTATCTAAAACTTTCGGTTTGAGGTCAAACATATTGTTTGAGTTTGCAAAAATAAATGTACTTTTGCGGCTGTAAAGTTACAACAATTATTGTAAATGTACTCGCTATGAACTCAAAAAACGACGAAATTCGCAAAGATTCGATTGCGCTTCGAGATTTCTTGAATCGCTTTTCCAACCATCGCAAGACCTATGTCATTGACAGAATTTGTGATGGCTGTCTCGTACCTCGCCACACTGTGTTTAATTGGGCGCGCGGCTTGTCTCGCATACCCGAACTTCACAAGCGCAAAATTGAGGAAATTTTTTCAGAGCGTATCTTTGATTCTCTAACTATTTGTGAAAAATGACACAGCCATGCCATTGAGAATTGAGTTTTACACCTATGAGGATGAGTTGTGGTACCGCACGTCCGATGGTCACACCGAGCGTCTGACTGAGCGTCACCACGACATCATCAGTGATATGCTCGACAAGATTGAGACGCTCTACCCGAAAGCATACGTTGCGTTGAGCAAAGAGTATGAGCGTTGTTTGCCCAACGTGTCGCTTTACCGCTATCGCATGGTGCTTCGCTTCTGCAAGTGCAATTTCGGCAACATCGACAACATTGCCGACATCGACCACTATGGCCGGTTCCATCTGGAGTGTGTGCCGTGTCCGCTTCGCGGTGAGTGCCGTCAGGAAGGTGTGATTTGTCACCCGGAGTTTGACAGTCGCCTGAGTGAAGCCGAGAAACGTGTGCTGCGTCTCTGGTACGATGGCATGTGCAAGGAAGCGATTGCCGAGCAGTTATATTTATCAATCCATACAGTAAACAACCATATCCGCAATGCCTTCGCCCGGCTTGGCATCCATGAGAAAGCCGAGTTTTTCAGGTATGCGGAATCAAACCATTTGTTTTAATGAGCGACTTTTATTCTGATTTGACGATACGCAAGGTGCGTGAAAATGCCGATATTAGCTATTGCGTGCCGAATGCGTCGCTCACTCGAGCCACGTCATACGTTCCGTGCCCGAAGTGCGGTGCCTCGGGCAAGAATAAAGGGCTTTGCGTGACACATAAAAGCGGCAAGAATATCGCTAAATGCTTTTCATGCGGTTTCTCACTGGCCGATGCTATCGCCGCCGCTCTTTATTATGCTTGCAACGATGACCGAAGTCGCTTTGCCGAAGCCGTCAAGAGTGCCGCCGATGCAAACGGCATCTACATCATGAGTGAGCAAGAGCAACGCAAGCAGATTGTGTCACAGCACCGCAAGGCGATGGCCAAGAGTTTCTGCGAGACTCAACTTGAAGCCTCTGGCCTGACGGTTGACGACGTGATGGTGCGCGTCCAGGAAACAGTGAACGGCGAAACAGTTGAACGCCTTGAACCGGCAATGCGCAAGGGCGGCATCGACCGAATGGGCAACCTACGCCCTGGCGATGATGAAATGCTCATCTACTACTATCGCCTTGAC